>JASLDD010000267.1 GCA_030151725.1 Solirubrobacteraceae bacterium
GAGCGGCTGCCTGAAATCGGTCCGTCTCTGGCTATTGCTGACGACCGTGGCCGGCCTGACTGTTGCCGTCTGGGCATTCGGTGCGACCGGCTGGGACGGCGTGATCAAGGCGCTGGTAAGGATCGGGCCCGGCGGCTTCCTGCTGTTCTGCGCCGGCCTCCACCAGCTCGCGCACCGCCGCCAGCGCATCCTCGCGCGCCACGCGCTCGGCGGGAGCAGCACCGCACACCAGCACCACCTCTCCTCGCGGCGCATGTGTGGCGTAGTGCTCTGCCAGCTCCGCAGCGCTTCCACGCCGCACTTCCTCATGGAGCTTGGTCAACTCGCGGCATACGGCCACAGGACGCCCGGGATCGTCTGCGGCGAGCACAGCCAGCGTCGCAGGCAGGCGACGCGGTGACTCAAAGGCAACGAGCGTCTCTGCGGTCTCGGCCAGCAGACGTTGCAGCTCACCGCGAGCCCGCGGGAGAAAACCCACGAAGCGCCAGCGGTCGGCAGGTAGGCCTGAGGCGATCAGGGAGCACAGCACCGAGCTTGGGCCCGGCAGCACCTCCACGGGCAGCCCGTCGGCAAGACACGCGCGCACCAGTGCAAAGCCTGGGTCTGACACCAGCGGCGTGCCCGCGTCTGAGACCAGCGCCACCATCTCGCCGCGCTGGATCCGCGCCGCGAGCTCATCCGCGCGAGCGCGTTCGTTGTGCTCGTGGAAGCTCACCAATCGGGCAGAGATGCCGTGGCGGTCGAGCAGTACCTTTGTGTGGCGCGTGTCCTCGCAGGCCACCACATCCGCCTCTGCCAGGGCCTCCAGGACGCGTAGGGTGACATCCTCGAGGTTGCCAATCGGGGTGGGGCACACGACCAACCGCCCAACTGGCGCCTCCGTGGGAGTCATCTGGCAAATATAGGGTCCCCTTGATGTTCCCCGAATAGGTTCCTTCGATGCCCAACGACCGCGAAGAGCCTCCGCAGTACACGCGCTACCGCGCCAGACGGAGGCTGCTGGGAGAAAGAGAAGAGGATCTCGACGTCCCGAAGCAGAAGCGTGCAGGCGAAGCAGGCAAGCGCGGACGGCCGCCCACGCCAGGCCAAGCACCGGGCCGCAGTGCCCGGCGCGCGCGGGTGTTGCGCAATACAAGAGGGGGCGTGCGTGGAGTCGCCGGGTTGTCTCGCTGGCGACGCTGGGCGACACCCAAAGGGGCCTTGCTGGGTCTCTTGCTGGCGGTGTTGGCATGGCTCGCTCTGTCGCTCGTGCTGTTCCTCGTCAGCTCGCACTTCAACCGCACCTCGCCTCCCTCGGACGTGGCCGTCGTTCTCGACTCCGCCGGCTACCCCCTGACGTCGGTCAACAACATCCTGGTGCTCGGCTCCGATCGCCGCCAGAAGAACAGCAAGGAACCGGGCGCCGAAACCTCTGGACCGGGACGCTCGGACACGATCATGTTGATCCGCACCGGCGGCGGGCACTCGGCGCGGCTCTCCATCCCTCGTGACACAGTCGTCGAAATCCCCGGTCATGGGCTGCAGAAGATCAACGCCGCCCATGCTTTTGGCGGCGCAGCTGAGTCGATCTCGGTGATCAAGCACTGGCTCGGCATACCCATCAATCACTTGGTTGAAGTCAACTTCGAAAACTTTCCCCAGCTGATCGACGCCATGGGTGGCGTGGACTACACCGGAAGCTGCATCGTCTCGCGCCTCGACGGTGGCTTCATCCGCGGCGGCTACACCTTGCGCCTACCCGCCGGCACCCACCACATCAACGGCAAGCAAGCCCTGGCGATTGCCCGCACGCGCGAGAATCTGTGTCACCCCAACGAGACCGACCTCCAGCGTGAGGAACACCAGCAGGCCCTATTCAACTCAATGAAGAGCCGTCTGCTGTCCGTGTCCAGCTTCATCCGCCTACCCCTCATCGCGTGGAACACACCGCCGGCGATCATCTCCGACATGAGCGGAACAACGCTGCTGGGCCTGTTCGGAGGACTTGCCGTGGGCGGCACGCCGCCGACGCACGTCCTCAAGCCCACCGGCGCCATAACGCTGCCCGAAGGAGGACAGGGGCTGACGGTCTCCGAAGGTGCCAAGCGCGCCGCAGTCGCACGTTTTCTCAGCGGCTGAGCAGGGACGGACGGGCGGGCAGGCGGGGCTCATCTGCTGCGCGGCGTGGCTGGTGGTTGTTACTTTCAGACTTCTGTATAGCCATAGTGATACAGAACTCGCAGAGTGTTAGTTCCTGCCGCGGCCCCCCGACTACTCGCTATTCACCGGACGGGTTCTGTATAGCCATGGTCATACAGAACCCGTCGCCGCAAACACTGTTACCCCGACCAGACGGCGCGACCTCGACCAACTAAACCCGTCGCCGGCGACTCAGCTCTTGGCGGCCACCGGCTTGCTGTCCCCCGCTTTGGAAGCGCCGGCGCTCTTGTCGCTCTTGCCCGATGCGGCGGAGGACTTCTCAGATGAGGAAGAGGAAGTGTCAGAAGAGGAAGACGACTTCTCAGACGATGAAGACTTCTCGGAGGAGGATTTCTCAGAAGGAGAAGACTTCTCGGCCGCCGCTGCGGTCTCGCGCTGACGATTGCGGGTGCCGTAGTCGGTGTTGTAGAAGCCTTTGCCCTTGAAGTGCACAGCCGGCGCGTGTAGGACACGCTCCACCGGTACGCCGGTCTCGGGGTCGACCTTGAGGGCGTCTTCGCTGAAGGACTGCTGTAGCTCGAACGTGGTGCCGTCCGGGCGTCTGTACTCATAAATCGGCATGGCGGCCGATTATAGGAGCGTCAGTCGTCAGGCAACGCTCGCGAGACGAACTGTCAGCTGCCGAGCCACCGGCATCAGCCACCCAGGCGGCGCTGTCAGTCGGTCAGAAGCGCTCGCGCACAGGTGATGCCGGCTGCGAGTGTGGGCGCGAAGTCGCGTTGAGGCTCGCTGAGCATCCGCAATGCAAAGCCGTCGGCAAGCGAGAAGAGGATCTCGGCCACAGCTTCGGGCTCAGCGTGTAGGCGCAGGATCCCTTCGCGATGGGCAACTGCGAGCATGCCCGCCACCTGCTCGCGAGTACGGCGCATCAAGCCAGCGTACTCGGCAGCTATGTCAGCGTTGCGGCGAGAGAGCGTGAACAGCTCAAAGACGAGCGTCACGAAGTCAGGGTCCTCCTTGACGGTGTCTTGCAGGCTCTGAGCCATCAAGTTGATGAAGTCATCCGCCGTTCGAGCAGCCGAGAGTTGGCTCTCAAGCCGCTCCAAACGCAGCTCGCAGTCGCGGCGCACAGCCTCGACAAGCAACTGCTCCTTGGTGCCGAAGTAGTAGTGAAGCAAACCTCTCGACACGCCCGCCTCACGGGACACATGGTCGAAAGTCGAGCCCGCAGTGCCCCTCTGGGCCACACTGGAGCGCATCGCGTCGACGATCCTCTTTGCCTTCTCGCCAGAGAGCGATCGCGTGGCGACAGAAGGCGAGGCCGCGCCGGATCCCTCGACGCGGCGGCTCTCCTCGGTCGTGAGGTCTACGACACTCATGCTCAAAACATCCCGCGGTCGGCTCAGCCGCCGGCCACAGGCTCCGGGACAGGCGTGGCGGGGGTGGTCGAGGAGCTGTAATCGAACTCCTCCTCCGCTCCAAACAGGAGATCGAGCACCTTCGAGCGCAGACCCTCGCTGAGAGCGATGGCGAGCACGCCCCCGACGGTGAGCAGCAACAGGGAACGTCCGATCCCGCGTTTGCGCCGGGCGCTCTTCGGTGGTTCGCGCAGCGAGCTGGAAGCGTCCTTCAAAGAGCCCACAGCGCTCTTTAGTTCGTTCTGGAGCTTGCGATCTTCAAGCAGCGCCTTGGTGGGCGGCTTGCCGTTGTTCATGCGCCCGTAGGCGTTGCGCGCGGCGCCATAGGCCGCGAGCAGGCTCGAGCGCAGCTCTTCGTCTTCGATGAGACGCTGGAGATAAGGGTTGTTCTGAGCTGCCTTGGCTGCTTGCTCAGCCTTGCTCAATCTGTCTTTCGCTGCCATCGTTGCACCGCCTCTGCCGAAAGCTTGCTGGTCGCAGCCCAATATACCCCGCAAAGGCCAAAATTACGCGGTCTATGCGTGAAGTGCGGCTTGCTCTTGGGCTGAGGGAAAGGCCCAAGCGGCACGCGTGCGACGCTCTTGGCGGAACACAAAGCGCATCTGCTGCGGCGGTTTGAGCTGGGCCTCGTTCGGTCGGAAGGTGGTGCAGGGCTCGGCCAGCTCGAGCGCACACAGGAGGTTGACCCTGAAGTAGCACTGCTCACAGCTGACCTTCTGTGCTGAGCGCTTATTGGATACGCGCCCGCTCTGCGTCCTCGGCACCTGCATGTCCTCCGCGTTGAAAGTCGGCGTGTGCAACTGCTGCGATCAAAGCAGCATCGACGCGGGCGTTCCAGGGCCACCCCGCAAATCGCAGAGAAAAGCTGTCTGTACCCGGAAATAGCCAACTAAGCGTCACGTGGTTGTGACAATCCCCCCGTATTTGCCGCAGTTTCCGAGATTTTGCCGAGGGCAAAGGCCGCGCACGTAATGATCTGAGGCGATGCGAGTGCTCGTCACCGGCGCCAGCGGCTTCGTAGGCTCGCTGCTCGCCCCCCGCCTGTGCGCTCAGGGTCACTCGGTGCGTGCCCTTGGCCGTGATGAGCACCGGACGCGGGCGGCCTTGGCACGCACGCGGCGCCCCAGAGACGCGGCCGAGGTGGAGGTCTTCCGCGGCGACGCCGTGACTGGATCTGGATTGCGCGAGGCGCTAGAGGACGTGGAGGTGGCCTATTACCTGATCCACTCCATGGAGCGGACGTCGAACTCGTCATCCTCTTTCTCTGAGCGCGAGCGCATAGCGGCGGAGAACTTCGCGCAAGCGGCAGCGAGAGCAGGGGTGCATCGCATCGTGTATTTGGGGGGCTTGGTGCCGCGCTGGCAGGACTCGCGCCGACGATCGATACCCCCTGCACCGGTTTCGCGACACCTGGAGAGCCGCGAGGAGGTCGAGCGAATATTGCTGAGCGCGGTCGCAGATTCTCTAGCTCTGCGCGCCTCAATTGTGATCGGCGCGCGCTCACGCTCGTTTAGGCTGCTGGTGCGTTTGGTGGAGCGTCTTCCGGTGCTCGCTCTGCCCGCATGGCAGAGCTTCCGCACCCAGCCAATCGATGAGCGCGATGTCATCGAGATGCTCGCTGCGGCCGCCTCGTCAGAGCTCACAGGCCACCTCGAGACGGGCGGCCTGGACGTGCTCACATATGGAGAAATGCTCACCCGCATCGCCGATCTGATGCTCGTAGGGCGTCCCACTGTGAGGTTGCGTGTGAATCTGACAGCTGTGGCGGCGCGCGTGGCTGCGGCGCTCGCAAGCGAGACCCCGGAGCTGGTTGTGCCGCTGATGGAGGGACTGCAGGGCGATCTCTTGCCCGCTGCGGATCAGGCGGCGCAGCGATTGGGTGTGCGACTGCATTCGTTTGACTCAGCCGTAGAACACGCGCTGGCCGAGTGGGAGCAGTCTGAGCCACTGGCAGCCCGCTGACGGACAACAGCGCGCAAAGCCAACCCGCCAGCTACCGTTCACGTCCCGAGCAACCTGCCGCCGGGCACAACCCATGAGTCTTGTAACCGCGTCCATCCATATCGCCGCACCACCCGATCAGGTGTGGGAGACGACCATGAATCCAGCATCACTGGAGAAATGGGTGACGATTCACCGCAAGCTCGTGAAGGCAGATCGAGGGACCCCGTCGGTGGGCTTCAAGATGGACCAGCAAATTTGCATGCGTGGAGTCAATCTAGAGGTTCACTGGGAGCTCGTGGACTGTCGTCCCGGCGAGCTGGCTGTATGGGAGGGTCGCGGCCCGGCACGCTCACATGCCCACAGCGAGTATGTGCTCACAGCAGAGGACGGGGGTACGCGCTTTGACTATCGCAATGAATTCCGCCCACCGCTTGGGCCGATTGGAGCGATAGTCAGCAGGGCGCTCGTTGGCGGCATGCCGGAGAGGGAGGCAAACCGCACACTGGAGCGGTTGCGCGCCTATATGGAGCGAGACAACAAAGAGAACTAGTGTAAGGTCAAGTCAGTGCAAAATCGTAGAAACTAGTGAAGAGGACTCAAACCGTGACTGACTTTCTTGACGAGAAGCGCCGCGAGATCAGCGATCGACTCAAAGAGCTGAAGCCCCTCGTGGATGAGTACACCCGCCTGGAGGCTGCCGCTTCGGCGCTGGCAGGAGTGGGCGGCTCAACCGCTTCCGTAAACGCCACAGCCGCAGCCCCCACCACCCGCCGTCGTGGACCCGGACGTCCCCGCGGGTCGGTCAACCGTAAAACCGCAGCCGCCGAGGCGACCACCACCGCCACCCCCAAAGCGGCCCGTAAAGCAGGCCGTCCCGCAAAACGTCGCGCCGGCCGTCGCAAAGGCAGCGGCACCCGCGCAGCTGAGGCTCTGTCATTCGTTCAGGGACAGCCCGGTATCACCATTCCCGAGCTTGCAGCCAAGATGGGCATCAAGCAGAACTACCTCTACCGTGTGCTCCCCGGACTCGAGCAGGAAGCAAAGGTCGAGAAGCAGGGACGCGGCTGGCACCCCAAGGCAGCTTAGTTTCCAGGCATCAAGCAGCTGGCCGCTTGACCAGCTGAACAGGGACACCAAGGGGCGCGGTCGTCATGGCTGCGCCCCTTTGCTGTTCCTACCGGGCCAGCCCGCCGGGTGACACGAGTGGCAAGCGTGGAGCGGTGCCATTGGTGACCACCGGCGTGATGATGGCCCCCGTCGGTGAGACACCACACCCGTGCCTGACGTGAGGGATTCACGCCAGGCCACGAGCTTGGAGTCCCATATAGCCTCAGCGCGAGCCAAAGATGCGGGACTATCCCTAGATCATCCCCTGCTCTTTGACGGTGTCGTGCTCCTCGGTTAGCTCGGCCACGGAAGCGTCGATCTTGGAGCGGGAGAACTCATCGAGATCGAGACCTTGGACGATCTCGTACTCGCCCCCTGAGCACGTGCAGGGAAAGCCGCTGATGAGACCCTCGGGAATGCCATAGGAGCCGTCGGAGGGAACGCCCATGGAGACCCACGAGCCGTCTGTGCCCGACACCCAGTCGCTCATGTGATCGATGGCTGCGCTGGCAGCTGAGGCGGCCGAGGATGCGCCGCGTGCCTCGATGATGGCTGCGCCGCGTTTGCCCACATTGGGCAGGAAGTCGCTCTCGATCCAAGCCTGGTCGTCAACTGCCTCGGCTGCGACCTTGCCGGCGACCTTGGCGTGAAACAGATCCGGGTACATGGTCGGGGAATGGTTGCCCCAGACGCCCATTTGGGAGACGTCGGTAACGGGTACATCGAGCTTGTTGGCCAGCTGGGCAATGGCCCTGTTGTGATCCAGTCGCATCATCGAGGTGAAGCGCTCACGGGGAATGTCGGGAGCGTTGTTCATGGCGATCAGGCAGTTGGTATTGGCGGGGTTGCCGACCACGAGCACCTTGATGTCCTCTGCTGCGTGCCCATTGAGCGCCTTGCCCTGCACGGTGAAGATCTGCCCGTTGGCGCTCAGTAGCTCAGCGCGCTCCATGCCCTTGGTCCGTGGGCGCGAGCCGACCAGCAGCGCCACGTTGGTGCCGTCGAAGGCTTCGTCGGGGTTGTCGTGGAGATCGAGGCCCTCGAGCAGCGGAAAGGCGCAGTCGATCAGCTCCATGGCCACGCCCTCCAGAGCGCCCATCGCCTGGGGAATCTCGAGCAGGCGTAGGTCCACAGGCTGCTCGCGACCCAACAACTGGCCGCTGGCGATGCGAAAGACGATGCTGTAGCCGATCTGGCCTGCGGCACCGGTAACTGTCACTCGTACGGGATTGCTCACGAAATGTTCATCTCCTAGTGGGTGCTGTGCGTTGAATGAGGTTCTTTGACGCGTCGCTTTAGGCGACGGCCGCTTGCAGGTTCTCGTCGATCGAGCCAAGGAACTCCTGCGTGGTCTGCCACTCCTGCCCGGAGCCCACAAGTTGCGCCAGGTCCTTGGTCATCTTTCCGCTTTCAACCGTCTCTATGCAGACCCGCTCCAGAGTGTCTGCAAACGCGCTGACGTCGGGGGTGTCGTCCATGCGCCCGCGCGCTGCGAGACCGCGTGTCCAGGCGAAGATCGACGCGATGGGGTTGGTGGAGGTGGGTTTGCCCTCCTGATGCTGGCGATAGTGGCGAGTGACGGTTCCATGCGCAGCCTCCGCCTCGACGGTCTTGCCGTCGGCGGTCATCAGCACGCTTGTCATCAGGCCCAGCGAACCAAAGCCCTGGGCCACGGTGTCCGATTGGACGTCGCCGTCGTAGTTCTTGCAGGCCCATACATATCCGCCTTCCCACTTCAAGCACGCGGCCACCATGTCATCGATGAGCCGGTGTTCGTAGGTGATTCCGGCAGCCTCGAACTCGGGCTTGAACTCCGCCTCGTAGACCTCTTCGAAGATGTCTTTGAAGCGACCGTCATAGCCTTTGAGAATCGTGTTCTTGGTGGACAGGTACACGGGGTATCCGCGATCGAGGCCATAGCGCATGGAAGCGCGCGCGAAGTCGCGGATGGAATCGTCGAGGTTGTACATGGCCATCGCGATTCCGCCGCTGGGGAACTCGTAGACGTCCAGCTCGATCGGCTGGCCGGCGTCGGTGGGTGTGTATGTGAGCGTGAGCTTGCCCGGTCCCGGCACGACCATGTCGCTGGCGCGGTACTGGTCGCCGAAGGCGTGACGGCCGATCACAATCGGCTTGGTCCATCCGGGCACCAGGCGGGGAATGTTGGAGATGACGATCGGCTCGCGAAAGATGACACCGCCGAGGATGTTGCGGATGGTGCCGTTGGGTGAGCGGTACATGCCCTTCAGACCAAACTCCTCTACACGAGCCTCATCAGGGGTGATCGTCGCGCACTTGACCCCCACGCCGTGCTCTTTGATCGCGTTTGCCGCTTCCACGGTGATCGCGTCGTCGGTCTCGTCACGCTTCTCGATGCCCAGGTCGTAGTAGTGCAGATCCACATCCAGGTACGGAAGGATCAGCTGCTCCTTGATGAACGACCAGATGATTCTTGTCATCTCGTCGCCGTCAAGCTCGACAATCGGGTTCTTCACCTTGATCTTGGCCATATGCGAGTCCTTGGGGTCTGTCGGGGAGGGGTGGCCGATGCTATCGCCCGCGACCAGCTCCTATGGGGGAGACGCATACGCTCCTCCCCGCCCCAGCCCAGCCGGCGCCGGTCACCACAGCCCCACAGGCCGCTACGCGATCCCGCCGAGCCTCTCGTTCCTCAGTGGTTCCAGTTGCCCTGGGAGCCGTGGCCAACCAACAGATGCGGTTTGCCGCCCCCGAAAGGAATGCTCGAAACCCGACCACCCGACGGCGGGCCCTCGAAGCCCTGTTCGTCGATCAGCACCGTCGAGCCGTCGCGCGAGAGGCCGCTACCCACAACGGACTGCCCGCCCACGGTCAACCGCTTGGCGCGACCCGAGGGGACGTTCACAGCCCAGGCTTCGCTCGTGTCCTGACCCTCGTACTCGGCCAGCAGCCTGCTCCCGTCCGCAGAGAACGCCAGCGGCACCAGGCCCTCGACCAACGAGCGCACATGCACGCTGGTGAGCTTGCGCGGCCGCCCGCCGCCAGGTGCCTGCAGCCAGATCTGAAATACGGGCGCGTCGTTGCGGCGGAGGCGCTCGCGGTCATAGGCGATGTAGGTGGGACCCCACACGGGGTTGAGGCTGCGACCGTCGTGGGTCAGCTGCGTGAGCGACGCGCCGCTCGGCTGACTGACGTAGATGTTGGTCGCGGCGTTGACCGCCAGCGAGGGAGCCCGTCCAAAGACCAGGCGGTCGCTGCCATCGGTGGCGAAGCCGGCGCCGCTGATCGCACCGTGGATGACCGTCGTCACTGTGCCCGTCTGCGTGTCGATCACAGCAAGGCCGGACTGCTTGGCGATGTTCGTCACCGCAGTGGACATCAGCGACACAGCCAAGTAGCGGGAGTCGGGTGACCACGCCAGCGGCGTTGCCGTGGCGGTTTCGAGGCTGAGGTATTCGGTTACAGGCGCGCCCGTCGCGGAGTAGATGGCGAGAGCAGGCCCCTGTTCGGAGTTGGCGGTCGCACCAAACAGCGCTGCTGCAACCAGCTGGCCGTTGGGCGACAGGAGCGGACTGTCACCCGGTCCGAGACGTTTGGGCTGG
>JASLDD010000268.1 GCA_030151725.1 Solirubrobacteraceae bacterium
TACGAGAGGACCGGGATGAACGCACCTCTGGTGTATCTGTTGTCCTGCCAAGGGCATAGCAGGCTAGCTACGTGTGGATCGGATAACCGCTGAAAGCATCTAAGCGGGAAGCCGGCCTCAAGATGAGCTCTCCCATCCCCTAGAGGGAGTAAGACCCCTGGTAGACCACCAGGTTGATAGGCCGGATCTGGAAAGGCGGTAACGTCTGTAGGAGACCGGTACTAATGGGTCGAGGGCTTGACGGATTTATTGATTTCTAGGCGATACCCGCTGTGGCGCTGTGCAGTTTTGAAGGACCGGGAGGCGTGGTCTCTCGACCTTTTCCGGTGGCTTTAGCGAGGGGGAAACACCTCTTCCCATTCCGAACAGAGCAGTTAAGCCCCTCAGCGCCGATGGTACTTGGCCCGCAAGGGCCTGGGAGAGTAGGACGCCGCCGGTTTATTTCAAGCAGACACGGGCCGCCAACAGGCGGCCCGCTGTCGTTCCTGGACAGGGCCGCGCGCCCCGCAGGCTCTGACTGCGACGCACCGCAGACCCCGCCGGTGCGCCCGCCGCCCAACGCCCTCAGCCGGGCAGAACCACGCTGCCATCCGCCGTCAGCGTCCAATGGGGGTTGTGCGCCACCTCCCACGGATGACCATCCAAGTCCAAGAACACGCCCGAGTACCCGCCCCAGAACGTAGGCGCCGGCTGCTTCGTCACAGTCGCCCCCGCAGCAAACGCCTCAGCGATCGCCACGTCCACCTCCACATCCGTACCCACGTTCAAAGCCAAGCTCACGCCTCCAAATCCCGTCCCCAGCTCGAGGCCATTGTCCTCCGCCACGTTCTCACGCGCCCAAAGCGCCAGCACCATGCCACCCGTCTGGAAGAACACCACGTCCATCTCAGGCGTGCTGTCGCTGCGCCAGCCCAGCGCCTCATAGAAGGCACGAGCCCTGGCCAGATCCTCGACCCCCAACGTGACCACCGTCAACCGCTGATCCATCGGACCGCCTTTCCTCAGTGATGGACGTGCGGCGAGTCCTGCCGACATGCCGTCTTGCGCTCGCGCTCGCGTGCCGGTGCGGGGCGCGACACGGGGGAGAGGCACACCTGCGGGCGGTGCTCCAGCTGGCCAGGACGGCGGTGGGCCAGACGATCGGCCACCGCTCGCCCTCGCAGCGCCGCTCGATGCGGATGATCTACCTCAGCCCGCTCTTCCCGGTCGACCTCCCAGTCGACGTCATAGTCGTCCTCGAGCAGCAGGAACGAGCGGACCAGGCCAAGCGCATCGAGCGCGCGCTGCCCCAGCGTGGATGTTCTTGAAGAAGAGAACATGTGTTCGTAACCTAGAAGCGCCTCCGGACAGAACCAACACGAACACCTGTACGTGCATCATTCGGCCGCCCGATTTGGCTCTGCCAAGCCCATTCAAGGCCTTACTTCCTGCAACAAGTGTTGCAGATTCCCGCCGCGCCTCGCGGGCAAGGGCCGGCATTGAGCCGCCATGCAGGGCCATTGCCAGGCGGCTCGAACTTGACTGAGCAGATGGCTGTTACGCTTGCCAAGCGCCAATCCGGCGGGCCCATCCTGGGCCGAAAGGGGCGCCCTCATCTCATGGAGAAGTTCGTCATCGAAGGCGGCGTACCGCTTTCCGGCACCATGGTTCCGGCCGGGAACAAGAACGGTGCTCTACCCATCCTCGCTTCCAGCGTCCTCACCGAGGACGAGGTCCTCGTTCGCAACGTCCCACGTATCCGCGACGTGGAGGCCATGCTCGACATCCTTCGCGCCATCGGCGTGCAGGTCAGCTGGCGCGGCCCCAACGAGGTCACCCTCTGCGCCGCCAACGTCCATCAGGTCGAGGTCGAGCGCAAGCTCGCCGAGAAGATCAGGGCCTCCTTCCTGCTGGCCGGCCCGCTGCTCGCCCGCTTTCACCGCGCCGTCATGCCGCCACCCGGTGGTGACGTCATTGGCCGCCGCCGCCTCGACCCGCACCTCGACGCCTTCCGCGCCATGGGCGCAAGCGCCGACTGCGGACGCGAGATCGTCCTGAGCGCACCCCTGGGCCTGCGACCAACAGACGTCTTCATGGACGAGCCCTCCGTCATGGCCACTGAGAACGCCCTCATGGCTGCCGCGCTCACGCCCGGCACCACCGTCATCGGCAACGCTGCCTGCGAGCCCCACGTGCAGGACCTCGCACGCATGCTCGTCAAGATGGGCGCCGACATCCAGGGCATCGGCTCCAACCTCCTCACTGTCAACGGCGCCGACAGCCTGCACGGATGCGAGCACCAGGTCGCACCCGACCACATCGAGATCGGCAGCTTCATGGCCCTTGCAGGCGTCACCGGTGGCGAACTGCGCATCAAGGACACCGTGCCGGGCGACCTGCGCATGATCCGCCTCGTCTTCGAACGCATTGGCCTGCGCTCAGAGCTCGACGGAAACGACGTCATCGTCCCCGGCGGGCAGAAGCTCGTCGCCCAAGCCGACGTCGGCGACTTCAAGAGCAAGATCCAAGACGGCCCCTGGCCCGCCTTCCCCGCTGATCTCACCTCCATCGCCGTCGCCCTCGCCACTCAGGCCGAGGGATCCATCCTCGTGCACGAGTGGATGTTCGAGAACCGCCTCATCTTCACCGACAAGCTCATCCTGATGGGCGCCGACATCGTCATGTGCGACCCCCATCGCGTGATCGTCACCGGGCCCCGGCGGCTGCGCGGCGAGCGCGTCGAGTCGCCCGACATCCGTGCCGGAATGGCCATCCTGCTGGCTGCCCTCTGCGCCGAGGGGCGCAGCGAGGTAGGCAACATACGCCAGATCGACCGTGGCTATGAGCGCATCGACGAGCGCCTGCGCGAGCTGGGCGCACGCATCGAGCGAGTGGCCACGGAGCCCGTACACGCGTAACCTGCGGGTCGCCATGATCCACCCAATCCCCAGCGGCACCCGCGACGTGCTTCCCGATGAGACGCGCGAGGTGCGCGCAATCACCGACACCCTGCGCGCCGTCTTCGAGCGCCACCACTACGGCGAGATCTACACCCCCGCCCTCGAGTACGAGTCGGTGCTCGCCCGCGCAGACATGGCCGAAGCCCAGCCCGCCTACCGCGTCTTCGACGAGTCTGGCGCCGTGCTCGTGCTGCGCTCCGACATGACCGTCCCCATCGCCCGCGTCGTCGCAAGCCGCTACGCCTCAGCGGAGCCGCCCTTGCGCTTCTGCTACTTCGCCCACTGCTACCGCGGCGTGCGACCCCAGCGCGGCCAGCCCCGCGAGCTGCTGCAGGCCGGCATCGAGCTCATCGGCGCGCCCGCCCCACACGGCACCGCCGAGGCCCTCACCGTGCTCTGCCACGCCCTCGACGCCACCGGCCTCAAGGACTACCGCATCGGTCTCGGCGACGCCTCTCTATTTCCCGCCCTCATGGCCAGCCTCGACGTGCGCGATGAGCTTCGCCCGGCATTGCTCGACTCGCTCGTCCTGCGGGACTTCGTCGGCTTGGAGCAGGCTCTCGCCGACTCGGGCCTCCCCGGCGAGGCCCTCGACATCCTGCTCACAGTCCCCCAACGCCGCGGCGGACCCGACGTGCTCGCCGATACCCCCGCCGAGGCCCAAAGCGCCGTCACCGGCCTGCGCGAAGTGCACCAGCTGCTCGAGCCCGCAGTCGCCGAGCGTGTCATCTTCGACCTCGGCCTTGTGCGCAACATCGGCTATTACACAGGCGCCGTCTTCGACGTCTATGACCCCACCCTCGGGGCGCCCATCGGCGGCGGCGGTCGCTACGACGAGCTGCTCGGCCGCTACGGGCGCAGCCTGCCCGCCGTCGGCTTCGGCCTCAAGATGGACCGCCTGCACCTGGCCCTCTTCGGCGAGGAGCGCGGCACAGGTGCACTGCTCGCGGGTCCCGACGGCAGCGAGCTCGCCGGCGCCCTCGACCTGGGCGGCTCACCCACATGACCGGGATCAACGGCCTCACCATCGCCGTCCCCCGCGGAGCCCTCTTCGGCGGCACCGTCGATCTGCTCGCAAGCCTCGGCCTCGACACCGACGAGCTGCGCTCCAACGACCGCAAGCTCCTCTTCGAGGACATCGGCGTCATCACCATGCGCCCCTCCGACGTTCCCACCTACGTCGAGGCCGGCGCCGCCGACCTGGGCGTCACCGGCAAGGACGTCCTGCTCGAGCAGGCGGCACAGCGCCCCCTCGACGGCGGCCGTGAGGTCTATGAGCTGCTCGACCTCGGCTACGGGCGCTGCACCATGGTGCTCGCCACCAAGGACGGCCCCGACCCCTCCTCAGAGGCCTTGCGCCGCCTTGGCGTCATGCGCGTCGCCACCAAGTATCCCCGCATCGCCGCCAACTACTTGGAGGCCAAGGGCCGTCAGGCTGAGATCGTCGAGGTCAAGGGCTCCGTCGAGCTGGCGCCCCTCACCGGCATGGTCGAGGCCATCGTCGACCTCACCGCCACCGGCACCACCCTGCGCGAGAACAACCTCATCGTCCGCGAGGAGATCCTCGTGTGCACCGCCCGCCTGATCGCCAATCCCGTCTCCCACAAGCTCAAGGCGGCAGCCATCGACGACGTGCTGCAGCGCCTGCGCGGCTACGTGCCAACCACCGGCGCAGTCACAGTCCCCGGCGGCTCCTGACATGCGCCTCGAGCGCCTCCACGCGCAGCCCCTCGGTGGGCCCGCCCGCGCTGCCGCCCACATCCGCAGCCTCGTGCCCACAGGCGTCTCCGTGTCCGGAGCCGTGCTGGAGATCCTCGAGCGCGTGCGCCTGCATGGGGAGGAGGCCGTGATCGACTACACACGCGAGCTCGACACCCGCGGCGCGGAGCCCGGCCCCTTGCTCGTAACTGCAGAGGAGCTCGACGAGGCCATCAAGGGGATGCCCCTCGAGCTCGTCGCAGGGCTGCAGGTGGCAATCGCCAACGTCGCACTGGTTGCCGAGGCGGGCGTCGGTCACGACCAGACCGTCGCGCTGCCCCAGGGGCACACCATCGCCCTGCGCGAGGTCCCCGTGGCCTCCGCCGCCATATACGTGCCGGGTGGACGAGCGCCATACCCCAGCACCGTCGTCATGGGCGTCGTCACGGCCCGCGCCGCCGGCGTCATCGACGTGGCAGTCTGCTCTCCGCCGGGACCCGACGGCCAGATCGACCCCGTGATCCTCGGCACCTGCCGCCTGTGCGGGGTCGAGCGCGTGTACCGCATGGGCGGTGCCCAGGCCATCGCAGCCCTCGCCTACGGCACCAACACAGTCCAGCCCGTCGACGTCATCGTCGGCCCCGGCAACCTGTACGTGCAGGAGGCAAAGCACCAGCTCTCAACCATCGTCGGCATCGACGGCTTTGCCGGCCCCTCAGATCTGCTCGTCCTGCTCGGAGCCGACGCATGGGAGCGCGAGCTGCACCTCGCCGCGCTGGACATGCTCGCCCAGGGCGAGCACGGCGACGGCAGCCTCGTGGCCGCCGCCTCGCCCAGCGCCGATGTCTGCGACGCGCTCGCCGGCAAGCTCTCACAGCTCGTCCTCGAACGCCCCACCGTCGGGGAGGCCCAGTTCGCGATCGTCCAGGTCGAGGACCCACGCGAGGCGATCGCCCTGGCCAACGCCTTCGCGCCCGAGCACCTGCAGCTGATCGGCGAAGACGTGGAGGCCTATGCGCACACCGTGCGCACCGCCGGCTGCCTGTTCGTGGGCGCAGACTCCGCCACCGCCTTCGGCGACTATGTCGCCGGCTCCAATCACGTGCTGCCCACCGCCGGCGCCGCCCGCTTCGCATCGCAGCTCTCGCCACGGCACTTCCGCCGCCGCATGGCCGAGGTGCGGATCGGCCCTGCCTCAGCCGCCAAGCTCGCAGCCGCCGGCGCCCCCATTGCGCACGCTGAGGGCTTTGACGTGCACGCCGAGTCCATGCAGGCGCGAGTAGGGGAGAATGGAGAGCTATGAGCCGCAGCTCCAACATCACACGCAAGACCGGCGAGACCGACGTCCAGCTGTCGCTCGCCCTCGAAGGCACCGGCGCCGGCACCCGCCACACGGGTGTGGGCTTCCTCGACCATATGCTCGACCTGCTGGCCCGCCACGGGCGCATCGACCTCGACGTCGACGTCACAGGCGACCTGCAGACGGGCGCCCACCACACAGCTGAGGACACCGCCATCGTGCTCGGACAGGCCCTCGACCAGGCGCTGGGCGACCGTGCGGGCATCACCCGCTACGGCTCAGCTGTGGTGCCCATGGACGAGGCCCGCGCCAGCTGCGCCATCGACATCTCCGGCCGTCCCTTCACGCTGTTCGAGGCCGACATCCCTCCAGGCGCCACCGGCGGCTTCGAGCACGAGCTCACAGAGGAGTTCTTCAGGGCGCTCGCCAACGCCGCCAAGCTCACCCTGCACCTGCGTATCGAAGCAGGCACCAACGCCCACCACATGATCGAGGCCGCCTTCAAGGCCTTCGCCCGCGCCCTGCGCCAGGCAAGCGCCATCGACCCGAATGAGCAGGGCGTGCCCTCCACCAAGGGAACGCTCACGGCATGAGCCCGCTGGTGGACATCGCGATCGTGGACTACGGCATGGGCAATCGGCGCTCCGTCGAAAAGGCCCTCCAGCACGTCGGCGTGCGCGCCACCGTGTCAAGCGATCACGCCCATCTGCGCGCGGCGTCCGGGCTGGTGCTCCCCGGCGTGGGCGCCTTCCCGCGCGCCATGGAGAACCTGCGCGAGCTCGGATTGGACGACCTCATCCGCGAGCAAGTCGCCGCAGGCGCGCCCGTGCTGGGCATCTGCCTGGGGATGCAGCTCGCCTTCGACTCCTCCGATGAGCTCGGCGGCGCCGAGGGTCTGGGCATCGTTCGCGGAGCCGTCCGCGCGCTGCAGGCGGGCTCTTTGAAGCTTCCGCACATTGGCTGGAACGAGGTACACCTCCTAAAAAGCTCTAGCCCGCTCGTGGACTCGCTGCCCGAGCGCTGTGCCTTCTACCACGTGCACTCATACGCGCCCGTGCCCGCCGACGAGGACGACGTGCTGGGGACGGCCGAATACGGCGCGCCGTTCGTCACGGCCGTCCAACACGGCTCCTTCTACGGCGTGCAGTTCCACCCCGAGAAGTCATCCGCGGCCGGTCTGCGACTGCTGGCCAACTTCGCGCACATCTGCGCCGGAGCGCCCGTCCCGCGGTGAAGCTCTACCCGGCAATCGACATACTCGGCGGCAGCGCCGTACGCCTCGTAAAGGGCGACTTCGACGCCAAGAAGGTCTACGACACAGATCCCCTCTCCGCCGCCCTTGGCTGGGTAGAGCAGGGTGCTCGATATCTTCATGTCGTCGATCTCGATGGCGCCAAGGCGGGCCGGCCCGAGAACCTCGAGCACCTGCGTTCGATCGCGTCGGTAGGCGTTCCAGTTCAGTACGGAGGCGGCCTTCGCTCAGCAGAGGCTGTCGCCGCCGCGCTCCAGGCGGGCGCCGCGCGCGTGATCCTTGGCACGGCTGCCTTCACCGACCCCGGCATGCTTCGCGCGGTCTTGGACGAGCACGCTCCCGAGCGGATCCTCGTCGGCGTGGACGTGCGTGGGGGCTTTGTCGCCACCCACGGTTGGCTGCAGACGACCGAGCTGCCCGCCCGCGACGCCTTCGCCGAGCTGCGCCAACTGGGCGTGCGCCACTTCGTGTTCACCAACATCGACCACGACGGAATGCTCGACGGCGCCAACCGCGCAGAGGTCGAATGGGTCGCCCGCGCCACACATGAGGGAACTCTCATCTTCTCCGGCGGCATCGGCTCGCTGGCTGATCTCGAGGGGCTCGCGGCCTTGCGGGTCGAGCTCGGTCTCGACTGCCTTGACGGGGTCATCGTGGGGACTGCGTTGTATGAGGGGCGCTTCACCGTTGCCGAGGCTCAGGCCGCGCTGGCAGGCTAGGGGATCGAGCCGGGCGGAGCGAGCCATATCGAATCGAAGGTCATGACCTCCGCAAGCAGGTCGTAGTCGCGGTCGTAGTGGATCACCGCGGCGCCGGACTCTTGTGCGGATGCCGCGAGCAGGTAGTCCACGATGGGGATCCTGTGAGCTCCGTCCGAGCGATGCGCGAGCGTCGCCATCCCAGTCTCAGCCGTGCGCAAGACGGCCGGGGTTAGTGGGGCTGCGCGCAACAGCGACAGCTCTTCCGCCAGCTCATCGAAGGTGCCGCCATTACGGGCCCCAAACAGGATCTCGAGCCGTGCCGCCGGCGAGATGCGAAGACGATTTGCGAGCAGAGCTTCCGCCCATTGCTCACGAATGCCGTCGTTGTGGGCCCGCGCCCAAGCTGAGGTGTCTACGATGAGCGCGAGCTCGCCCCACAAGGAACGACTACTTGAGCGGCCACGCACGAAGCTTGCCGTCGCGCAGCAGATCCCAGTCGATACCTGACGTCTCAGGCTTCATGAAGCGTCCCACCAGACGCTCCAGCAGCGCCTCCCGCTGAGCCTCGCTGTGAGCGGGGCGCTCAGCCAGCGAGCGTGCCCCTGCGATCGCCAGCTCGCGAACCTGCTGCGAGCGTGGCAGCCCTGGCGGCAGGTGGGGCGCGGCCGAGCGCAGGGCGCGCGTCAGCTCGGGGTCCTCGGTCACCTGGATGCGTGGATGCGATGTCGCCATCGGACAAGTGTACCACCGGTGTACCGCCTCGCAACAAGGCCGCGGCACCTTGATGGATAGCTACCTCCCGGCCCAACCCACTACCGTGAAGGCATGCACTTCAAGCGCGTGATCCCCTGCCTCGACGTCGATCAGGGGCGTGTCGTCAAGGGCGTCGAATTTG
>JASLDD010000023.1 GCA_030151725.1 Solirubrobacteraceae bacterium
CCGCCGAAGAGCGGCGAGTTCAGCATCGGCCACGCTGTGGCGAGCAAGACCGAGGTCGACGCCCTGCTCAGCCAAGCCGAGGCCGCCGGAGCAACGCTTACCGACCCACCGCACGATCGCCCATGGGGCATCTACTCCGGCTACTTCCGCGACCCAGACGGACACCTATGGGAGATCCTCTGGAATCCGCGCTTCTTCAGCCCACAGGAGTAATTGTCAAGTCGCAGGCGGCAGGGTGTGGCGGCGTCGGTACCGCGTCACGACGACGATGTACGCGGTGATGCCGACGAGGCCCACGACCAAGGCGGCGGTTCCCGACCAGCAGATCTTGGCAACTGCGACTGCAGGCGTGATCAGTGCCAACGCGAGAGCCGCCCTCGTCAAGGCTCCTTTGACACTTGTCTGCATGAACCACTCAGCGGGCGCCATATGCTGACTCTAGCCCGATCCGTGGATGTTTGAGCCGGGTCTCAGCTCTTCTCACCGTGCACTATTGGAGGCAGCGGAAGTGCAAATCGCTTCGCTCATAGGGGCGGCTCGGCCCCAGCCTGCCGAAGCCGATCGAGGCCGTCGAGGATCAGGTCCAGCCCCCACACGAACTCGACGGCGTTGTCGTAGCCGGATTCGGGGAGCCTCCTGACGATCTCGGCGAGGTGTGAGTAGCGCTCGAGCGCGCCGATCCTCTCTCCCCTCCTCTGCGCGGCTTCACCGGCGCTGTCCGGAGTCTCGAAGCCCGTATCCCTTTCCTGCAACGCGAAGCCGTAGATGTAGGCGTCCTGGACCGAATAGGCGTGGATGGCCATCTCGAATGAGAAGCCCGCTTTGCGCAGAGCGCCCATCACGGCATTGTGGTTCCGCAGGTTCGCCGGCCCCGGATGCCGGGACTCCATCATCCCTATCGCCCAGCTGTGGCGCTTCATCGCATCGCGTGTCGAGATCGCCCGACCCCGCATGGCGGACCTCCAGTCGAGGTCCTCGCAAGGTAGCTCGATCTCGCTGAAGACGATGTCGACCATGCCATCGAGGAGCTCCTCCTTGTTGGCGACATGCTTGTAGAGCGCCATCGGCACCACGCCAAGCTCCTGTGCCAGCCTACGCATGCTGAAGCCTTCGAGCCCGGCCCGGTCGGCGAGAGCGACCGCGGCCTGTAGCACGCGAGCTCTGCTCAGCGGTTTTCGGGTAACGATCTTCCGTTTCGGCATCGGCCTTGACAAGTGTACAGCGTACACCTATAGTTCCCCTCCAATGAGTGTACGCCGTACACCTCAAATGGAAGGCATCTCATGAGCCCCGACGCGCCGCATCCCGTCCAGTTCTCCGTCGACTATCCGGACAGGCAGCTGAATCGCATGACCACTTTCTTTCGCCTGTTCATGATCATCCCGATCGCGATAGTGCTCATCCTCATCGAGGGTGGCGGCGAATACGCCTACGGTGGCGGCAGGACAGCGGTGGCTGTCGGTGTCACCGGCTTGGTCGTGGTGCCGACGCTGCTGATGATCCTGTTCCGTCAAAAGTACCCGCGCTGGTGGTTCGACTGGAACCTCGAGCTGATGCGGTTCTCGGCCCGGGTCGGCGTCTACGTTGCACTGATGGAGGACCGCTACCCCTCCACTGACGAGCGCCAGGCGGTCCACCTCGAGATTTCCTACCCGGACGCACGCACCGACCTCAACCGCTGGCTGCCGCTGGTCAAGTGGCTGCTGGCCATTCCCCACTACGTGGTGCTGTTCTTCCTCTACATCGCCGCGTTCTTCGTTGTGATCGCCGCCTGGTTCGCGATCCTGTTCACCGGCCACTTCCCCCGCGGGATGTTCGACTTCCTCGTCGGCGTGGGCCGCTGGACCAACCGGGTCATCGCCTACGCCCACATCATGGCGACCGACAGCTACCCGCCGTTTCACCTCGCACCGTAGACGTCGGGCGGCACACCGGGATACGGCGGCCGTGATCAGACTCACAGGGTCTGATCACGGCTCTGGCGGATGACACTAGAGGCAGCAAGTGTCACCTATCCGCTACTCTGCTCACTTTATCCATCGAGTTAGTCAGAATTGGAGCAGGCAAGTGCCGTCGAGAATGGACCGACGGTCGTCATCAAGAAGTCCGCGGCCGCAGGCGCCGGGCTCGTGGGTGCTCAGGCGCTCGCGCCGTTCGCAGCCGCCGCGAAGTCGCAGCGGCGGCCGAACATCCTGGTGATCATCGTCGATGAGATGCGCACACCGCAGTGGTTTCCCTCCCAGGAAGCACTCGACACGTTGCTGCCGAACCTGGCGCGGATCCGCAACAAGGCGACGTCGTTTGAGAGTCACTACACAGCGGCGAACATGTGCGTGGCGGCGCGCGGCACGATGTTGACCGGGCTTTATGGGCATCAGACGGGCTGCATGCTGACCAAGGCCGTTGCCGAAAGCAGCACGCTGAGCGACAAATTCCCCACCTGGGGGACGATGCTGCGCCAGCACGGCTACAAGACCACCTGGTGGGGGAAGTGGCATCTAGGCCCTGTGCCAGACAAGACCGAAGGCGGCCTCGAGCCTTATGGCTTCGACGGCGGCACATATCCCTCGCCGAACGGCAACCCGGAGCAGGGCAAAGAAAAGGACCCGGCGATCGCCGACCAGTTCATCGAATGGATCGACGGCGTGTTCGGCCACAAGCCGTGGTGCACGACCGTCTCGCTCGTCAATCCGCACGACATCAACTGGTGGCCGCGCTTTACGGCCACCGATGAAATCACCGCCAAAGCGGACTACCGCTTCACCGGAAGCCCGCCCAACGTCGAGACGGCCGCGCAGCTGCTCGCAAACAAGCCGCGCCTGCAGACAGCACTGGAGCAGACAATCGCGATGGCAAGCGGACCGGTGCCAAACGAAGGCGGTCCGCTCGAAGAAGCGAGCTGGGCGGAGAACCGCACGATGTACCTGATCTACCAGCAGGAAGTCGATGCTCAGATCGGCAGAGGGCTCGACGCGCTGCACGCACGGCCCGACCTCGAGGAAAACACGATCGTGGTCTTCACCGCCGATCACGGCGAGTACGCCGGCTCACACGGCCTGCGCGCCAAGGGCGGCGGCGCCTACGAGGAGGCGATCCACGTGCCGCTGTACATCTACGATCCGCGCGGGCAGCTTTCCAACGGCCCCACCACGCGAAGCCAGCTGACATCGACCGTTGACCTCGCCCCGATGCTTCTCACGATCGCCTCCGGATCCTCGAGCTGGCGATCCAAGGGCCACTACTCACATCTCGCCTCGCGCGCCGATATCGCAGAGATCGCGTCCAATCCCTCAGCAGCCGGCCGTCCCTGGATTGCTCACATCACCGACGAGACGACCGTCGAGGAGCTTTCCTACACCTACAGCTTCGCCAACGAAGCGCCGCACCACGTCGCCGCAGTGCGAACGCCGTCGGCGAAGTACGCCGTGTACTCCCCCTGGAAGGACGGCACGATCGAAGTAGACACCTCCGACCAGGACTTCGAGCTCTATGACTACTCGAGCAACTCCGGGCAGCTCGAGCTGACCAACCTGGCCGGCAAAGGCTCCCAACTCCAGACGGAAATGTCCACGCTGCTGCAGAGCGAAGTGATTCCCAACGAGGTCCGCGCGCCGCTTCCGCGTCATCTTCGGGCCGCCCAAACGGAAGGGTTGGAAGACTTCTACGCGCGAAGCGCAGAACTCGCTCCCTAAGTCGTCTCCTCCGCTCGACGGTTGTCGATCCCGAGCACCCCTGCAACGGCACGAGCAGCCAAGATCTCGTCGTGGGGCTGATGCCTGGCGAGAGTGATTACGGCTCCCTCGAGCGCGCCGAGCAACCCCAATGCCATCGCCCGGGCCGGTGGTCCCGGTGGAATCGAGCCAGCCTTGCGCCCGGCGTTGACGAGCTTGGCGCAGCGCCTTACGCCGGTTTCCCAGATCCGGTCGGTCTCGCGTCCCACCGGATGCTCCTGGCCGGCGAACTCCAAGCGCAGCGCCATTACGACGCGGGCGATGTCGCGCCGGCAGAAGACGGCGTGGCCGCGTGCCAGCGTCAATAGCTCCTCGACTGGGTCGAGCTGTCGCGCAGCGGGCTCGCCGACCTCCCGCATCCAGTTCTCGTTGACCCACTCGATCACCGCCAGCGCCAGCTCCTCCTTGTCCTTGAACTGGTGGTAGAGAGCACCCCGCGTGTAACCGGCCTCGCGCGCCACGTCCTCGAGCACGAGGTTGCCGTAGCCGTAGCGAGAGAGCCCACGCGCGGCCGATTCCAGCAATGCGCTGCGGGAGCGGGCGCGGCGCTCAGCCTGTGTAGAGCGCCCGGCCGCCGGCTGGGTTGGGCTGGTCGCCGAGCTCATTGACTGGCAGGCCTCACTTCTGATTCGATACATACATGCACGAATGTATGTTAGCATCGGTTACGAGCGGACGATGTCCACATCCCCCTCCCAACACTCCGACCCTCTCCCTTCAGGTAGCGACAGACGTGCAGCTATCGAGACCGTGAGGTGGGGACGCACGGTTCCCGACACGATTCGCTCTATCGGCGCGCTTGCAGGCGCCGATTACGCCGACATCGTCACTGCCACGGTTGCCCCAGGATCAGACACGACGCCCGAGCAGTTGATCCAGGCAGGGTTGAAGGGTGTACCGCGTGGTCTGCTGGTCCTCATCCCGTTTGTCCAACGTGCCGCCCTCGGACTTCGCCTGCACCTGCGGCCCTCCCCGGACTACCTGCTCGGATGGAAGATCGCCGCTCGCGGCGAGAACTGGATGAGGATCGAGGCCGCCTCCTGGTTCTTGACCGGCCACGTAGTCATGCACGTGGATGAAGGCCGCCTGTCGTTCGCGTCGTTCATCCGCTACGACCGATGGCCGGCAGCGTTCGTGTGGCCCCCGGTATCGCTCATTCACCGTCAAGTGGCGCTCGCCCTGGCACGCAGCGCGATACGCACGCAATGATTGGGAGCGGGCATCCTCCCATGCACGACGGGGAAGGCCGGCTCTCTGACAGCGCACATACCTCTCGCCCTTGGCGCATTCACGAGATCGCCCCTGACTTTCGGCTCGAGGACGTGTGGGCGCTCCCCATGCAGGGCGCAAAGAGCGATTTCCCCGCGATGGTGCAGGGCTTCACAGCGGGTGGCGATCCCTCGAAGGGCTCGTGGCTCGTCCGCGCGCTGTGGGCAACTCGCTGGAAGATCGGCGAGCTGCTCGGCTGGGACGAGGCACAGACCGGTCTGGGAGCGAGAGTGCCCACACTGCGCGAACGCCTGCCACAAGACCTGCTGGACGCTCCGGGGCCCGACTTCGACACCCTCCCATTCACCTCGCTGTACCTGACTGACGACGAGTTCGCGGCGGAGATCGCCAATCGCACCGTGCATGGGGTGATGCATCTCAGCTGTGTCGCTGACGGGACCGATGGCTATCGCGGCCAGATGGCTGTCTTGGTCAAGCCAAACGGGCTTCTCGGATCTCTGTATATGGCCGCGATCAGACCCTTCCGGCACCTGATCGTCTACCCAGCGATGATGCGACAGATCGAGCGCGAATGGACGGAGTCAAAGAGTGGCGGATAGGCGCCCATTCGCTCTCTCCACTTCCAATTTATACCCCATGGGGGGGCTTGTTACAAGCCCCAACCGTGCCCCATAATCGCCCACCGCAGGCCAGAACCTACGGACATGGGAGAGCTGAATGCATGAGGTGGTAATCGCCGGTGGCGGCCCCACGGGGATGATGCTGGAGGCCGAGCTGGCGTTGGCGAAGGTCGACGTCGCGCTCCTCGAGCGGCGTCCCGATCACGTGCTCGTCGGCTCACGGGCAGGCGGCTTTCACTCCCGCACGATCGAGGTGTTCGATCAGCGTGGGGTCGCCGATCGATTCCTCGCGGAGGGCAAGGTGGCTCAAGCCTCGATGATTGGCACAACCGTGTTGGACATGAGTGACTTTCCAACGCGTCACCCGTATTCGCTCGGAATCTGGCAGAACCAGATCGAGCGGATCATGGCCGCCTGGATCGCCGAGCTGCCGGTTCAGATCCACTACGGATGTGAGGTGATGGGCTTTGCGCAGGACGACAGCAGTGTCGCGGTCGAGCTGGCCGACGGCCGGTCGTTGCGGGCGCAGTATCTCGTCGGTTGCGACGGAGGACGCAGTGTCATACGGAAAGCAGCCGGCATCGAGTTCCCCGGGTGGGATGCCACGAAGAGCAACCTGATCGCCGAGGCCGAGATGACCGAGGAGCCGGAGTTGGGCATGCGCCGCGACGCCATCGGCATCCACGCCATCGGCAGGCTGGACTACGAGATCCGCGACGGCGAGGTTGTCTACGGAGACGGCGGGCCGGTGCGGGTGATGGTGACCGAGCAGCAGATCGGACCCGGCAGCGATCCCACCCTGCGAGACCTAAGCGAGGCGCTCATCACCGTGTACGGCACTGACTTCGGGATCCACAGTCCCACGTCGATCTCCAGGTTCACCGACATGACACGTCACGCTGCCTCCTACCGCGCAGGAGGCGTCCTACTCGCCGGCGACTCGGCGCACGTGCATTACCCCGCGGGTGGACAGGGCCTCAGCCTCGGGGTGCAGGATGCCGTGAATCTGGGATGGAAGCTGGCCCAGGTGGTCCACGGGACCTCTCCAGAGAGCCTCTTGGACACCTATCAGGACGAGCGCCATCGGGTCGTTGCCGGCGCGCTCCGGCACACGATGGCCCAGACCGCTCTCCAGCGCCAGGACGAGCGCTCGAAGGCCGTGGCCGAGGTCATGTCGGAGCTGGCGAGCATGGAGGAGCCACGCAAACGGCTCGCCGGCATCGTCTCGGGGCTGGACATTCACTACGACCTCGGCGAGGGACATCCCCTGCTCGGCCGCCGCATGCCCGATCTGGATCTTGTGAGCGCCGAGGGTCCCCTCCGAGTCTTCGCGCTACTCCACGACGCCCGGCCTGTGCTTCTCAACCTTGGTGAGTCCGGCGGCTTTGACATCGCTCCATGGGCCGACCGGGTGCAGGTGCTCGACGCCGAATATGCAGGCCCATGGGAGCTTCCGGTGCTTGGGGCAGTCACCGCACCCAGTGCCGTGCTGATCCGGCCCGACGGATATGTCGCGTGGGTTGAAGAAGGCACCCAGGAGGGTCTCGTTGAGGCCCTGACTACATGGTTCGGGGGGCCAACCGCGGCGTAGCGTAGATCGGTCTTGTCGGGGGCTAAACAGACCACAGCGCTTGGGTGGGTGAGAGGCGTGCGGCTCGTAGGGCCGGGATGAGCCCGGCGACCGCGCCGATGATCAGAGACGCGGCTATGCCACCCACCCAGGCATCGGTGGGGATGACGGTGGCCCAGTGCTTGGTGTGGGCGTAGACGGCGGTCGATGCGGCGCCGAGCGCGACCCCGGCGGCTCCGCCGAGCAGACCGAGCAGAATCGCCTCTGAGAGGAACTGTCCACGGATTTGTCCGCGGGTCGCGCCGAGCGCCCGTCTGAGACCGATCTCGGAGCGGCGCTCCAGGACACTGATGATCATGATGTTCGCGACTCCGACCGCACCTACCAACAGTGCGACGGCGCCGAGTCCAAGGAAAAGGCCGTTGAGGGCGCTCTTGGCGTCGGCTTGGGCAACGAGGGCGGAGGATGGCTGGCTGACGTTGACCTGGCTGGGGTTCTCGGGGTTGGCGCTGGCACCCAGGAGGTCGTCGACCGCGTTGACCCGGTCAGTTTGGGTCCGCAGGTAGATGGTGGAGGGATGCCCGTCGAAGCGCAAGTACTTCTCTGCTGCGGGGTAGCCGACCAGGACGGAGGAGTCGATGGCGGAGGCGAGGACAGCCGGTCTGAGAATGCCGGCCAGATAGAACCATTGGCCTCCTACCCACAGGCGCTCGGCCGGGTAGATGCGGTCGACGCCCAGCAACTGGGCGGCGGAGGCTCCGAGGACGGCGACGGGCTCTTGGGCGGTGGCCGCGTTGAGGTATCGCCCTTGGGCCACGCTGGTGGCAAGGGCCGGGAGGAGATGGAGGGATGCGGCTTGGACGGTCAGGCCGTTTGTCTCGACCGCGGGGATGTAGGGAGTGCGAAAGGCACCGACGCCGCTGACAGTCCCAGTGCTCTGCACCTGCTGCACCCCGCTGATACGGCCAATCATGCCGGGCGCCGGGGTCGGCAACTCGGCGGTGGCGCCGGTGAGGCTCTGCCCGTTGTTGACGGTCAGCAGGTTGGTGCCGAGCCGGCTGATCTCGTTGAGGAGGCCAGCCTGGGATGAGGCCGACAGTCCGAGTACAGCGACGATGGCGGCTACGCCGATGGCGATACCGAGCGCGGACAGCCCTGCCCGCAGCTTCCGAGTGCGAAGTCCGACGGCCGAGAGCCGGGCCAGGTCAGAGAGCGCTAGCCGCCTCCGGGTCAGGCTCGCGGTGGCGGTCACGGGGCGCCCTCGGCGCGGCCGGCGTCGGCAACGATGCGGCCGTCGAGGAGTTCGACTTTGCGCGGCATCCGCTCGGCGATGGCGTGGTCGTGGGTGATGACCACGATTGTCGAGCCCCCCTGGTGGAGCTGGTCGAGCAGGGCGAGAATGGACTGGCCGGTCGCCTGGTCGAGGTTGCCGGTCGGCTCGTCGGCGAGCATGATGGCCGGCTGGCCGACCAGGGCTCGGGCGATTGCGACCCGTTGGCGCTGTCCCCCCGAGAGCTGGGTGGGACGGGCATGGGGGCGGTCAGCCAGGCCCACGAGGTCGAGGGCCTCGAGTGCGCGCCGGCGGCGCTCGCTGAGGGGGGCGCCGGCGTACAGGAGCCCGTCGGCCACGTTGTCCAACACGGTCGAGTGCTCGGCCAGAAAGAACTGCTGGAATATGAACCCAATCCGGGTGGCCCTCAGGTGGGCCACTTCCTCGTCGGCCATCGTTGCCACATCGAGCCCGGTGATGCGCACGCGGCCGCTGGTGGGCCGGTCGAGTGTCCCCATCAGCTGCAGGAGGGTGGTCTTGCCCGACCCCGAGGGGCCCACGATCCCAACCAGCTCCCCCGGACCGATCGTGAGGTTCACCCGGCTCAGGGCTTCGACGGGCGGCTCGCCGGGATAGCTCTTGGTCACGTCCTCC
This sequence comes from Solirubrobacteraceae bacterium, assembly GCA_030151725.1. Lineage (GTDB taxonomy): Bacteria > Actinomycetota > Thermoleophilia > Solirubrobacterales > Solirubrobacteraceae > Palsa-744. Next base: position 9,076 of record JASLDD010000023.1, read on the forward strand.
ACATCGAGCAGCCGCGCTCGCGCTGGCGGGGGGTGGGTCATGTGGCCGGGACCACCACCTCTTGGCCGGCGGCCAGCCCCGAGGCTGTGACCTGCACCAACCCCTCGGCGTCGTCGAACAGTCCGAGCGAGACCGGCACGAGATGGTTGCGTGCGCCTGCGCCGATGACCTCGACGGCGTAGCCCCCGCCGGACTGGGCCAGCAGCGCGGTCACCGGCACCACAAGTGCGTTGGGCACGCTGGCGGTGGTGATACCGACCTGCACGGGGGCCTGATCCCATTTGCCCGTGGCAGCCTGATCTGAAGGGGTGACGCCCACGGTGATGGTCGGCGTGCTGCTGCCCGAGGAGCAGGTGTCCGTTCCCAGTGCGGCGGAGCCAGACCCCGGCCCGCCCGACCCGGAGCTCGACGGGCAGGTGGCGACCGCTCCCACCGAGGAGACGACGCCTGGGGTGGTCCGGTTGTTGGGCAGGGTGACGCTCACCTTGTCCCCGACCGCCATCGTGGTCTGTTCGGAGGCGCTCAGCGCCACCTGGACCTGGCGCAGGGTCGAGGTGCCCTGCATCACCGTCGCGCCGTCCTGGCTGCTACCCCCGAGCCGCGCTAAGACGCTCGTCACCCTCACCGCGGAGGGCTCGAACACCACCTGGCCGAGAGTCAGCGTTCCGCTCTGGGTCACCCCAAGGGCGGCCTGCAGCTTCATCACGGCCACGGTGGTGGCCGGCCCGTAGGAGTCCGTCGTTGGGCTGAGCTGAGCTCGGGTGCCGTAACCGAGTGCGAGGAGATCCGCATTGAGCTCGGCCACGTCGGCGCCGCTCGCCCCGGCCGACAGGGTCCGATAGGCGGGGGTCGAGCCATGCAGCAACACCACGGGGCGATCGTTGACCCGGTAGAGGACGTGACCCTGAGCGATCACCTGGCCGGCCGCGGGCAGCCTGGTGTACGTCCCGTGGGCCTGGTTGATCACGGTGTACGGCAAGCCGTCCGATCGCGCCCTATAGGTCAGGGTGCCCGCCTGGGAGACCACGGCCGAGAGCGCCCTCCTCTGCACCTGCGCGATGCCGAGCGGCAGTTGCCGTTCAGCCGCAGTCGCTTGCTTGGCGCCGGACATCACGGCTACGCCGCCGATGGCGGTTGCGACAGCGAGGACGGCGGCTGCGACGATCGCCCAGGTCTTCCGCCTCATCGCTGGCCGCCCATTGCCGCTGCGGCGAAATCGTGGCACTTCTGCATTGCGGCGTTGAGAATGCTCATGCCGCTTTCGGTTGCGGCGGACGGGATGAGATTCGTGTCGACGAGTGGCTGACCATTGGCCGGGTCCGGAAAGTCCTTGACACCGTTGGCGCGGATGCACTGTGCGAACTTGAGTGCGGCCTGCGTCTGCTGAGCGCTCCGCTTGCTGCCTGTGAACCCAGCCGGCTCGAGATCCCTACACGCGCTGAGTGCCTGCTTGAACGCCGGAGCGTTCGGGTCCAGCGACGAACCGTTCACCACCCCATCGATGGTGAAGCTGCCCGAGGGACCCGGGTCCGGGAACTTGCTGACCCCGTTGCTGCGCATGCACTCAGCGAACCTCACCGCCTTTTGGGCATTGGCGGTGGTGTTGTGGGCGGTGGTGCTGGTGCCGGCAGGTGCGTTTGAACCGCACGCGCTGATCAGGACGACCATTGCGCTCAGAGCAAGGGCGGCCAGCGGCCATCGTTGTCTACTCATGTGTCCTCCTGCGGGTTGCATTGACATCAGTTCTGCGCCGACGCGCGACCGGGAGCAGACAGGAGCGGAGGGCCGTGGCTGGGAGCATCTCCCCCTGGGCCGCCCGCGCCGGGCGCGGCGATCGTGCGCCAGCGGATCGCTGGGTCGACAGACTCGAGCAGCTGGGTGGCGGCCTCGCCCGCGGCGGTGAGGATCACCGAGGTGTCGTTGCCCTGCCCCTGGCCCATCACCACGCCGACAGCGGTCATTCGGCGCCCGTAGAGCGTCAGGTGGGTGAAGAAGGCCAGGCACCCCCCGGCCGCGGAGTCAGACCCGGTCTTGCCGGCGTAGCCCTCGGCGGTCAGGGGGTTGTAGTTGGTAAGCCTGCCGGCAACCGGCAATGTCACGCTGGCCATCGAGACGATCTGGCGGAAGACCGGAAAGCGCATCGCCCGCTCAAAGACGCGCAGCTGGTCGGCGGCGGTGGACACTGTGTTCGGATCGAACCCGCTCGGGTCGGTGTAGATCGTGTGATCCATCCCGAGCGCATGGGCCTCAGAGTTCATCCTGGCCAGGAAGCGCGTTTCGCTGCCCGCCACCGCAGTGGCGAGCATGCGGGCGATGTTGTTTCCGGAGGGGATCAGCAGCGCCTCCAGCAGCTGGCGCTCGGTCAGCTGCTCGCCGGCCTGCACCGCCACGACCGACTGACTCTGGGTCTCGGCCTGCGCCTGTTCCTCGGTGACGGTGAGCGTGAACCCGTCCTGTGTGCCGCTCAGCGGATAACGCTCGAGGGTTAGGTAGGCGGTCATCACCTTTGCCAGGCTGGCGATCGGGACCGGCTGCTCGTTCGGGCTGGCCGCCGGCCGGCCGCTACCGAGCACGACCACCGCCTGTCCGCGCTGCGGCCAGCTGACCGGCGTCTGGAGGGTGCGAGTGCGGGCGCGGACCCTGTCGTTGAGGATACGGCCCCCCTCATGCAGCATGCGGCTCGTGCCGTCAAACAGGTGCCCGGCTCCGGCGAATGCCGTGTAGAGGAGAATAAGAACGGCTACCGCGCCGAGCAGCGCGCGGCGACGGCGGCGCGGGGCGTACACCGTTGATCGGGTACGACGGCGTGCCGCTCGTGCTGGTTCGCCATAGGTCACACCGACAGTCAACGCAGCGTGGCGTTGCCGGCACGTATGTGGTTTTTGAGATGCGGACGATATGTTCGGACTGGGAGCATCGGAGCATGCGTGTGTTGATCGTCGAGGACGAGCCTTATCTGGCAGAGGCCATCCGCGATGGACTACGTCTGGAGGCAATCGCGACAGATATCGCGGGTGACGGTGACGCTGCTCTGGAGCTGCTGAGCGTCAACACCTACGACATCGCGGTCCTCGATCGCGATATCCCGGGGCCCTCGGGCGATGAGATCGCCAAAAGCATCGTCGCCTCCGACAGCGGCATGCCGATCCTGATGCTCACCGCTGCCGACCGTCTCGACGATAAGACTTCCGGGTTCGGGCTCGGCGCCGACGACTATCTGACGAAGCCGTTTGAGCTCCAAGAGCTCGTGCTCCGTCTCAGAGCACTCGATCGCAGGCGCGCCCACAACAGACCACCGGTGCGAGAGGTCGCAGGACTGCGGCTGGACCCGTTCCGCCGCGAGGTCTATCGGGACGGCCGCTACGTCGCGCTCACCCGCAAGCAGTTCGCGGTGCTCGAGGTACTCGTTGCTGCCGAAGGCGGCGTGGTCAGCGCGGAGCAACTCCTGGAGCGGGCGTGGGACGAGAATGCCGACCCATTCACCAACGCCGTGCGCATCACCATCTCAGCACTACGCAAACGCCTCGGAGACCCAGGGATCATCTCCACTGTGGCCGGCGTCGGGTACTGCATCGACACGCAACGAGCTTCCGAGCGCTAGGGAGGAGATCGTGGATAGAGCCCCTGGCTTGAGCGTTCGCCTCAAGCTCACCCTCAGCTACGCCGCCTTCCTCATGCTCGCGGGCGCCCTGCTGCTCGCCGCCGTGTGGCTGTTCCTCCTCCGCTACGTCCCCGAACAAGCGCTCATAGTGCCCGGGAGCACTGGAAAAGTTGGCATAGACGGCGTCTTTCCCGTCCGGACCGAGCTCCTGCACATCTTCGCTCCCAGGGCAGCCGCGATTTTGGCGTTCCTGCTGGTGTTCGGTCTCGTGGGAGGGTGGTTCCTCGCCGGCCGGATGCTCGCCCCCCTGGCCCGCATAACAGACGCCACCCGCACGGCCGCCGCCGGATCGCTCGCCCACCGAATCGATCTACCGGGCCGCCGAGACGAGTTCCGCGAACTTGCCGACGCATTCGATGCGATGCTCGCGCGCCTCGAAGCACACGTCGCCGAGCAGCAGCGCTTCGCAGCCAACGCGTCCCACGAGCTGCGCACCCCGCTGGCAATCACGCAGACGCTTCTCGACGTGGCCCGCAGCGATCCGAACAGCGACAACGGCGAGCTGGTCGAGCGCCTCCACGCCGTCAACACGCGAGCGACCGACCTCACAGAGGCATTGCTCCTGCTCAGCCGCGCCGGACAGAGCTCCTTCACCCGAGAGGACGTCGACTTGTCCCTCATGGCAGAGGAAACCTCCGAAACGCTTCTCCCCCTCGCAGAAGAGCGCGGCGTCACCATCGAGACCTCCGTCGAGATCACGCCCACCATCGGCTCGCGCGCGCTCCTGCTGCAGTTGAGCACGAACCTCGTTCACAATGCGATCGTCCACAACCTGCCCGACCAAGGCACCGTCTGGGTCTCGACGAGCGCTCGTCCCGACCTCGTTGAGCTCACGGTGGAGAACACCGGCGAGATGCTCACGCCCCAGATGGTCTCCACGCTTGCCGAGCCATTTCTTCGCGGCGACGAACGCGTCCGCGCCGACCACGCAGGCGTGGGCCTCGGGCTGGCGATCGTCGAGAGCATCGCCCAGGCACATGACGGAAGCCTCGCTCTTACCCCCCGGGCCGGTGGGGGGCTCAGCGTCACGGTGCGACTACCCGCCGCCTTACCGCACACCGATATGTGACAGAGCAGTATGCGGGTCAGAGCGAGCTGGGGGGAGACCCGCATCAGGTATTGCGAGAATGCCCGGCGGGCGATCCATCGGTGTCTCGAAACCCGGCGACCGTAGCGGGCAGAGCCGCGAAATCGACGCTTGGCTCGATCTCCCGGGCGAGCGTCTCAAGCTCCAGACGCAGCCGCTGTGCGATCTTCTCGTCCACCCCCATCGCGCGGAAGCCAAAGAGCCCGCAAAACCGGACGAACCGATCGACCTCGTCGATATCGAGCGCCTCGCCGTGGGCCACCTGCCAAAGGCGTCGTACATCGAACGAAAGACTGGGATCGTGACCACTCGCACCGCGGCGATAGACCCTCAGCTCGCGAAGGTTGAACAGCACCCTGTAGTCGGGTGGCGCTGGTCGATGTATGCGCGGATCTGGCGCTCGTGTGCCCCAAGCTCCTGCGTAGAGCTCTTGGCGTCGAGCACGAACCGATGCGCTACGAGGTCGATGGGCGTGAAGTCGGGCTTTAGCCCGCTGCGGCCGAGCTGCGGGAAGTACGCGTCAGGAGGAAACCCGAGCACCCGCTCGATGAGAGCCGCCAGGATGAGGGCGACCTTGAAGCGCAGCACATCTTGGAAGGTCGAGCGCATGCCCCGTTTCGGGATGGCAGAAGACGAGATCGCTGTCGGCGCGAAAGGGCGAGTGCTGGGGGACCGCGCGCTCGTCCGTGTGGGTTGAGGCGGGTTGGATCCGGCGGTGCCGACGACTGGCGGGCGGATCGGTAGCACGGTGCCTGACGGCGCAGCGGTGCTGAATCCCAGCACGTTCACCTAGCGCGCGCTCGTATGCCGGAACGCGCTAGCGGGCGATTCATCTCTACTATCTTTCAGGTCTCTTGCTGGAGACCTGACAGACTGATATAACTCACCCTATGGCTGAGAAGTCCCGCGATTCGATCCCCCGTATCCACCGCGTGATCGACCACGCCCGGGACCAGCTCGTCGGCATCGCTGCCGGGGCCGCAACCCTCGAGGAGTGCCGCGTCCGCTACGGCCAGACGCAGGAGCGACTCGTGCGAGAGGGCCGCGGGCGGGTCACCGCCTCACGGGTCTCAGACGAGGAGAGGAACTGGTCAACGACGTGCGACACGCTCGCCGAGCTGATGCGCTGGGGCGCGCTCGAGCAGGAGCGACTCCCCTCCTCGCGGGCGTTCCTCGACGCCTACCGCAAGCGCGAGTACCGTCTCACCGCCGCGGGCGGCGTGCTCGCCGCCGCAGCAGCCTCTAAGGAGGAGCGGGCCGAGTTCGTCGACCTCGTCGCCGACGCCCTGATCCGCGCACACCCCTACTTCCGGACCCTGCTCACCGCGCTGCAGTCCGGGCCGATCGTGTGCCCGGTGCTGGAGGGAGGCGACATCGAGCGCGGCCGCCAGGACGGCAGGGGCACAGACGGGTGGGGCCACTGGGGCGCCGAGCTGATCGGGTCGGGCATCGAGCCGGAGGAGGTCACCGAGATCCTGCGCACACACCTGCGACGCCGCTTCGGGACACGGCCGCCGGAGCGCCCTTCCAACAAGGCCCTCGCGGAGACCAGCAACGACGCGTTCGCCGTCGCCGGGTTCGCGGCCCGGGGCCTTGCGATCGACGGGACGTCGATCAAGACGCTGCTGCGCTGGGGCACAGAGCTGCTGTTGTTCGACCAGTCGCGCTATGTCCCCGAGCACGCAAGCTGCAACGTGATCTGGCTCGCGGCCGACCTCGAAAGCGACGGGGAGGCGCCCCGCCGCCCGCGCCGGCGCGTTCTGAGCGACAACGGCGAGCGGGTCGCGCAGGCGATCATCGACGCCTATCGCCGTCAGGCCTCCGATTCGGCGTCCACGCTCGCCGCGCCTTACCTGAGCATCCACGGCGTGCGTGCGGAGGCCGCGTTCAGGTGCGGGGTCACCCGGAGCCTCGTGGACATCGTGCTCTCGCGGCTTGTCGACGAGCAGTGGCCCGAGCTCGGTGTGTCGGTCCTCACCCACATCGGGACGGGCGCGCTTCCGGACTCCGAGCGCCCGCCATTTCGCCACCACGGACGCAGACGTCTTGAAATGACCATCACCGACTCCAGAGGAGCCGCCTCATGAGCACCAATCCATACGACCACATCGAAGAGACGTGGAGCCTCGACAGCAACCCGTTTCCGCACTCCTCAATCTCCTCCGGTGGCTCTGAGCCCTACAGCGAGGAGGTGTTCCCCGCCGAGACACAGGAGTTCCGCTCAAAGGTGGTGCGTGGCGCGATCCAGGGCAACCGCTCCATGGCTTTCCTGTGGAGCAAGGGCCGCGCAGGCGACACTGGCTACGGCAAGACCTCGCTGATGCGCGACACCGTCAAGCACATCAACAGCGGCGACTGGGGGGAGGCCGTCCAGCTCTCGACCGGCCTTCGCCCGGAGCGCACGCTGCGGATCGCGGCCGCGTACTCGGAGCTGAACACGATGGCGCGCACCGGCCTTTACCCCGTGCTCTACAACGCGGTTCTGTCGATGGCGGTCGGCGATCATCCGCCGCTGCTGCTGGCGCGCGAGGCGATCATCGAGCAGCTCGGCAGCGACAGCCCAGACGCGATCGAAGACGCGCTAAGCGACGCGAGACGGAGGATTGCGCCGACGGGCCCGCCGCTGCGGGTCGACGTGCGCGAGTGCTTTGCGGCCGCGCCCGATGAGCTAGCGGACTTCCTCGGGGACCAGATCTCCGGCACAGCGCAGTTGCGAAGCGGCATCGAGTTCCTGAACTTCGCGCTGATCGCGCTCGGCGCCGCGGGCGTCAGCAAGGTGTTTCTGATGATCGACCAGCTCGAGGACCTCGCGACAAACAAGGCTCTCGCGGCGTCCAAGCGACGCCGTGAGATCGGGCGCATCCGCGACCTACTCGAGACACAGCCGTACGCCTCGATGCTGCACCAGACGTTTACGTTCCACGCCACGGCAGCCCGGGCGCTTGACTCCTACTGGGAGCAGAACCGGCTGCCGAGCTTCGAGGACAACCCGGCCAACCAAGCGGCCGTCACCGTGCTGCGCGGGCTGCGCGACGATGACCAGGTCGAGATCCTGTTGAAGACCTGGATGGAGCCACACCGCATCGGCGAGGTCGACGACGAACTCGTGCCGTTCGAGCGGGACGCCCTGTCGGTGCTGCTGCAGGTCTCCCAGGGCCGTCCGGGAATCCTGCTGAACAGGGCGAATGAGCTGTTCGACGCCGCCGCGACGGCGATGGTTGGGCGGATCGACGGGGCGTTCGCGCGCGAACATTTCAAGGGCGCCAACGTGCCCGGGGCGGACACGTTCGCCGACGAGGACGAGGGCCGTGCCGGCGACGTAGAAGACCTGCTGGCCGGATGACGGCCCCGCGCGAGCTCGCGGCGCTCACCGCCGATGCGTTCCTGCTGGCCCGTTTCGGGCCTCCGGGCGCAGGCCGCCCGGATGGCAGGGCGTGGGAGCGGGCGGCATCCGGCCTGCTGCTGCGCCCCGCGTTCCCGCGCCGCCAGCATGCAAGCACGCTGGGGCTGTTCGGAGATACCTCGGCGTCAGGTGCGCTGCACGAGCTCGACGGCGCCGGCGAGGGATCAGAAGCCGGGGTGTGGCTCGAGGCGAAGGCGAGAGGAAGCCTTGAGAAGGCGGACGTGGCGGCCTTCCTGTTCAAGTGCCTTGACCTGTACGCGCAGGCGGCGCACCGGGACGCCCCTGGTGTCGCCTCTGCCCGCTGGTGGCCGGTGCTGATGTCCAGCGAGCCAACGAGCGAGGCCGTCAGGCGCTCATGCGCAGCGTGGGGCGTCGTACTGTGCGACCCCGTTCGTGTGCCGCTCCTGACGCTGATGGACACGGCGTCGCAGCCCGTGGCCGACATGTACCTGCCCGAGGCATCGCTCTCAGAGCTCGTGTGCCTCGGTGCGAGTGCCGTCGCGCCGATGCAACTGCGCTGGCGGATTGACCGCGACCGGCACGAACTGTGCACGGCGCTTGGCTCGGCCGACGCTAAGGCGATCGGCGAGTTGCTCTACCTGCAGGACGAGCTCACGGCGGATCTGCTCGACATGTTTGACGCCTACGCTCCCGGCTACCTGTGGCGGCGCGGGGCGGCGCTCGCTGATCAGCTGCGCGACGCCGTCCTAGCAGCGTGAGCGCTGCCAGCAAAGCCCGGCCCTATCCCGAACTCGAATCTGACCGTATCGCGGACCACGGCCGTATGGAGGGCTCAAAACGGAATCCTCTTGGAACCCGGGGGCGCACTCTCAACAGGCTGACCACGAAAAACCCCGCCTGAGCGGGGCTTCTTCGAGTAGCGGGGGCGGGATTGATACCCAATCCTGCGACCGTAGAAGGCCCGCGAACAAAGCCCCTAGTCCACAGACTCGAAGAGTCGTGCGAACTCGTTTAGCTCACGAAAGGCTCGGCGAGCTATCCCTGTGATTTCGCGTTGTCCGGGCTCGACGTTGCTGTAGCGCCGCGGGTCGCCGTAGATCAGCTCAACTCGCCGCTGTCCGAGGTGAGCCGGTCCGAGCGCGAACCGTGAGATGTACGCGGCCTTCCCGGACGCGAGCAGCCGTTCGGAGATCAGAAGACGCCCGACAGCTTGCTCGGCAGCGGGTGGTAGGCCTGCTGGCAGGTCAATCAACGGGTCTGACGCGTCGACCATGAACTGCAAGGAGCCGAGCGTCGCGGGAAGCGGCTCGCCGAGCAGGCCCGCGCGAAGCCCGACCTCCGTGAGGTCATCTGCTGAGAATCCTGTCGTGCCGGCGTCCATTGCTCCGCCGCGGCCTCCGCCCCATCGCACATCGGCCGAAAGCTCAATGTGGCGGACGGACGCACTACGCGTCTCGCTGACTACGCGCGTGACGCGGCCAGATCCGGCACGCTCGGCGAGCGCTATTGGGACATCTGGCGAGCGACCCCACTGATCGCTACGTAGACCTTCAAGGTAACGAGCGACGGCGAGGTCCCGGACCTCGGTCTGAAGCGTGATTCCACTGCCCTCGTCGCGTATCACGTCAGCGCGAACGCAAGCATCGCCAACCTTGATCCAGGGAGCCTCATCGTCGGCCGCGATCTCGCTTAGCCGCTGTAGGAGACGTCCTACGAGATCCTCCATATCGGCGAACTGGCCGGTCGTATGGAAGGCCTGAACCGCTTGGACGAAGTCCAAGGCGTTCCCTTGACGCCCGCCCGCGTCGGCCGCGAGCCAGAAGGAGATGCGCTTGCCGAGCCTCCGGGCCTCCAAATACTCTTCGTGAGTCGGAGAGCGCCCACTGGGCAGCATCGTCCCATAGCGATCAGCCAGCACCCCGACATAGACATCAGAGCGCGCGACGCCATCAAGATAGGCGCGTTCGGCACTCTCGTCGCGCCCGCCGAGATCCTCGAAAACGACGACCGAGAACCCAGCATCACGCAACGCGACGGCAACTCGACCACGCAAAGCGCTGAGCTCACGCATCTCGCTAGAGAGGAAGATCGTTCGCGTCTCAGCCCAGCGCAGGAAGTCCGTGGCGCCGAGTCGGCGCGCTGCCGAGGCGGTATCAGCGATCAGCGTCATGGTGCCGGACCAACGTAGCTGTCCTCGAGGACGCACGATATTGCCGTAGCGGCGCTACGACCGTCTTCGATAAAGAGCGCGCTCTGCTCGCCTACTCCTTCGCAACCAGGACATCGTGGCAAGACGCGGCGTGCTACCCACGTATATCCACTGACCTCCAAGCCAATCCGCTGATGGGTGGAGGCGGTCGATACCTAAACGCTCGTCAGCACAATCCCGAGTGCGATGACCGGCTGGTGACCGGTGCCCGCGTTCCCTCGCTAAGGGGTTCCGTGCCGTGCTGCCTCGACACGATCGAGAATTCGCATGAGCAAGCTCGCCGCGTGCACAGCCTCAGCCGCCTCCCCCGGATCGTCGTAATCGACCTCTCGATGCCCGCCAGGGTTGCGAAGTACCGCGTATGTACCCACGAACAGCGCTCGCATGCCGTCCTGCTCTCCCTTAGTCGCCTCTGTGTCGCGCAGCGGTGCGTCCGGCCCGAACGCCCGGTTCATGAGGGCTATGCCGTAGACGTCCTCGCCGAACCCGGCGAGCTTCCGCACCCGAATCTCGACTGCCCTCATCGCTGCGAAAACCCCCAACTCGTACTTCTCCAACATGAACTGCGGACGCGCCTCACTCTCAATGAGGGGATGGACGCCGTCCTGTAGTCCCGCGGTCGCGTGCAGGTGGCCCGGCCCCTCATCGAGCAGCTTCCGCCCAAACCGCGTTACGAAGGCCGCATTGCTGCTGTGCTCACTCAGGTCAGGGGTGACCAACCCACGCGCCCGGAGCCAGCCAATTGCCTCAGAGAGCGCATCCAAGGCTGGCTTGCCATACCCAGCATTTCGAGCTTCGTTGACGTAGTTGTTGTCGTTCCACTGGCCGGTCCGATCGAAGTCTCGCAGGACCTCGAGGCCTAGCTCGTCGATCGGAAGCTGCATGATTGATTGCTCTCCCAGCATGTCGGCGACCATAGTCGCACGCTCGACCGTCGGCATAGCGCGACGCCGGGTGGATCAGCCCGCAAGGCCTCGTCTACCACCTGGGCTCAGCTCGAGCGCGACGCGCCGGCCAGCTCGATGTCGCCGACTCTCCGGAACCGGGCGCTACGACCCCACCCGCCATGCCGTCACCGCTTAGCTGCGCAACGAGTTGCTCGACCGATGGCTCGTCCGATCAACGGTGACGGAGCGACAGCCGAAGTCGTGGCGGCACGCGCGGCAAGCTCACGAAGAAGCCGCCTTTGGCTCATATCCGGGGGCTTGCTGAATAGCTAGCGGTTCTGCGGCTGCGTCCAAGGGTTCCAGCCTTCGATGCCGGTCGTCGCATCGAACAGGTCGTGTAGAAGCTCATACGCCACAACGTCGGCATCCTTCAGCTGTCCAGCCGCGACCCGCTCCGTTCGGGTGAATCGATCCGTTGGGTAAGGCGGCCCCGAGTCGAAGCCACGGCTGCCGCGCTCGGACCGCGCGCCCTTGATCCCGGTCACTGCAACCCCGACATCAACCGCCCCGTGATAGCCGGCTGCCTCGTAGAGCATCGCCATGATCGCGAAGAACGCCTCGACATTGCCTCCGATGACAACCTCGATCAGGACGGGGGTGGACGAGTCCGCCAGTCGAGTATCGCTCGCCCGTCCACAGAACATCCGCCCATATCCGTCGAGATAGAGGTTGAGGTGCACGAGGCTCGTCAGCCACCCAATGTACGCAACTAGTTCTTGTTGCGTCGCCGTGTCGGGACTGACCGGCTCGAACTGCTCGTCCCGCGTCGAGAGTCGCCAGAAGTCAGCATTGTGGCGGCGCCACGAATGAGCTTGTTCGAGCGTGGGAGCGTAGATGCCGCTCAACTTTGTGCCGTGAGCGCACTGAATGAGCCGCTGGTGTATCTGGCCCCGACCAAGAGCCTCGACGGCGCGGGCGAACATGCCTTGTTCAAGCACGACAGGGCGCGCATAGGCGTGGACGTAGCTCTGCCCGTCTTTCGGCGGGGCAGGCGCCCGCTCAATCGCTTCCTCAAGCACCTGCAGCCGGTCGATCTGCCAGCTCTGTCGGCGCTCGTATAGTCGCGCCACGTCGCCCTCGTTGAGGATGCGGTTGCCCTTCGCTCCCCGTCCATAGAAGCGGTTATCGCCATTGACGACGACCATGTGCGGAGCTCGCGCCGATTGAGGAACGACCACGGCCAGGTAGCCGCGCGCCGGATCGTCCTCTAGTGGCAACGTCCGAACGTCGATGAACGGGACCTCAGCGATCGAGGTCGAGACGATCTGACTTACGCGCTCTGGCGCTCCCTGCAACACGATCGGCTGAGGGATCGTGGGATTGCGATGCTCGTCCTCGCCAACGCCGTAGAGCAGGACTCCGCCGTCGGTCGCCATCGCCGCCACATCGGTAGCTAGATCGATGTTCTTCTTGGCCGTCGGCAGATCGGCCTTTGCATCGAAGCTCGACGTCTCGTTCAGCTGCCCGCCACGGGCCGCCTCTTCGATCTCCTGCGCATCAGTTGGAATCCACACGCCGGCCAGTATCGCTTACTCGAATCAGCTGCGCGACTACGAAGGGGAAGCTGGATCTAAGGCCGCTCGTTAGACTCGAGCACGGCTCCCGGTGTCCGAGCAAAAGACCAAAGCGTCGGCACAACCGCGCCTGAGCAACCTCTCGCAGACCAGGCGGAAACTCCGCACCGTCACGTTCAGCTCGGGACGTGCACGGGCACTGTGGGCAGTGATCGGATTCGCCGGGCTAGGCGGCGGATACTGGCTGGTCGCGCCCACGTTTAACAGCACCCCGTCGCCGCCGCAGCCGTGGGGGTTGTTTGTCACGTCCAACGCGCAGGAATCAGGACACGGACAGAGCCATTCGTGGTTCCTCGACCTCGAAATCGCTGCGCGCAATGACTGTGAACACCCCGCAACCGCTACAGGAGAAGTCAGCTTCGACGAAGGAAAGCACCGTAACCCCTTCACCTATCGACCAACCAGGCTCGTCATTGGAATCGCTGGTATCCACGTACTCCGCGCCGAAATTCGCGGCCCGGAATATGCTACTTGGCGCGAGGTCCCAATCGCTCGCTATAACGGCACGACGATCGCGGAAGGACACGTGGCTCGCTGGCGGTACGCAGACGAGGGGGTCGAGTTCCGATTGACGCTGATGGCGTCAAAGCCGGCTGGTTTCAGGTCGTGCTACGTGGCGAGCCCGGCCCTGTTCGAATTCAAAGGCGAAGACACGCAAGCTTGGGTCAGCGCCAGCAGCAATACCGAGATCTATCTGCGGGAACACCGCAAGCACGGACGACTTGCAGGAGCATCGCTCACGGACGCGGCCGTGCGGATGAGCGTTGCCGGACAGGAACCAGACCGCGCAGCTCTCGACGCGAGCGCGCAGTTGCACCATGGGGACGCGACACTCAGCTGCACTGCACTGCTACCCGAATCCCCGCCAGAGTTCCGCGAAGACCCGTACTTCTACACCCGCACGTTGCGAGGCGAATCGTCGTGCGCGAGCGTCCAGACATTCCGTGCGACTGATGCGGCAGACAGCCTGAACCGACGCGTGTTCTTTGGTGGCATCTTGATCTCTGCGGCCGTCAGCATTCTCCTAGAGGTCTTTCTGACGGGCAAACTCGACGCTGACGACTCCAAACACTGAGCACCACCCGCTAAGAATCGGCGGCAAGCCGTCCCGTGACGCGCCTCCAACTGACGTCTCTAGAGAGGAGCCCACGAAGCGCTCATAGGGCTGATTTAGCAGCGCCTGTCCCGTTCAGAGCTATTTTTGACCTTTCTTCTGTGCCCCAGTTGCTCTCGCTGGCTCTCATGAACAACTGATTCATCAAGCGCTTCACGACCGAAAGCCCCAACGATGACGACCGCCCCGAAGGACGGTCGCAGGATACATAGCGGGGGCGGGATTCGAACCCGCGACCTTCGGGTTATGAGCCCGACGAGCTACCAGACTGCTCCACCCCGCGTCGCTGCCTATGTTCTAGCAAAGAACCCAACAAACGTCACAACTGGCGGCCAACCGCTATGCGAGGCAGCGGCTTCCGGAGCGACCCCGCCGCGGCCCCGACACCGCCCGGCGGTCCCGTGCCGCCCCAACCCGCCACCTCAAAACGCAATCGCCACGCCGTCCCTGAAGAACCCGCCCGTAGGCCCATCGTCAGGCAACGTCGCCAGCCACACCACCCCCGCCGCCCCATCCTCCACCGACTAGCTCGCCCCCATGGGACCGCCCATGTCCGTGTTGACGAAGCCAGGGCACGCCGAGTTGAGGAGCACGCCCGCCTCCTTCAGCTCAGTGGAGAGGATCCGCGTCATCGCGTTGACAGCCGCCTTGGACACCCGGTGGCCGGGCGACCAGCCGCCCATCTCCGACACGCCGCCCATGCCGCTCGACACGTCCACCACCCGCGGGTGTGCGCTCGAGCGCAACAGCTCCAGCAGCGCCACCGTCAAGCGGTATGGCCCGTAGAAGTTCGTCTCGAGCGTCTTCTGCATCACCTCGCAGTCCGGTTCCGTGCCCGACACTCCGAAATCGAGCCCCACGACCGCGTTGTTCACCAGCACATCCAGCCTGCCAGCTGGCGCGCCACCTCTCTGCCTATGCCTCTGTTCGCGCCCGTCACCAGCGCCACCCCACCTTCGCCCTGCTCGCTCATCGCCCCTCCATCTCGCTCGTGTGTGCCCACACCTCTAGCATCACGCCGGTGCGCGTCGCCGTCGTCGATATTGGGACCAACTCCACACGGCTGCTCGTCGCCGAGGTGGACACCTCCAACGGATCGATCCAGGAACTCTCTCGCCGCTCCCAGGTCACCCGCCTGGGCGATGGCGTGGATGCCTCGGGGGCGCTCTCCGAGCAGGCCACCGCGCGTGTCTTCTCCACCCTCGATCTTTACCACGCGGAGATCGAGGAGTATCAGTGCCAGGCAAACCTCGCCGTCCTCACCTCCGCTGTTCGCGACGCCTCAAACGGCGCCGACTTCGCCGAGCATGTGCGCGAGGACTACGGCCTGGACGCCAAAGTGCTCAAGGGCGAGCAAGAGGCACAGCTGACCTTCCTCGGCGCCATGGCCGGACGCCCGCCCGCCACCGAGCCAACCGTCGTCATCGACATCGGCGGCGGCTCCACCGAGTTCGTCGTCGGGACAGGGCGCACAGCCGGCTTCCACGTGTCGCTGCATGCCGGCGTGGTGCGCATGAGCGAGCGTCACATCCACACAGATCCACCCACTCCTAAAGAGCTTCAAGAGCTCGCCCTCGACGTTCGCAGCACCCTGCTCGACGGGCTTCCACCCGATGAGCGCGCGCCCGTCAAGCACGGCATCGCAGTCGCCGGCACCGCCACCTCGGCCGCGTCCATCGAGCAGGAGCTCGACCCCTACGACCCCGCTCGCGTGCACGGCCACTCGCTGGAGCTGGCAACCGTCGAAATGCTGCTCGCACGCCTCGCCGACCTCGACGAAGAGGACCGTCGCCGTGTCGTCGGCCTGCATCCCGACCGCGCCCCCACGATCGTCGCCGGCATGATCCTGCTGAGCGAGTCCCTCAAGGCCTTCGAGCTGGAGCGCGTGGAGGTCTCAGAGCACGACATCCTCTACGGCGGCGCCCTGCGCCTCGCCGGCTTCTAAGAACCGGCCTCTCTAAGCCAGGTTGGAGCGGCGGGGGTAGACCACCGTGGGGTCCGTCAGCACGTTCACCAGCGCCGGCTTGCCCGCCGAGAACGCCCGCTCGAGCGCCGGCCCAATATCCGCCGGGCGCCCCACCAGCTCGCCGTGACAGCCAAGCGCCTCCACCACCTGGTCGTAGCGCGTTTCCGGGCGCAGGTCCGCCGCCACCGAATAGCCGTACAGGAACTCCATCGGGTGCTTCTCGAGCGCCCAAATCCCGTTGTTGCCCATCAGGCCAACCACATTCACGCCATGGCGGGCCAGCGTGTCGAACTCCATGCCCGAGAAGCCAAACGCGCCGTCCCCCAGCAGCAGCACCACCTGGCGATCCGGATGCGCAAGCTTGGCCGCAAGCGCATATCCGGGACCCGAACCCAGACACCCAAACGGCCCCGGGTCGAGCCAGCAGCCCGGCTGGTAGCTGTCGACCACACGCCCCGCATATGAGACGTAGTCGCCGCCGTCGCCAATCACAATTGCGTTCCTGTCCAGCACCTTGGCCATCTCCGCATACAGGCGCATGGGATGCAGCGGCTCGCGATCGTCCTTGAGTTCGGCCTGCTCGCCCTCCCGCTTCTCCGTCTCCCCCACCCGCAGCTCCTCGATCCAGCGCTCGCTCGCCAGTGCGCGGCCACCGGCCGCCGTGCACAGGCTGGTGAGCGTCGGGCCCATTGCTCCGTAGAGCTCTGCTGCCACTGCCCGCGGGTGGCGGCGCTCCGGTTCAGCCGCATCCACCACCACGATCTCCGTGTCCTCGCCAAAGGACGCACCAAAGGCCAGCCTGAAGTCCATCGGAACGCCCAGCACCAAAGCCACATCGGCGCCTTTCAGCGCCTGCGAGCGCGCGCGCGAGAAGAACAGCTCGTGATCCGCCGGCACGCACCCGCGCGCCAGCCCGTTGAGGAACACGGGGATCCGCAGCGTCTCCGCAAGCGCCAGCAGCGCCTGCTCGCCGTGGCCCCAGTAGAGATCCGTGCCCGCCATGATCACCGGCCGCTCAGCCGCTCGCAGCAGCTCGCCCGCACGCTCGATGCTCGCGTCCTCGGCAGCCCGCTCGCCGGTCACGCTGTCCGCCTGCCACAGCCCCGACTCTGCTTCCTCGGCCTCCTGGAAAACGTAGTCCATGGGGAAGTCCACGAACGTGGGGCCGCCGTGCGGGGCCAGCGCCAGCGCAAACGCATCGTCCACCAGGCCCGGGATCTCCGCTGTGCTCTCAGGCGTCACCGCCAGCTTTGTCAGCGGCCGCACAAACGGCACATGGTCGATCTCCTGCAGCGACCCCTGTCCCCAGCGCATCGCCGGCGCCCTCCCGCCGAGGACCACCATCGGCGAGTGGTTCGCCTGGGCCGATGCCATCGCGCTCATCCCATTGGTCACCCCCGGGCCGGCCGTCAGCGCGCACACGCCCGCCTCGCGCGTCACCTTGGCCCAGCCCTCCGCTGCAAACGCCGCCGTGGACTCATGGCGCACGTCCACAATCTCGATGCCCTCCTCGCGGCAGCCGTCGTAGATCGAGAACAGGTGGCCTCCCGACAGGGTGAACAGCTTGCTCACCCCATGCGCCTTCAGGCGGCGCGCAACCAGGCGCCCGCCATGGAAGGTCCTGGTGTCCTGGGCACTCTCGGCCGCCACAATCGCGACTCTATCCATTCAGCCAGTCTCGGAGGTGCCCGGGGTGGGAGTCGAACCCACAGGCCACTTG
Source organism: Solirubrobacteraceae bacterium (assembly GCA_030151725.1). GTDB lineage: Bacteria > Actinomycetota > Thermoleophilia > Solirubrobacterales > Solirubrobacteraceae > Palsa-744. The sequence continues at coordinate 26,718 of JASLDD010000023.1, forward strand.
GGCCATCGATTTTAAGTCGAACGCGTATACCGTTCCGCCACCCGGGCAGCGTGTTTCCAACTCTATGCAACCGCTCTGCCGTGGGCATCTCGACCCATCAAGCGCAACTTTTGCGCTGCTACCGTGTCCATTGGGACAAGAAGGCAGCATCGGACCATCCATGGAGGTCTCCGCCCTCACACACCCGAGCACAATGCCGGGCCTGCGCGGCCCGTCAGCCCTGCTGCGCCTTCAGTCCGACGAGCGCCTCATCGCCCTCACCCGTCGCGGGCAGCCCGCCGCCTTTGAGACCCTGTGCACGCGCTACCAGTCGCGGCTGCTGTCCTTCTGCCGCCACATGCTGGCCTCGCGCGAGGATGCCGAGGACGTTCTTCAGGAGGTGTTCGCAGCGGCGTTCAACGCCGTGTTGGCCGACGAGCGCGAGATCAACGTGCGTCCTTGGCTCTATCGCATTGCACGTAACCGGTCTCTGAATCACCTCCGCCGCACGGCCGCCATCGGCGTGGACTCCATGGACGTCCACTTCGCCGAGGGCGGCATCTCCACCGGCGACAAGGTTCTGCGCCGCGAGAGCTTCCAAGAGCTCATCGCCGACGTGCACGAGCTTCCCGAGACGCAGCGCACGGCCCTGCTGCTGCGCGAGATCGACGCCCTCTCCTATGACCAGATTGCCCAGGCCATGGAGACGACCATCCCCTCCGTCAAGTCGCTGCTCGTGCGCGCCCGCATCTCCCTCGCCGAGGCAGCCGAGTCGCGCAAGCTGAGCTGCGAGGAAGTGCGGCTGGAGCTAGGCGAAGCAGCCGAGGGCCTGGCCAAGCTGAGCACCCCCGCCCGCCGTCATGTGCGCGGCTGCGAGCGCTGCCTGTTCTTCAAGAAGCAGTTGCGCGAGAACAACCGCGCGCTGGCAGCCATCCTGCCCGTGGCGCCGCTGCTGCTGCTCAAGAAGGTCGTGCTCGCAAAGCTCGGCTCCGCAACCTCTGCCGGCGGCGCTCACGCGGCGGGCGCCGGAGCTACCGTTGGAGCCACAGCCACCGTCGGAGCCGGAGCAGCAGCCGGTGGCGGCAGCCTGGCTGGCGGGTTGATGACCGCCGGCGCCGGAGCGCTTGCCACCAAAGCAGTCGCCGGGCTCGCCGCCGCCGCGATCGTCACCGCGGGAGCCGTAGCCGCCGACCACGCTGTGGTGGTCCATCACCGCCATCCTCGCCCCGCTGCCACAGCCTCCGCGGCCGCAGTCCCCGTCGTCCGCTACGCAAGCGCACCTGTGGTCGTCCGCGAGCACGCCCAGCCGAGCACTCCCGCGCACCGCATCTCCGCCGCCAGCGCTGTCGTCGTCGCCCACCACCCGCGCCACGCCGCTAAGAAGTCCAAGGCGCTTGTCACACCGCCCCCAGTCACCGCAGCCACGACTGCCCCGCCTGCTGGCGCTGCCCCAGTCGCCACTGCCCCGCCGGCTAGCGCTGTGCCTGTGACGAGCACAACGCCACCCGAAAGCGCGGTCCAGGTCACAGAGGTCACCACCGAGACGACCACCCTTCCCACCGAAGCCACCACCGCGCCCCCCACAGCCGCTCCGCCCACCACCACCGTGCCCACCCCCACAACGCCCGCGCCGAGCACTCCTGTCGCTGAAGCGCCCGCGCAGGAATCACCGGCGCTTACGGTCGTTGAAACAAGCATCCCCCAGCCTTCCTCACCCTCCAAGCACCACTCAAATGCCGGCGGCACCGAGGCCCCCGCTTCCGTGCGCTCATTGCCCACCGGCGCCTGGAGCGCACGGCGCGGCAGCCGCAAGTAGCAACGCCGTCCGAACAGCTAAGTCCCGGCGAAAACCAAACGCCTCCTCCGCCAGCAGCTAGCCGAAGCTGAAGGTCTTCAGCGGGCGCAGCAACACTCCCGTAGAGCCGACTTCGCTCGGCGCCTTGACCTGCGAACTGGCATTGGCTGCAGTCAGCATCGCAACAGCCACGCCTTCGCGAACACCCTCGCGTTCGGGGAACAGGAGCACGTTACGGGCGTACAGTTCGCGGCCGAGGACCTTGGTGGTGAACAGGACCTGGTAGCCGAGCAGCTTGTTGGTCACTTTGGTCTTGCCCTCGCCCGTCAGCTCGAACGACGGCTCTCTGTGGCTGAGCGCCGCGATGTAGCTGGACACCCAGCCGGGGAGCTCTCCTAACAGGCTGCCCCGGTAAGGAGGGAGCTTCACGGGATATACCTCATAGGAGTACTTGACCGCTCCTCCGGTGCTGTCGTCCACGACCTTCACCAGCCCCCCGCTGTCCACCGGCGCGCGGTACAGGCCTCTGTATTCAAAGCTGAAGGGAACGGGTCCGCCTTGCGAATAAGTTGCGTTCTCGAGCGTCAGCCCAAGCCCCACAGCCGCCGCCACCAGTGCCACGCCCGTGCCGATCGCTGCGGCCCGCATCCAGCTGGAGGCGGCTTTCCAGTGAGGCGCCAGTAAGCGACCGAGCGTGGGCCCGTACTCGGACTTCATTGGAACTGCAGCCATCTCGCTCAGGTCATTCGCCGATCGAGAACATGGCCTCGAGATCGTGGCGCGAGTAGGCCGCAAAGGCGACCATCGTCTGGGTCTTGACCACGCCCGGCAAAGCGCCTATCTGGCCGGTCACCACATCTGCAAGCTGCTCGTGGTCTGGCACGCGCACAATCGCAACGAAGTCCCACTCGCCTGTGACCGAGTACGCCTCCGCCACGCCCTCTGTATCGGCGAGCGCGCTTCCCAGGCTCGAGAGCGCGTCGCGCTCGGCCTCAATCAGCACCACCGCATGAGTCATGGTCATTTGCTGAGCACTATAGGTCCACGGCGCCCCAGGTTCTAGGCCCTTCTGTCGGCGTTCCTATCGAGCCCCAGGCCGACCAGCAGGCCAAGCACTGCGCCCACCACGCCCGCCAGCCAGCTTGCTTCGGAGAAGATGCGTGCGAACGGAAACACCAACATGAACGCGGCCACCACGGCCACGCCCAGCAGGTCGCCCTCGTAGTAGGAGCCCGCCCGCGCCGCCTTGATGTCCGGGGCCGCCCACGCCGCCAACAGCGCAAGCGCTGCCGCATTGCCGCCGTCAGCCACCGGCACCGGGTAGACCGCGCATGCCACCAGCGTGCCCGCGAGCGCGGCGGCGAGGAAGATGGCCAGCACCACCACCGGTCCATGCCGCTGCTCGACCAGCCAGCCAAACAGAGCGACTGTGGCCAGCGCCGCAGCCGCATAGACGCCGTCCACATACGCGAAAGCGCTCGTGATGAGCTTCCACCATTCGCCATCCAGCGGACCAAGGATGGCCATGTGGAAGTAGATGTCAGGTTCGGCGTGAAAGACGATCCAAGCCAATGCCCCAGCCGCCACCAGCGCGATCGTCGCGTACGGACGAGTGGCGTCCCAGCGGCTGGCAGTCCTCGCACGAGGGGCTCCGCCTAGCCGCCCTGAGGCCGGCGTCTTCGAGCGACGCAAGAGCGAGGAGATGCCCGGACGGTGCGTGGGGCTGCTGGGTCCATCGGCGCGCGGCAGCTTTGGAGCACGGCGCCGGAGCCGGTTGCCGCAGTAGGGGCACTCGGTGATGTACGGACTGACCTCCGATCCGCACTGCTTGCACACCACGAACAGATCAGCGCCGGGGGTCATCGTTGGTCCATTCTAAGGACCTCCACACCACGGCCTGCGCCCCTCTGGAATACTGGCTCCCATGAACCTCGGATACGACCAAAAGCTATACATACTCGCATTTGACCACCGTGGCTCCTTCCAAAAGAAGTTCTTTGGGATCGAGGGTGAGCCAGACGCCGAGCAGACGGCCATCATTGCCGACGCCAAGCACCTCATCTACGAGGGCCTGCTGCAGGCCGTTGGCGCAGGCGCCGATGCGGCCGCAACAGGCGTGCTGGTAGACGAGCAGTTCGGCTCCACCGTGCCTACTGAGACTCACGAGAAGGGCCTCAAGCTGGCCATGCCCGCTGAGCGTTCTGGGCAGAACATGTTCGACTTCCAGTACGGCCAGGACTTCGGGCAGCACATCGAGTCCTTTGACCCAGATTTCACGAAGGTGCTCGTGCGCTACAACCCCGACGGCGACAGGGCCGAAAACGACGAGCAGCTCGGCAAGCTGAGACAGCTCAGCGACTGGCTTCACAAGCACGACCGCAAGTTTCTGTTCGAGCTGCTGGTGCCGGCCGAGGACGCCCAGCTGGAGAGCGTGGGCGGGGACGCCGACCGCTACGACGCTGAGCTGCGCCCCGATCTGATGCGCCGCGCGATCGCCGAGATCCAGGACGCGGGCATTGAGGTCGACATCTGGAAGATCGAGGGCGTGGACGAGCGCTCTGACTGCGAGATGCTCGCTGCCCAAGCACGCTCCGGCGAGGGCCGCCAGGGTGTTACCTGCGTGGTGCTCGGCCGCGGCGCCAACGATGAGAAGGTCGACCAGTGGCTCACAGCGGCAGCTCCCGTGGAGGGCTTCATCGGCTTTGCCATCGGCCGCTCCATCTGGTGGGACCCGCTCAAGGCCTACGTGGACGGCAAGATCGAGCGCTC
>JASLDD010000039.1 GCA_030151725.1 Solirubrobacteraceae bacterium
CACGGCGCCCTGTCCAATGCTCACCCCGCCCAGGATCACCACGTCGGAGCCGATCCAGCAGCCGTCTTCGATGAAGATCGGGTCCCACGCCACACCTTGCTGCTTGATCGCGATGTCAGTCTCCTGGAAGCGGTGGTTCTCGGCGTGCATGCTGACGCGAGGGCCGATGATGACGTTCTCGCCGATGGTGATCAGGCCCGAGCAACCTACGTAGCCCATCGGCCCGATGCTCGATCGCGCACCCATGCGCAGCCCTTCGCCGAGGCCTCGTCCGTAGTAGCTGGTGGGCTTGATCAGCGTGCCGCGTCCGATCGCGACGTTGTCGCCCAGCCAGATGCCCTTCGTTGAGAGCGCGACGATCTCGACGTCGTCCTCGAGGACGACATTTGCGCCGAGGTGAAGATGTGCAGCGTGGAGCAATCGGACTCGCCTGCCGATGAGCACTACGCCGCTGGCGCTTCTCACGGACAGCCGCCGCAACGCTCCCCGGGCTGCATGCTCGGCCACGCGCATTGCCACTGCCAGCGCATCGCGGCCGGTGATTGCGTCGTCCAGCTGAAACGAGCTGTCACGCCCAGTGCGACGCAGGACGGTGCTGAGGAGCTCTTTCACTGCAGGGCGAGGGAGGGGTCGGCGGCGGCGCTCAGGATTTCGGCATATGTGTGGGCTGCGGCCTCGCGGCTGACGACCGACTCGAACTGGGCGCGCAGTGCATCGGGTGAGACGTGCTCAATGGCGTCGATCACGAGCTGCTTGTCGAGGGTCTGCGCACTACTGACCACTATAAACGCGCTCCTCAGCGCGGGTGGATAGCCTGTGGCTCCGAGTTGCGTGGTGATGACCGCCTTGCCGGCGAGGGAAGCCTCGCCCAGCTTGCACTTCATACCGGTGCCGTTTGTGACGGGAACTACCGTGGCATGGACACGATCGTAGAATTCGTCGGTGCCCGCTACAGGCCCCAGCGAGCGGACTTTGGCTGTTCCCTCGTAGCGCTCGGATCCGATTCCGGCAAGGATCACCTCCACCGCGGGATCCCTGGCGAGCGGACTCGCAAGCAGCTCGGCTGCCGCTCCAGAGGTTGCGCTGTGGAAGAAGTTGCCCAGCAGACCAACCCGGAGCTGACTGTGCTCGGGCATCGGCGAAAGCTGTGCCTCCAGGCCCGTGGGCGCCCACTGCGCGGCCCTGACGCCGAGGTCTTTCAACAGGCGTGCGTCATCCCAGCCGGCGACGGGCAGGCGGTTGCTCGAAGCCAGGGCTCGCTGTTCTCGGTGCCGCACGGAGGTGCCATAGGCGGTTCTTATGGACCGCATCGCGATCGGTGCGCCCGCGGCTTCGTCCATGTGGCCACGGAAGATGGCGTCATGCACATCGACGACCACATGCCGACCCTGATGGCGAAGCTCATCGGCGAGCGGCGCCAGAAAGGAGGTGTGCAGAACGAGCGTTGCCTGAGGCTGCTCGGAGAGTACCTTCGCTGCGCCGGAGCGCGGCTGTCGACCGGCCTCCCAGAGGACGAAGGGGAACACGCTGCGCTTGAGGCGGCTGGCGGCGGTGGGGGGTGGGATCGGTGCGGGCGCCGGATCGGGTGCGCCGATCTGCTCCACCGCGACGTCTGAGCGCCATTGGCCTTGGGTGCTGTCCCACCACGAGAACGTCGCAGTGCCGTGCAGTTGCGAGGCTTCGACAGCTGTGCGAAGTCGCAAGGTGCCACCGTGCAGCCCCCAGGGGTCGAAGGGATAGAGGTGGTGGTAGGCGGCTGAGGTCATAGCGGCTCAGCCGAGGATGCGAGCGTAGGCGCCATGGGTGGCTTCGGCCGTCCGCTCCCATGTGTACTCGGTCCTGATCCGTTGTTCCAGTGCGGCGCTGGGACCGCGTTCATGCGCCCGCACGATCGCGTCGCGGATCGAAGGTGCGCTGGCCGGATCGCAGTACTCGGCATCCTCGCCAAAGTAGTCGCGGGTATCTCCATTGGGCGAGACGACCACTGCGCAGCCGGCAACGGCTGCTTCCAGCGAGGAAAGTCCACAGGTCTCCATCCAGCTAGGCAGCGCGTGGACGCGCGCGAGCGAGTAGAGCCATGCCTTTTCCTGAGCTGTTACCGACCCGAGGACATGCACATTTGCGAGCGACGCAGCGGCGTCTTTGACGTGCCTGACGAAGCGGCTTTGATTGGCGGTGGCGGGGCCGGCGAGGACGAGTGTCATGTCTGTTCCACGCACCGCCTCGATGAGGTTGGGTTGGTTCTTGCGACCCTCCAGCCGGGCCACGCACAACACGCAGCCCTCGAGCTCGGCGAGGTGGGACGGGGGCTCGCCGGCCGGGTCGATGAGATCGTCGTGGTCGCTGTCAAAGCCGTTGGGCACCACTGCGACGCGTGGATCGTGAGGGTCGAGCTCGAGGTCCCCGGCCACGCGCAGCCACTCGGAGTGCGAGTTGGGCAGCAGCAGCGATGACAGCGCCACGACTTCGCTTTGCATCCGTGAGAAGCCACGCAGGAACAACGCCAGCGAGCCGCGGCTCCACTCGCGATTGTTGATTCCCCGCCCACCCGCCTTGAGCGCCTCGATGACGTCACGATTGCTGTGGCGTGCGATCCAGCCGACGGGGCCCGTTCGCACCTCGCGCTCAAACGCCCAGACATCGCAGTAAACGGTCGACAGGAAGACCGGCTTGCCCTGCCGCCGTGCGTTCCTGGCCTGGAGCCACGTCTCCTGCGGTCGGACCATGCCAAACAGATGCACTGCATCGAACCCCCTGAGATCGGGCTCGGCCTCGGCCGAGATCTGCGCATCGACACCCATTGGGCGCAGTGCGCGCGCGGTTGCCTCGAGCTGGATCTGGTCTCCGCCTGGGTTGACGGCGATGCTGCGAGCGGAGCGTCCCTGCAGCAGGACCCTCATGCGTATGGCGCGGACAGCGCCCTGGAGAACCCCGCGCTCTGCTCAGGTGGTGGCTCTGCTCTGGCGGGCACCGTCTGCAGCGCTCCTAACACGGTGGGATGCGTGAAGAGAGCGAGCGCGACGCCCGTGAGAGCGAGGCCGCTCGTGCTGAAGAGGGTGACGAGGGTGATGGAGGAGGCGAGCGCTCCGACGATCCACACAGCTCCGCCGTAGTGCAGCCATGTGTACTCCCCGGTGCGTTCCGCGGCGATGCTGCGCAGGCAGTGGATGAGCACCATGACCACCGGGATGTAGATGAGCACGGCCCCCACTACTCCCATGGTCACGATCGGATTCAGCACCCCTAGATCGGCGTCCCGCAGCGAGCCGTTGGGCAGCCCGACCACGAAATGCACGGACGGCGGCAGGAAGCCGAGCCCCAGCGGCCATTCTTCGCCGAGCGCCAGTTTCAGGACTTTCGATGCCGTCTCGCGTGCAGCGACGGTACCGCCGTTGCTTTCCAGGTCGGTGAAAAGCGATGTCAGGCGTTGGACGGCGGTGCCGCTGGAGATGAGGCTGGGAGCGACGAGCAGGATGGTTGTGATTGCACCGGCGAGCAGCCCCACGGTGAGCGTGACCCGCCGGCGTAGCGCAGCCATGCGTGGAGTCTCGCCCTTGATCACGATCCAGATGCCGACGACGATCAACCCGGCGATGATGCCGACCCACCTTGCCCGGGTGAGTTGCACGATCACGCTGACGATCAACAGCAGCGTGACGGGCAACGCGATGATGCGCACTTTTCTCTGTGGCGCCGCCAGCGATGCCGCCATGCCGATCACCGCCCCGAACGTGACCAGGTCGGTCATGCGCGCGTAGACACGGATCAAGCCCGACTGCACGCGCGTCTTTTCGAAGTGGATCCAGCTCCCCGGATGGCCGGCTCCGACGGCGATCATGATCTGACCGACCGCAAATATGCACACGCCCACGAGCAGGACCGCCAGCAGCGCGCCGACGTCGCGAGGCTTGAGCTGAATGCGGGGCAGGACCATGAGCAGCAGGGCGAAGAACGCGAAGTCGCGGCCGTAGGCGGCAGCACGCATGATGGGCACGTCGTGTTCGACGACCGTGCGCGCCACGCTGAACGCGTACCACAGGAACAGAACGGTCCCGGCGCGCGATATGGCGCGCCCGATTCGACTGGGGCGGAAGCTCCCCTCGGCCGTCGCGATCCACAAGATCGCGGTGGCGATCAAGATGTAGATGGCAACTTCTTCGAGTGTGATCTTGGCGCCGGCGATGCGCGAGGTATCGAAGAACGGCAGGCCGTTCATGGCGGCCAGCAGCAGAATGCCGATGTAGGCGCCGCGCTGATTGAATGCCACAAAGCCCACGGCGATCACCGCCATGAGCTGGAGCAGCAGCTTGGCGTTGCCGGCTGCGATCTCGTGTCCGCAACCGACGAGCACGATCAGCAGTCCAAGCGCCGCCGCAGCGCGTGCACCGAGGCGGCCCAGTGGTGAGCCGGCCAGCCTGGAGAGGGCTGTCATCACGACCAGGCGCAACTAAGCGACCTCCTGCGGTTCCTCGGTGGCTTGGCTGCCTCGCCACTCTGGTGAGCCGCCGGGGCGAAGGCGATGCCAGACGGCTGCGCCCATCAGTCGCAGGCCGAACGGTAGGCCGTTGACGATGTAGCGTCGAGCAAGACGCCGCGTGGGTTCGTGGGCGAGACGATATGCCCACTCCAGGCCGAGGTTGCAAACCCATATCGGGGCGCGGGAGAGATCTTCGGTGACATAGCTGAGGCTGATGCCAACCCCGAGGAACGAGACGCTCGGCATGGAGCGGCGCAGGCGCCGAATCAGTAGATCCTGCTTGGGGAATCCCAGCGCGACGAACACGATTCGGGGGTTCGCGTCGAGGACTTGGCGCTCGATACGGTCAAGTTCGTGCTCATCGGTCTCAAAACCCACAGGGGGACACTCGGTACCGGCGATCAGGAGGTTCGGATAGGTGTTCTGGAAGATGCGCGCTGAGCGCTCAGCGACACCATGGTCGCCGCCGAGCAGGAACACCGGTTGACGGGCGGCGCTGGCGGCCTCGCAGATGGACCAGACCATGTTCGATCCAGAAACGCGTTCGGGTAGACCTTCACCGGCGATGCGACTGGCCCAGATCAAGGGCATCCCGTCGGCAACGACCAGATCGGCCTCATCGATCAAGCCCTTCTCCACTGGATCGCGGTGGTAGCGGCGAAGATGATCCAGGTTGGCGGTGATCATCCAATGACCTTGGGCGGCTTTTGCCGCATCCACGACGGCCTGAACGGCGGACGCTTCGGTCACGACTGCCATGGGCATTCCCATCAGACGCATGCGCCGACGGTGCGTGGTCGGTGCATCATTAGTCGGACATCCCGGCGTCAATGTATTAGAGCGGCGCGGTTCCAGCGTCAAGACAGCTGCCGCTTGTCCGCTGCGTATCGGCATGGACGCCGACCCCGTGCTCAGTGCGTCGCTGATCCTCATGCTCATCGTCGTCCGCGCCCAACGCGATCATCGCGCTGCGGCGAGGGCCGGCCCAACGGGCTCTCCACCCAGTGCGAGAATGCCCATCCCCAAGCCGCGCTCGGGGTCGAGGATAAGGGTCACGGCCTCGTTGCGTGAGCGTACTCCCAGCTTGCGGAAGGCCGAAGACAGATGGCTCTTGACGGTGCTCTCAGCGAGGAACAGCTGCTGGGCGATCTGGCCGTTCATGTAGCCCATCACGACCAGCCCCAGGATCTGCTTCTCCCGTGAGGATAGTGCCGGGGGCTCCAGTTGACGCCAATGCGCGCGGGGTATGCAGGTCTGTCCTGCCTGAACGGCTTGTGCACATGGACCGAAAGCGGTGGCGAGATCCTTCCACAGCACGACGCCGACGGCGCCTGCCATAAGTGCTGCTCGCACACCGCGGCGTTCGATGCTTGGGCAGACGATGATCAGCGGCGTCTCGACAAAGGAGCGTGTCAGCGGCTCGATCAGCCCGATCAGCCCAGAGCTCGTGTCATCGACGCTGAGCACGACCAGTCCTGGACTGGTCTCTGGAGATTGCTCGACCAGCGCCTGAACGTCATCGAATGCGACGAAGCTGCGCCCTTCTTGCTTGAGCAGCTCTGCAAGCCTGTCTAGGAGGTCTCCGCCGGCGATGAGCGCAACCTGATCCGAGGTCGTGCTGCGCGGGGCAGCCAACGATGAAACCTTGGCGATGGCGCTAGGCATACATGACTAACGGTGGGCTTCTCGCGAACTTACGGCCCGCTGCATGCGGGTAGCTCGCGGCTTGCCAAGTATAGGGATCGGATGACAGAGCGGTGCAAGAAGCGAGCTCATCGGGAGTTATTGTCGTATGCGTTGGCTCAGAGGGAGGACGGCGATGCTGGCGGGCGCGCTTTTGGCGTGGGCGGCCTTGTCGGGCCTCGGCTTCGGTGCAGCGCAGGCGGCGACCCAGGCGCCGGGCGTTGCCACGGGTGCCACCACGAACATAACTCCGTCCACGGCGACGCTGGGCGGAGAAGTGAACCCACACGGCCAGGAAACGAGCTTCTACTTCGAGTACGGACAGACAGCGTCCTACGGCTCCCAAACGGTGCCCGCCACCGCCGGCAACGGCAGCCAGACTCATGGCGTGACGACCCCCGTGGGCGGACTGCTCGCTGGCACCGTCTACCACTACAGGCTCGTGGCGGTCAATTCGACGGGGACGACGTTGGGCAAGGATCGAAGTTTCACGACCAAGAAGATCCCGCTGACGCTCAAGGTCTCGGCGACTCCCAGCAGTGTTGTGTTCGGCAGTCCGGTCACGGTGAGCGGCACCCTGGCGGGTACGGGCAGCGCAAACCATCAGATCGTCCTGCTCGCCAACACGTTCCCCTTTCTGGCGGGCTTCAAGAACCTCGAGGCGCCCCTCTTGACGGATGCCAACGGTGCGTTCTCTTTCAGTGTCAAAGGTCTCACGCAGAACACCCAGCTGCGTGTCTCGACGCTCGAAGTGCCGCCTGCCATCAGTGGCGTGATCGTCGAGCGAGTTGCTGTGCGGGTAACGCTCCATGTGCGCCCCACCACCCGCCATGGGATCGTTCGCCTGTATGGCGCTGTTGCGCCGGCACAGGTGGTTGCGCCGGTGAGCTTTCAACTCATCAGGCCGGGTCACAAGCCCCTGACGGTGGCAGCCACGAACGTCAAGAAGGCGTCTGGAGGGGTCTCGCGCTTTGAAAGCCTTGTGCCCATTCGCCATGGCGGCGGTCTGTACAGGGCAGCCGTGCAGGTCCTCAGCGGCGCGCAGGTGTCCGGCCAGAGCCGGACCGTCTCGATCCGCTAGCAGCGCAAGCGCAACAGAGCCCCGCTGTGTGCTGGTTCGGCGCCTGACCGCGGAAGGCGTGCTTGGCTCCCAGGCGCAGGCGTCTCGGGCCCGCAACGTAAAACAGCCGCCCTGAAGGCGGCTGTTTTACTTCGCAACATAAGTCTGCGCCTACCGGCGCCGACGCCTACGGTGCCGACTTGCAGCCTGCCGCGGGGTTGCTTGCGCCCACCGAGTAACCGCCAGCCGTTCCCGAAGGATCGAAGGCGTCTCCACCGGTGCCGCCCAGGCATGCGGCCGTCAGCTCCTGCAGGTCGCCGTAGTCGACAACCTGGGGGGCCTCGTAAGCCAGTGTCCTGATCTCATCCATGGAGGATCCTTATCTGTCAATGCCGCCTCGCTGTATGCGAAACGGCTGCACAACTGCATTTAGAGTAGAGGACCCGGGGGTCCCGTCAAGGTGGAAAAACGTACTAGCCAAGCGGAGCGGCGCCACTGGCTGCGCTGCGGATCTCGACTCGTGGGGCACTCACGGGCTGTGCAAGCACGCGGGCGCTGTCGCCCGACTGGGCGCGTAGCCAATACTCGGCATTGAGCAGACGCCAGATCTGCCACATCCAACGGAACGATCGCTCGGTATCCGAGCTGAACAGGGCGCTGTGAAGGGGGGGCAGATCGACAAAGGCGCCGATCTCGGCGTGGGAGTCGCTGAGCAGCGCCTGGGCGTGCGCGCCGTCGGCGCCTGCGAGGCAATCGAGCAGCAGCGAGTCAAATAGCGCCTTGCCCGGCCGCAGGCGCACGGCGTCGGGTAGCAGCCCCTCCATCGCGGCACGAAGTACAGGCCGGCTGCGATGGCGATCGAAGGTGGCACGGGGCGCCATCCGCAGGCACAGTTCCACCAGCTCGAGGTCGAACAGCGGATGGCGGGCCTGCAGGCCTGCGGAGGCGGCGCGCCGACGCTGGTGCTCGAAGACACCCGTCTCCTCCACCCCGCGAGTCAGCCCGTGTGCGATCTCAGCCCACCAGCGGGGGCCGTCCAGACGCTTCCATCTCAAAGGATCGTCGGACCGAAGCAGGTCGCGCGCGAGGCTCGGGCGCAGCCATGCGGGCAGCCCATGGCGGGCGCGGGGGGCTTGCAGGAGCCGGTGCAGGCGATATGGCAGTGCGCCCGCCACAGTCGTGTTGGCGAAGATCCTTGCGACCTCGCGCCGAGGGGGGCGATCGCCGGCGCCGGGCAGCTCCTTGACCAGCGCCAGAGCCTGCAGCGGATGTCCGGCGCGCAGGCGGTCCGCAGAGAGGTAGGCGCGCGCACCGAACAGCTCATCGCCGCCGTCGCCTCCAAGCGTTATCCGCACGCCGGCCACGGAGGCGGAGCGCAGCAACGGCAGCGCCCAGAAGTCGCCCCAGCTGCGCAGCGGCAGATCCCATTCGCGAATCGACTCCACTGCGCTGGCCAGCAGGCCTCCGGCACGCACCTCGGCGGTGATGCCGGTCAGTCCGAGCGCTCCTCGCAAGTCGTCGATCAGGGCGGACTCATCGACAGCGGGGTGATCGGGGAACACAGCCGACTGCGCGCTCACACGCCCTGGCGCCTGTGCAGCGGCGACGGCGGCGATCGAGGAGGAGTCAAGGCCACCGCTCATCAGCACGCCGGTGAGGCCCTTGTCACTAATCCTCAGCGCCACTGCGCGGTCGAGCGCGGCGCGCACCTGGTGGGCGAGCTGCGGCTCGGATTCGCTCAACGGCTCAGCAAAGCGAGGCGTCCAGTATGTGACTTCGCGCGCGCCGCCACTGTCGAGCAACAGCATCGAGCCGGGGTTGAGACGGCGAACGCCCGCATAGAGGGTTGCTGAGCCGGGGCGGTTGCTCATGGTGACCCAGTGGGCCACGCTCACAGGGTCCGGGGAGGGGCGCTGCGGCAGGAGCGCCAGCAGATTCCGGATCTCGCTTGCGAAGCTGAGGACTCCAGAGGTCTCGTGGATGAACATCGAGCGGACACCCAGCTGATCGCGTGCCAGCAGCCCCTCGCCGCGTGCCTCATCCCATATCAGCAGGGCGAAGTCGCCGCGCATCCTCGCCGGGAGCTCTCGGCCCCAGCGCATCCAGGCCGCCGCGAGCAGATCCTCGTGCGGCCCTCCTTCATGTGACCCGAGGGCGTGGCTGAGCTCGGATGCGTTGTCGAGGTAGCCGTCGAGCAGGCACAGAGGACCGCCCGCACGGCGTTCTCCTCCGCTGTAGGCAACCCGCAACGGCCCCGCCTCGGCGAGCACGGCGGGGTGCGGCTCGAGAGAACGCTCGAGGCGCGCGGGGCTCGAGCGTCCGCTTGGATCGAAGACGCCGGCCAGCCAGCGCGTCATGTCGGCGAGCTCAACCGCCGCTCGATCGCATCGACGAGCTCGGAGGCGCTCGTTTGGGGGCCGGTGCTCACCAGCTCCACGCGAAGCTTTGCCGCCAGCGCGCAGACCTCGAGCAGGCGCTGCAGGCGC
>JASLDD010000108.1 GCA_030151725.1 Solirubrobacteraceae bacterium
GCGCTCTGGTGCGGGCCAGTGGAACACCGCTAACCACGGTTACGCGTTCTGGCGGTGGTTCTGCGCCAGTTTCACAGCCGAGAGCGCCTGCTGTGCGCTCGCCCGCGCCATCGGCCTCCAAAGGCGGCTCGAAAGGAACCTCGCCGTCAGGCGGCGGCGGGACCTCCTTCGACACGTCAGGCTGAGAGATGCTCCGCGCCGCGCGCAACATGCCCCTGCTGGCAGTGCCGTTTCTGGCGGCGGCGGCGCTGCTCGGCTATGTGGCCGGCTACCGCCCTCTGCCCTCGAGCTCAGGTGCGGCCTTTGGTGCGCAGACACGGACCGCGTCCGTTGCAAAGGTGCTGGTCGAATACCCCGCCGCATGGCGGGTGGCCGCGGCTGGTTCGGTGCCGGGACTGACTCTGAAAGGCCAGGTGACGCTCGCGCCAGACGGCGACTCGGGGCAGGGGGGACTGATCGTGGGCGAGCTCCCGACCGGCGAACCGCTGCCGCTCCCGGCGTCGTTGCTGTCGCGTGTGAGCGCTACGCCGCGCGCTGAAGTTGTGAACCTGATCGGAGGACAGGCCTACAGCTACAGCCGGCTCAGCGTTCGTGGGTACGCAAAGACGTTGGACCTGTTCGTGGTCCCGAATCAGAGCGGCGGCAGCGACACGGCGCTCGCGTGTTACGGAACGGCGGGCTCGGCCGAGTTGAGGGAGTGCGGCCTGATCGTCGCCAAGGCGTCGCTGGCCGGTGAAGCGCAATACGAACTGGCGCCCGAAGCAGGCTATGCCCAGTCGCTGGCTACAGTGCTCGACTCGCTGCAACGGGAACGCACGACTCTGAGACGTGGTCTCTCCCAGCATCCCAAGCAGGCCACGGCAACGCACCTGGCGGGCACCTTGGCGGAACGCTTCTCGACGGCGCTCAACGGTCTGAACGCCCTCACACCTCCCAAGGCGGCGAGCGCGGCTGCATCGGCGCTGGCGTCGGCGCTGGGCAGCTCGCGCGACGCATACGCTGCGCTCGCAACGGCGATCTCTGAAGGCAGCCGCGGTGGCTACACGGCGGCGCTGGGACGGGTGGATGTGGCGGAGGCGAGCGTGGACACTGCCCTGCAGAGGTTTGCGCTGCTCGGCTACTCCAACGGCTGACGCGCGTTATGGTGGCTGGGATGACAGGTTCCCAGCTTGCGCTCGTCGAGTTCCCTGCGGATGAGCCCGAGCGGGCCGTGGACTTCTGGAGTGGGTTGCTAGAGGTCGAGCTGCAGGAGCGAGGGGAGTCGCAGGGAGCAGGCTGGCAGACGCAGCTCGGCGCGCCCGCGGTGGGTGTCCACGAGCGGGGACGCGGACCGGGCGATTCATTCTCGCTGCCGTACTTCGCGATCGGCGACATGGAGTCGGCGTTGGAGCGTGTCGTTGCACTGGGCGGCAGCGTGGTGCACCCGGGGCAGCGGTGGGCGATCTGCAAGGACTCCGAGGGCAATCTGTTCGCCCTCAGCGCCGAGGAGGATTCTTAGGCGAGGATCGGCTCGGGCGGCTGCGGCGCTGCGGCCGGAGTGGCTGCGTCGAACTGCATGGCGCCGTCGTCGAGCGCGCCGAACTTGAGAGCAAGGACGTCGCGCGCGTAGTTCTGGTGCAGGCGCCAGGGCGCCTTCGACCCCTGTTTGGGGAACTGGTCGATGGAGCGCATCACGTAGCTTGAAGCCAGGTCGATCATGGGCTGATCGCCCAGCGTGGAGTCGCGGCTGACGGGCGTGCAGCGAGCGTAGCCGTGCTCGTCCATGTGGTTGAGCAGCCGGCACACGTACTCGCAGGTGAGGTCGCACTTGAGAGTCCAGGAGGCGTTGGTGTAGCCAACGGCGAAGGCCATGTTGGGAACGTCGCTCAGCATCATGCCCTTGTAGCTCGTGCTCTGCGGGAGCTCTATCTCGCGTCCATCGACGGCCATCTGGATGCCGCCGAGGGCGAGCAGGTTCAAGCCGGTGGCCGTGACGATCAGGTCGGCCTCGAGCTCGGCGCCGGAGGTGAGCTGCAGGCCGCGCTCGGTGAAGGTCTCGATCTCGTCGGTCACTACCGAGGCCGTGCCGGCGCGGATGGCGGCAAAGAGGTCTTCGTCGGGTACGAAGCAGAGACGCTGATCCCAAGGTGCGTAGCGCGGTTTGAAGTGCGTCTCGATATCATAGTCCGCGGGCAGGCGCCGCTCGATGCCCTTGCGGATGATGCGCTTGACGAGCTTTGGGCGGCGGCGGCTGAGCTGGTAGAGCAGGGTCGCGAGCATGACGTTCTTCCAACGCACGATCGAGTAGGCGAGCTTGGCGGGGAGCACGCGGCGCAGGAAGTTGGCGAGCGCGTCTTCGCCGGGCAGCGAGAAGATGTAGCTGGGGGAGCGCTGAAGCATGGTCACGTGGGCGGCGCTCTGGGCCATGGCGGGAAGCAGCGTCACGGCGGTGGCGCCGCTGCCGATCACGACGACGCGCTTGTCTTTGTAGTCGATGTCCTCGCTCCACTGCTGGGGATGGACGATGCGCCCGGCAAATCGCTCGGTGCCGGCGAACTGCGGCGTGTAGCCCTCGTCGTAGCGGTAGTAGCCGCTGCAGATGAGCAGGAAGGCGGCGCTGATCAGCACCGTCTCGCCTGTCTCGCCGCGCGTTGCCTCGATCGTCCAGCGTGAGTCCACGGAGGAGAACTCGGCGCGCTTGACGCGATGGTCGAAGCGGATGTGGCGCTCGATGTCGTGCTCGGCGGCCGTCTGGCGGACGTAGCTGAGGATCGAGGGGCCGTCGGCGATCGCCTTGGCCTCCTCCCAGGGACGGAAGGAGTAGCCGAGTGTGTACATGTCGGAGTCCGAGCGGATGCCGGGGTATTTGAAGAGATCCCATGTGCCGCCGATGCAATCGCGCGCCTCGAGCAGCGCGTAGGTCTTGCCCGGGCAGTTGGCCTGCAGGTGGTAGGCGGCGCCGATCCCGGAGAGGCCGGCGCCGACGATCAGCACGTCGACATGTTCGAGCGGTTTGTCCATGCAGCCAGGAGCTTAAGGGGTGCGCGCCGGTAGGCGAGAACCCGCTTCGGCGTTGGGCGCCGCTGCCTACGCGGTTGTGCCGTTGACGGCGACCGGCTCAGCGGTCGGGTCGGGGCCGGCGGGAGCGGCGGCGGGCGCGACGGGTGGCTCGCGGCGTCCGGCCTCGATGGCAACCGTCGAACCGGCGATGCCAGCGGCGAGCGCCGCAAGCGTCCAGCCGCTGCCGGTGTCGTGAATACCCAGCGCTCCGTCGATCGACAGCTCTCCGGGCCCGCCATCAACAAGGGCGAGCAGGAGCGCGATGAGGGCAAGGTTGTACTCGTATCCGCCGTTGGTGGCCCACGGACCGTTCTTGAGGTGGACGGTCCTGATGGCCGTGACCATGGTGCCGATCAGGGTGGCGGCGGCGAGAGGTGTGAAGGCGCCCGCGACGAGCATTGCCCCGCCGACGGCCTCGGAGGCGCTGGCAGCAAGCGCGTTGCGCCGCCCGGGACGCAGGCCGAGGGACTCCATCATGCCGCTCGCGGCGTCGAGGCCGGGACCGTCGAACCAGCCGAACCACTTCTGGGTGCCATGGCCTATGAAAAGACCGCCGACGGTGATGCGAGCAATCAGGCGTCCTAGCTTCATGTGGGTCCTCCGGCTTTGACTGGGGGCGAGGGCATTGCCTCTTAGCTACCCATGTCGGGCAACGATAAGCAGGATTAGCCTGGTCGGGGCTGCGCTAGCATCGATCGGGTGAGCGGGCGCAGCGAGCTCGACGTTGTCTTGGCCGAGCAGGCCCACTACTACCGCGAGCGAGCGGGGGAGTACGACGAGTGGTGGCTGCGGCGCGGTCGCTACGACCACGGCCCAGAGCTCAAGGCGCGGTGGTTTGCGGAGGCGGCCGAGGTGGAGCAGGCGCTCGAGCGTTTCGATCCTCGGGGAGATGTGCTCGAGCTGGCATGTGGCACGGGACTGTGGACCCAGCGCCTGGCCGCCCACGCGGAGCGCGT
>JASLDD010000162.1 GCA_030151725.1 Solirubrobacteraceae bacterium
GAGCGTGTAGCGAACCTCGCAGCCGAGATCCTCGATCCCGCGCGGGATCAGTGTGGGCGGGCCGGCGATGGTGACCTTGGCGCCCATCTTCTGGAAGGCCAGCACGTTGGAGCGCGCGACGCGCGAGTGCGCGACGTCGCCGACGATCCAGATCGAGGCGCCGTCCATGTGGCCGAGCCGGCGACGCAGCGTGTAGACGTCGAGCAGCGCCTGCGTGGGGTGCTCGTGCTTGCCGTCGCCGGCGTTGACGATCGCGGCGCTGCACCACTTGGATACCAGCTCCGAGGCGCCCGCCCAGGGCGTGCGCAGGACGATCGCGTCGGGCTTGTGCGCGCTGAGGGTGAGCACGGTGTCCTTCAGCGACTCCCCCTTCTCGACGCTCGAGCCACTGGCGGCGAAGTTGACCACGTCGGCCGACAGCCGCTTGGCTGCCAGCTCGAACGAGCTGCGAGTGCGGGTGGATGCCTCGTAGAAGAGGTTCAACACCATGCGCCCGCGCAGGGCAGGCACCTTCTTGATCTCGCGGTCGGAGACCTCTGCGAAGCGCTCGGCCTGGGCGACGATCCGTTCGATGGCCTCGCGGTCCAGGTCCTCGATCGAGAGCAGGTGGTTCATGTGGAGGCCTCCATGATCGCCGGCGATGAGATCGCTACCTCATCCACGCCGTCGAGCTCGCGCAGGCGCACATGCACATGCTCGGAGCGCGACGTGGGCAGGTTCTTGCCCACGTAGTCGGGGCGGATCGGAAGCTCCCTGTGGCCGCGGTCGGCGAGCACCGCAAGCTGCACCCGCTCGGGGCGCCCATAGGCGAACAGGGCCTCGATCGCCGCGCGCACGGTGCGCCCCGTGAAGAGGACGTCGTCGACGATCACAACCGTGAGGCCCGTGATGTCGAAGTCGATGTGCGACGCATGCAGGACGGGAGCGTCAGGCCGCGTTGAGACGTCGTCGCGGTAGAAGCCGATGTCGAGGTCCCCGAGCGGCACGGCCGCGTCGAGCAGATCCTCGAGCAGGGCGTGCAGGCGCTGGGCGAGGAAGGCGCCGCGACTGTGGATGCCGACGAGCGCCGGAACGGGATCGCGCGGGTTGCGCTCGACGATCTCGTGCGCGATGCGCGTCAGTGCGCGCCCCACTTCCTCCTCGTGGAGAACCACCTTCTCGTTGCCCTGCATTCTTTCCTTCCTGGCCTCGCGGGACCGGGTTAAAGGAGCAAGCGGAATGTATCAGGGGGATGCGACGGGCTCGGGCGAGGGCTGGGGCTTGCCCTGCTCCTCGCCCTGTGCGCGCTCACGGGCCTGGCGCTCGGACCAGCGCAGGAGCGTGGCCCCTCCGCGCTCGGGGAAGGGCACCTCGATCGTGTCGAAGTCCCTTGGCGCCTCGGTGGCTGCGAACACGGCACGCGCCTGATCGCGCAGCTCGCCGCCTATGTAGCGAGCTGAGACATGTGTCAGCGCGAGCAGCCGGACCTCGGCGTCGCGGGCGAGCGTGGCGGCCTGGCTTGCGGTGCTGTGCAGCGTCAGCCGCGCCCGCTCGGTCTCGTCCTCGGCGAACGTGGCCTCGTGCACGAGCACGTCCGCCTGGTGGGCTGCGAGCGCCAGCGCCTCGCACGGGGCGGTATCGCCTGAGATGACCACCTTGCGGCCCTCGCGGGTGGGTCCCATCACCTGCTCGGGCTTCACGCCGGCCACGGTCTCGCCGCGCTGCAAGCGACCGAAGTCGGGACCGGGCGTCACGCCGAGATCCTCGGCCAGGCGCGCGTCGAGGTGACCGGGACGGGGCTCCTCCACGAGCGCATATCCGAAGGCGACATCGCCCTTGTGACGGACGGGCACCGCCGCGATTAGGTAGCCGTCGCGCTTGACCGTCTGCGCGGGCTCTAGCTCCTCGATGTTCAACTCATAGGGAAGGCGCCCGTAGACGATGCGCATGGCCCCCATAAGGTCATTGAGGCCGCGCGGCCCGTACACGGTCAGCGGCTCGGTGCGCTCGCGCAGTGCGAACGACTTGAGCATCCCCGGCAGGCCCAGCCAGTGGTCGGCGTGGAAGTGGGTGATGAAGATCGTGTCCAAGTCCAGCAGCCCGACCGAGCGCAGCAGCTGGCGTTGGGTGCCTTCGCCGCAGTCGAACAGCAGGCGGTCTCCCCCACGCCTGACGAGCACAGCGGGCAGGCCGCGGCGCGGGCTGGGAACCGAGCCGGCGGTGCCGAGGAAGAACAGCGACAGATCCATCAGCGCAACGGTAGCGGCGCGGGGCTGGCCGTGGCATGCGCGGGCACGTGTGGCGGCGCTAAGCTCCGAGCCCGGATGTCGTCGTGGAGACGTCGTCTGCGCCCGTAGCTCAGTGGATAGAGCGCTCGCCTCCGGAGCGAGAGGTCGCAAGTTCGAATCTTGCCGGGCGCATCATTTTACATCAGCTCGGATAGCTTCTTCACATGGCCGCTACGAGCGCCGAAACCAATAGGGCGTGCAAACGGCTCGCGTCGGTGCGCGCGAACGCCCTGGCTGGCGAACTTAACGTCGACGCGTTCAGCGATGCTCAGTGGGAGACGCTTCTCCCCGACATCAATTTGGTCGGGAGACAGCTTCACGCCAGGCCATTGCGTAACGCCAGCGTAAACCTTCGCCATTACGTTCGGCCCTACTCTTCGAGCGTCGATGGTTCGGTTACCCAGCGTCTCAAGAAGGCATCGACGATCCTCGACAAGCAACTGCGGTACCCGTCGATGCGTCTAACCAAGATGGAGGACATCGGCGGGGTCCGCGCGATCCTGCCGACCCAGGAGTCGGCAGACGAGATCTCTCGCAAGCTGCGTCGTAACTGGAAAGTTCATCGGTACCGAGATTATGTGAGGGCGCCAAAGGTTTCCGGATATCGCGCGTTGCACCTAATTGTCGTCAAGGGCGGCTTTAAGATCGAGGTTCAGCTGCGAACGTTCTGCAGGACTATTGGGCCAACCAAGTCGAGCGCGACTCTCGTCACCAGGCGATCGACTTTAAGTCGGGGAAGGGCCACGACGCCGTCCATCGCTACTACGCGGCGATGAGTGAGCTCCTCGCAATGCGAGAAGCGTCGAAAGAACCATCACAGGATTTCAGCATCGAGCTTCGCCGCCGTTATAGTCTTGCAAGACCCTTTCTTGCCTCGCAGCCTGACGAGGAGACGCCATGAATACCGACGAGATCCGCCATTTCCTAGTCATCTACGACGTTCGTGCGGGAAAGGCCACCGTCCAGGAGTTCGATGACTACGTAGAGGCGCTCAGCGCGTACACGAGTATCGAGAAGGAGAACTTGGGGAGCGCCGACTTCGACATCGTGCTGCTCGGCGCCGACTCCCTCCAAACGATCAAGCGCACCCACTCGAGCTACTTCGAGACAACCGAGGGTGGCTTCGAGCGCTTCCTACCCGACGTACTCGTCGACGCCTGAGCGTCGCTGTCTCTTCACGGAGACGACCCGGCTGCCCGCTTTTCGTGCTGCTCGCCGCGAGAGCGCCAGCGCAAGCCACGGAGCGGTCTGCAGCTACGGGACCCCAGGGTCGCCGTCCCCAGGGTCGAGGCGCTCCCGCTTAGCGCCTCGAGATCCCTCTCCAACGTCGGGTCCGTCGGCAATGCCCATAGGTCAGCCAGTTGCGCGCTTGCCACCCACTGACGAGTGCGAACCGGTCCCATTTGGGCCACCGGTCTCCCGGCCACCGTGATCGTGAGCCTCTCCCCCGCCTCAGCAAGACGAAGGATCCTACCCGCGTTATCGCGTAGCTCCTCCTGGGAAATCATCCTCATCCAAGGGTGGTAGCAGTTCTGCCTCACGGGAATGCGCCGCCAGACCTCCGAGCGCCGTAAGCAGGAGGTCAGTCAATACTCTCCCACCCTTCCTGCCTCACGTCCTCTACAGCACACGCCGTCGAGACCCCATCAACTCCAATGAGCGACTCCCGGCCAGCTCCCGTCCCCGACCCCCTAGGCGTGGTCGGCGACGCCCAGACGCGCGCGGCCGAAACCTTCGAGCTAGCCAGCCGCCATCTCGATCCATCGCTTGTCGACGTGCTGGGAATCCTCGGCTTCGACAAGCACTACGTCTCCGCCAAGGGCTCCCACCTCTACGACGCCAAAGGTCGCGCCTACCTGGATTTCCACACCGGCGAGGGCTTCGCCAGTCTCGGCCACAACCATCCCGACGTGCGAGCCGTCCTGCAGGCAACGCTCGACGCCGACCTAGTGGACGGCGTGCAGATCCACTACTCCGTGCTGGCCGGCATGCTCGCCGAGGAGCTTTGCCGACGCTTGCCGGAGAGCCTCGATGCGGTGTTCTTCGCGAGCGCCGGCGCCGAGGCTGTCGACTCCGCTATGAAGTTCGCTCGCGCCGCGACCGGGCGGGCGCGCTTCATCTCCTGCGAGAACAGCTTTCACGGGGTCACCATGGGACCGCTGTCCCTCGTTGGCGATGAGTTCTTCAAGGAGGGCTTCGGTCCGCTGCTCGCCGACTGCCAGCGCGTTCCCTTCGGCGAGCTCGAGCGTCTTGAGGCACAACTGCGCACAAAGGACGTTGCCGCCTTCATCGTCGAGCCGGTCCAGGGCCGCATGGTCACCCTTCCCCCCGCCGGCTACCTGCGGGCAGCACAGGAGCTGTGCCGGCGCTACGGCACCATGTTCGTGCTCGACGAGATCCAGACCGGTCTCGGCCGCACCGGCAGGTGGTTCGCACTCGATCACTGGGGCCTCGATCCCGATTTCGTCCTCGTGGGCAAGGCGCTCAGCGGCGGCTACATGCCGGTCGCCGCCATGGTCACACGCCGCGAGATCTATCAAAAGGCTGTGGGAGCGCTCGAGCGCTCATATGTGCACCAGTCGACCTATGGCCGCAACCGCCTGTCAATGGCAGCCGGCCTCGCCACGATGCGCATCATCGAGCGCGACCGCCTGCCCGAGCACGCACAGCAGATGAGCGCTGTGCTCGTAGAGGGGCTCGCAGAGCTGCAACAGCGCTATGAGATGGTCAAGGAGGTTCGCGCCAGCGGCCTCATGGTCGGTATCGAGCTGCACGCCCCTAGCTCCCGCGTGGCTCGCCTCAACTGGCGCCTGATCCACCTCGCAAGCGAGGGCCTGTTCCCACAGCTGATCGTCATCCCCCTGCATCGCGATCACAGCGTCATCACCATGGCCGCCGGCAAGAACGACGTCATCAAGTTGCTGCCGCCGCTCACGCTCTCCGAGAGCGACGTGCAGGCCTTCCTCAGCGCGCTCGACGCCGTCCTCGCCGAGTGTCACGGCGCAGCCAGCAACAACTGGTCCGTCGTGCGCGACATTGCCACCGCCACGCTTCGTCGCCGCGCAGCCCGCAAGACGTGACCGCAACCGACCTGAACGCCGTCGGTGGAGGTGACGAACTCTATTTGATCACCGGCGCCACCGGGTTCATCGGCGGGCACCTCGCCGAGCGACTCTCGCAAGAAGGCCATCGCGTGCGCTGCCTCGTACGACCGAGCAGCGACACCTCGGCCCTTGACGAGCTGAACGTGCAGCTCGCCGTCGGCGACCTCACCGATGCGCACTCGCTCATGCAGGCCGCCCAGGGCTGCAGCCATGTGCTCCACTGCGGCGCGCTGGTCTCCGATTGGGCCACCAAGCGGGAGATCGCCCACATCAACGTCGGCGGCACCCGGCGCCTGCTCGACGCCGCAGTGCACTCATCCGTGAAGCGCTTCGTTCACTTCAGCAGCACCGATGTGTACGGCTATCCCGGCGGCGTGGCAATCGAGGAGACATACACCGCCAAGGGATTCAGCAACTGGTACGCGCAGACGAAGCTCGAAGCCGAGACAGAGGTAAACCGGGTAGCAGGCGAACACGCCTTGGAGGCCGTCATCCTGCGACCGGCCACCGTCTATGGGCCCGGCTCCACAGATGTCATCGGCGAGATCGCACGCGCCATTCGCGCCCATCACATGATGCTGATCGACAGAGGTCGCCCCGTCGCCGGGCTCTGCCACATCGAGAACCTCGTCGACGCCGCCGTGCTCGCGCTGCACCACCGCGCGGCCCCCGGCGAGGCCTTCAATGTCAGCGACGGGCTACCCACCACCTGGAGGGATCTCACAGACGACCTCGCAGCCGGTCTTGCCAGCCCCAAGGTGCGCTTCAGCTTGCCCTACCGACTGGCTCTAGGGATTGGCTTCACACTTGAGCACAGCTACCGACTGCTGCGCATGATCACCGGCCTGAAAACGCCCTCGCTGCTCTCACGCCAAGCGGTGCAGGTTTTGGGCCGCAGCCAGGACTTCAGCACCAAAAAGACACAA
Organism: Solirubrobacteraceae bacterium; assembly: GCA_030151725.1. Lineage (GTDB taxonomy): Bacteria > Actinomycetota > Thermoleophilia > Solirubrobacterales > Solirubrobacteraceae > Palsa-744. The sequence continues at coordinate 6,298 of JASLDD010000162.1, forward strand.
ACCATCCTCGGATGGAAGCCGCGTGTGAGCTACGAGGACGGTCTCGAGGCGACGCTCGCCTGGTTGAAGGCTGACTACCTGGAGCAGCCTTGAGCGGGGCGAGCTCTCGCCCGCGCTCACGTCGTGGAAGCGTGGCTCTTCGTCCCTCCGAGCCAGCCCGCTCCGGCGCCGAGCAGCGCTCCGATGGCTAGCAGCGTCGCGCTGCGTAGGGGCTTGCGCTGCACCTTGGCTGCCACTCCATGCGCGGAGTGCCTGACTGTTGCCTTTGCTGCCTTCTTTCCCACCATGCGTCCGAGATTCATCGTCATTCCTTCGATCGGGGTCTTGACAACAGACCTACCCGGATACAGCGTGGACAACCATCGCGGGCGGAAGCGATGCTAAAGCGAGATGATCCGGCGCTGCAGGTCGGAGCCGACCTCGCTGATTCCCGCTGAGGTGATCTTGATCCGTGTCGGCACATGCGCTCGGGCCAGCAATTTGAGCAGGATCGACTCGCCCTTCGACTCGATGGCCGAACGCAGCGGCTCCTCGAATGCCTCGGCTCGCAGCGAGCCGGCGATCTCCACGTAGACGTGCTGTTCGGCGCGACCGTTTTTCACCTTCCAGCGATATGTCTCTCCCTCGCGGGGCACCTGGATCGGAGTCGGACCGCCGATGATCTCAGGAAGCTCAGCCACAGAGCGAGGATATCGATCGCCCGTACCTCGCTGCTAGATGATTGATTCCACGGAGATGTGCCGTGTTCCGCTGGTGCGGATGGTCGAGCCGCCCAAGGACGCAGGCCGAAGGCCTTGCTGGTGGCAAGGCCGAGGACGCAGGCCGGCGAAGGCCAGACGTGCCATCCGGCGGTGCATGGCCGTGGAATCCATCATCTAGGCCCCGATGCGTTGGTCGCCGCCGTAGATCAGAGATCCGGGTGTCGTCAAGTTCTCACCGGTCTCCAGAAGCGTCTTCAGACCCGAGAGGATCATCGGCCAACCGCCGTACAGTTCGCTGTTTGCGTGCTCGTGCAGCTCTTCGTGGGTCACCGTCAGCCGACACGAGTCCTCGCCCACCGGCTCGATCTCCCAGGTAACGCGCGAGGTGCCTTCAGCCTTTACCTCCTCGCCCCACAGAGCCGCAAAGCTCTGGACGAGGCGATGCGGCGGATCGACCTCCAGGTTCTCGCCTTCGCAAAGCAGGCCCGGCGCATGGGGGTTGCTGCCCTCGTAGCGAGAGCCCGGTGTCCAATCGGATGAGACCTCCATCCCAAAGCTGTATCTGGCACGCGACTCAGTGTCTGTGATCGCATCCCAGAGTCGCTGCGGGCTCGTCTTGATGTAGATCTCGAAGACCTTCTCCATGGTGCTCTCCTTCTCGATGTCGCGCTTCAGCTCCGCGAGCGTTGCCACCCACGGCTCGGCGTACTTGTTGATCCAGCGGTCGTGCAGCAGGCGGATCGGAACGGCGTTGAGGAAATGCAGCTTCTCGCGCCCGCGGCGGCGGCTCACCACGAGCCCAGCCTCTTCAAGGACACGCAGATGTTTCATGACCCCGAACCGCGTCATCTCAAGACGCTGCTCCAGCGCGTTCAGGGTCTGTCCGTCCTGCTTGAAGAGCTCATCCAGCAAGCCTCTGCGAGTCGGATCGGCGAGCGCCTTGAAGACAGCATCCATATCCCAGAAGTATATGTGACTATTACGTCACATGTCAACTGAAGGGCAAATCAGTCGTTCCACCAGACGTCCTCGTCCTCAGCCATCCCCTGCTCGATCTCTTCAATCGCCAGATCGGTCCTGCGATCTTCCACCATCGCCTGCAGCGCCCTGCCGATCGTCGGTGCCCACACGCGTCGAGCCACCGCAATCCGCCCGGGCTCCTCGTCGAACTGCTTCCATTCCAGCTCCACAAGCGGCACCCGCGACGGCGGTGCATCGGCCGGCAGCGGCGCGCCCCAGCCGTACAGTGTGATCTGTGCCTGCCAGCCGTGCGGGCAGAGCTCGCCCATCACCGCCAGCGCCTGCCACTGGTCGCTAACCGGCTTTGGACGCCTGTAGCGCCTGCGCAGATAGACGCCAATCAGCCCACACGCAAGCGCCATGGAGATCACCAGCAGGATCACCGAAAGCGTGTCGTGTGTAGCGGCCGGGTGAATTCCCCCACCCTGCACGCCGCTGGCCAGCAACGCCCCCGCCGCGCTCATGGCATCGCCTCCGGCTCGCTCCATCCGTCGCAAGGAAGCAGATGCCATCCACTGGCTGTCATTGCCCTCTCACGGTAGCCACTCGCACGCCCGTCTGGCGCATTAGCGGCGCTGAAGCTCACAGGCGTCTCCAGCGGGACGCGATCTCTGGGAACATCGCCTGCAACCGGCAACGAAGGAGGGCCCCAGCCAGATGTCAAGCATCGCCACCCGCACGCACCTTGCCATCGCGCGTGTGGCGCGGTGGGGCTGGCCGCAGCGGTTTCCGATCGTTCAGTTCCCCAATCCCTCGCTGGCCGTCGCGCTGGTCGCCAGCGCGGCCTCCAGAGCCACCGCCGGCACGGGCCACCGCCTGTTTGCGGCTGTCTTCTACGCCGCTCTGAGCGTGTGGTCCTATGAAGAGGGCCGCCAAGGCGCCAACTGGTTCAGACGGCTGCTCGGCGTGGGCGTCGCCGCCTACACGATCGTGAGCCTCGCCCACGCCATCAAGGGCGCTCGCCCGCGCCTATAAGTGAATCCACGCTTGGCGGTGGAGGAGTAGAGTCGGTCACTCGTGCTGCACGCAATCCTCTGTCTGGCGCCCGCCATCCTGATGGCAATCCCGCTGCTCGCGCGCCGCTATCCGGGTGAGCGAATCCTGGCAGCGCTGCGGCAAGAGCCTGCGCGGCATCGCTGGCCACGGCCGCGCTCGCAGGCCAACCGCCACCGCACGCCGAGAATCGTCTTGGCGCACGGCGGCCAGCTGATCGCCCGATCGCTCGCCGTGCGCCCCCCGCCGCGCCCCGCCGCGGCGAGCTAGCCAACCTCGCGCAGCCTAGCTGCGCCTCTCGCTCGCCTGTCCAGGCCTGCCGCAGTATCGGCACGCACGCATCTAAGCGAGGAGCCACAAATGTCACGTCGTCTCACAGTCGCCGCGCTCGGCGCGCTCATGTTGGCGCTCCCGGGAGCAGCACACGCCATGGGCGCCGCCCAGAGCCCCACCAGCGAGAGCGAGAACCCGATCAGCGATCAGGGCTCCAGCTATCACTTCCGCTCACAGATAACAGCCGTGCAACCGAGCGTCTCGGGGGTGAGCCTGCAGGTGCTCGAGTTCGCCGACCGGCTGCTACTGACCAATCGCAGCGGCCAGACCGTGACCGTGTACGGCTACCAGAACGAGCCCTACGCCCGCGTGCTTGCCAACGGCACCGTCGAGCTCAACACCCACTCCCCCGCCTATTACCTCAATCAGAACTTCTACGGCAACGTCAAGGTCCCCGCTTCGGCTTCGCCCGAAACCACGCCCTCCTGGGTCGTCGTCGACCGTACCGGTCAGCTCGAATGGCATGACCATCGCATCCACTGGATGTCCCCGTCGCTGCCGCCCCAGGTGAAGGATCAGTCCAAGCGAACCAAGATCTTCGACTGGCAGGTCCCGATCGCCGTCGGCACGCGCAAGGGCGCAGTGGACGGAGAGCTCTTCTGGACGCCCGAGAGCGGATCAAAGACACCGCTCGGGGCAATCATCGCGCTCGTGGCCGTCGTGTTGCTCGGCCTCCTGTTCGTCCACTTCGTGCGCAGGCGTCGCTCACACCAACCTCCTCCTCCCCGCACCGCCAGCGCAGCTACCTCCACGACAGAGGCCTCCCCGCCGGACGAGGCGTGGTGAGCAAATGAGCTCGGCGCTCGCCAGACACACGCGGCCGATGAAGCCGCGGCGCACCATCCTGCTCTCGGTTCTGCTGGCGCTCGCGCTACTCGCCGCGCTTGCCTTGGCTCCGTCGGCTTTCGCCCACGCACAGCTTCTTGGCACCTCTCCCGAAACCGGCGCCACCGTGCCCAGTCAGCCACCGGAGGTGATCTTCAAGTTCAACGAGTCTGTCGGCGGAACTCTCGGCGCGGTACGCGTCTACAACGCCAAGGGCCAGCAGGTCGACAACCTCGACGTCTCACATCCCCAGGGCCACCAGCACTGGATGGGGGTTGGACTCAAGCCAGGCCTGCCCGACGGCACCTACACAGCCACCTACAGGGTCGTCTCGGCAGACACCCACATCGTCTACGGCGGTCTCGTCTTCAGCATCGGACACGCCGGGGCTACGCCCAAGCTCACCGTCGCCGGGCTCATCGGGCACGAGCAAGCCGGTGCCGTCACAAGGCTCGCCTTCGACATCGTGCGTGGCCTCGACTACGCCTCCATAGCCGTGGCCATCGGCGGCCTGGGCTTCCTGCTCATCGCGTGGCTGCCGGCGCTCGCTGGGCTTGCCCGACCTGAGCCGCGCTGGTCGCTTGCCTCCAGGGCCTTCACACGGCGAATGACCGTCCTGCTGGCGCTCGCGGTCGCCCTCGGCGTCTTCGTGAGCGTGCTTGGGGTGCTGCTGCAAGGAGCCACCGCCGCCGGCGTGTCGCTGTGGTCATCCCTGAAGGGCGTCATCGTCGAAAGCACCCTCGAAAGCCGCTTTGGCGAGGTGTGGGGCCTGCGCGCGATCGATTGGCTGGCGCTCGCAGCGCTGCTCGTGCCCACGCGCCGCCGCATCCTCCAAGGGAAGCCCGTTGGCAGGCTGCTGGCGCCACTGGCGCTCTGCATGGCCTATCTGGCGCTAGCCCCCGCCCTCGCCGGTCACGCGAGCATCGAGAGTCCCGTTGCGGTGTTCTTGCCCTCCGACGTGCTGCACGTGCTCGCGGCGAGCGTGTGGGTCGGCGGAATTGCCTGTCTACTACTCGCACTGCCTTCCGGCACACGCCAGCTCGAAGGCCCCGAGCGCAGCCGACTGCTGCTCGCCACGCTGGCGCGGTTCTCGCCCCTTGCTCTCGCTTCCGTGCTCGCGCTGGCCATCACCGGAGTGCTCCAGGCATACATCGACGTGCGCAGCTTCTACGCCCTGCTGCATACCACCTACGGCGTCCTGATCCTCGCCAAGACCGTCCTGCTGATCGCCCTCATCGGCCTCGGCTGGATCAATCGCGAGCGCGTCCTGCCCGGCCTGCGAAAGATCGCTGCCAGCGGTGACACGCCTGGCGCCACCGGCATCCTCGCGCGGCGCACATTGCGTGGCGAGCTCGCGCTGATGGGCTGCGTGCTCGGAGTGACCGCCGTCCTGATCGGCTACGCCCCGCCGATCGACATGACTCACGGTCCGTTCTCCATCGACACCACAATTGGGCCCGCCGTGCTCGAGATGACCGTCGAACCGGCCCATGTCGGCTTGAACACGATCCACCTCTATCTCTTCAATGCGAAGAGCGGCGCGCAGTTCGCCGGGACTCGCGAACTCATTGTCACCGCGTCCCTCCCCTCCAAGGACATCGGGCCACTGCCCCTGAAGGCCAACGTCGCTGGTCCAGGCCACTACACCCTCAACGGGACCGTGCTCTCGCCAGGCGGCACCTGGACGATCGAGCTCGTTGACCGTGTCTCGGAATTCGAAGAGTTCACCCGCAAGATCAAGGTCTCGATCCGGTGATCGCGATCGACTGCCGTCCATCCGGAAGGAGCCATCCGAAATGAAAGCCCGCAAGCTCACCCTCGCGATCCTCGCCATGACGCTGGCCGTGCCCGCCAGCACCCAGGCCCACATCAGCCTGCATCCCAACACCATCCCCGCAGGCGCGTTCGCAACGCTCGACGTGCGCGTGCCCGGCGAGCAGCAGGGCGCTTACGTCAAGCGTGTGGACACGCTCTTTCCCCACGGCTTCACCGGCGTCGACTATGCGCCCGTGCCCGGCTGGAGCGCCAAGGTCATCGAAACCAAGCTCGCCACACCGATCAAGGAAGACGGCGAAACGATCGACACCGAGGTCTCCCAGATCATCTGGAGCTGGACCGGGCCCCTAGGTCGAGTAGCAGACGGCCAGTTCGTCAACTTCCCGCTGTCGCTCGCCGTCCCCGCAGACGCGGCAGGAAAGCCCCTGCTGTTCAAGACAGTCCAGACCTACAGCAACGGGCAGGTCGTGCACTGGATCGACGGGTCGCTGAGCGCCGAACACCCGGCTCCCAGGATCAACGTCACAGCCAAGGGCGGCGCAATCGAGGACATCGCGGGCGCCGAGGCCGGACCCGAAGCCGGTCAGACTGGGGCTGCAAGCGAGCCGGCCCCGAGCGCGGCCGTCGCGAAGTCGAGCTCCGCCGCCGGCAAGGGGCTCGGAATCACAGCGCTCGTCCTGGGCGCCCTCGGCCTGCTTGCCGGCTTGGCGGCGCTCTACCGCGGATCGGCGCGATCCAAGTTCCAGTGACGCACGGTCACGCACATCCACAGCCACGGCTCATCGTCGTCGGCGGCGTGCTCCCGCGGGCTGATGAAGAAGCGCGTGACCGTCCGCTGCCCGCCCTCGTGATCGCCGTAGAGGATGTCCACCGTGACTCCGTCGCGCTCTATGACGGAGTCTCTCAACGAGAGATACAGCTCGTCGCCGGGATCGCGCAGAGCGGCCTGCCAGAAGTTGACGTCCCCCGAAGGCACATACAGGTCGCGTGCCAGCCTGCGGAAGTCCTCGATCGGCGCGACCGGTGTGTCTGCGGTGGACCTGCCGGGCGTCATATGCCAACCATGCAGGACCGCCAGACCCGAGGCCACGTTGCGAAGCGGGATCGCGAAGTACAGGTTGTCCTCGACGAGCTGCGCGGCCGCGAGGCCGTCGCGCAGGAGCAGCCAGTGGTTGTCGACGTAGCCGACCTTCTGCGGTGGGTCCTGTGGGCGGGCGTTGAATAGGACCGGGCGCAGGCCCACTTTGAGCGCCTGCTCGGACACGCGCGCCGCGCGGTTCGCCGAGCGCGTGGACGAGAACGTCGCCACGGCCAATATCAGTGTGCCGCCGGCCGTGGCCAGCGAGGCGATGGTACTCGTGTCGGCCATCGCCGAGGAGGCTAGCCCGCAGGCAGGTGAGGCGCGGGCTCCCTGCCCTGACCTTGCGCTGCACGCAACCCCCGCACGAGCGTCTCTGAGGCGATCTTGTGGGCATCGCAGATGTGACCCAAATGCAGCAGCGAGTCGGTCTCCGCCGCCACCTCCCCATCCCCCAGGCGCAACACCAGTGGTGTGCCCGGCGCGAGGTCGCTGGCGGCGAGGCCAACCGCCACGTTGACGAGATCCGTGGAGGTCACGGCCGCCACTACCGCGCAATGGCGAATCCCCAGGCGCTCGAGCGTCTCGCGGTCATCGCCGCGTCCGATCGCCACGGGGATCCCGGCGGCGCGGGCGAGCCGCACGCAGGGCGCCTCGGGGTCCTGCTCGACTCCCAGCACGGCGACGCCGCGCTTGCGCAGCTCCTGTGCGAGGCGAAAGCCGACCTGCCCGAAGCCGACGAGCAGCACATGGTTCCTGGCCGGCGCGGCGCGCGCCCCGAGCAGTGTCGTCAGGCGCGGGCGACTGAGGCGGCGCACCAACGCAGCTGTGAACACGGCCACCAGCAGCAGCGCAGCCAGGGTGTCAAGGGCCGAGAGCACCTTGAACCACGCTCCGCCCGCCGCCGCACCCGGAGCGCCCGCCACCGTGGCCACGGACCTCGTGCTGAAGTAGAGCGCGTCCACCACGCCCTCGTGAAGCGCGATCATCGAGATCGTCGCCTCCACGACCAGGGCCAGCAGGAGACCGACGCCCGCCCGCACGAGCAGCCTCAGCGCGTCGTCGACCAGGCGCGTGCCGTGAGCGCGGCGCGACCCTGCCCCACCTCCAGCGGAGATGCAGTGCTGGGCGAGATCCTCGGCGACAAGTTCTGAGGGCGAGAGCACGTGCACCGCCGGGACCACATGTCGCAGCTCACGCGTGATCGTGCGGTCGAACATCGTCACCCATAGTGAGAGGTCGGGTCGCAGGTGTGCGCTCAGAAGCGTCAGACGCAGCGCCAGCACGTCATCGCGCGTGACGACCGCCACCGCATCCCAGCGCTCGAGCGCAAGGATCGTGGCGAGCTCGCTGTCGCTGAAGCCAGTCGCGCCCTCGGCGACGATGCCGTTCTGCTCGAGCCTGCGCATCAGAGCGGCGCCGAGGCCGCCGCCTTCTCCGATCACCAGCACTGCGTGGCCCGCCCCGTTCGCGGGCCTCGATGACCCCCCTGGAGGGTCATCCCCCAGCGCGATCGTGGGCGGTTTCCCCGCCTGCCCGTGATCATCGTGCACATACGCACTATCTCATGTGACCGGACGGTCGTGCGCTAGGATCATCGTGCGTGCCTTTGGGCTCCTTAGGGGCTTTGAGGGCATGGACAAGCGGTAGGACACGCTGGCACAGCAGGGCCCCCATCACTCAGAAATTGGGGCCGTGCAGCCAGAGGGGACTCTCGCACAGCCAATTCATGTGCGGAGGTCGTGATGTCCGAGGTCCAATGCCGCAACCGTCAGTACCACCGATGATCGAACCACTGCCGCCCACGGGCATTGACATAGAGCAGGTCGGACAGGACGGCCGCTATACGTTGCTGCTGCGAGGTGAACTCGACATCGCGTCGGTACCCAGTCTTGAAGGGGCCATGTCGCGCCTGTGCACAGACGGCACGCGGGCCGTCACACTCGATCTCAGCAAGCTCGTGTTCATCGACTCGACAGGCCTCGCCGCAATCGTGTTCGCAAGCAAGATCTGTGAGAACAACGGCTATGAGTTTGGGCTCATCCCCGGCTCCAGCGCCGTGCAGCGCCTGTTCGAGCTGACCGGACTGAGCGACGTGCTGCCCTTTCGCCAACCTTCACACGATCGGCGGCCGGACACCTCGGGCGTCGGCCCACAGGACTGATCGGTCAGCCGCGGGAGACCGCTGTCGCACGCCGTGAAGACGGGCCGAGACGAGCCTCGGAAGAGCGATCAAATGTTCGCTTTTTCTTCATATTGGACTTCTGCCCTCAGATAAAGTCCGTTGGAGTCCAGCGCTGTGTGCGCTGCAGAGGGGGCACAAGTCCATAGGCGGCGCGGCGAGGGGCCACGTCGAGAACGAACCGCGAGCAGCGCGAGGAGAAACATGAAGCTGATTGGTGCGGGCATGCCGCGTACAGGCACGCTGACGCAGAAGATGGCATTGGAGATGCTGGGAATCGGGCCGTGCTACCACATGGTCAGCGTGCTCGGCGACCTCGAGCAGGCACCGCTGTGGGAGCAGGCACTGGCGGGAGAGCCCCGCTGGACGGACATCTTCGACGGGTATCAGTCGACCGTCGACTGGCCGGGCGGCTACTTCTACCGTGAGCTCGCCGACTTCTACCCCGAGGCGAAGGTCCTGCTGAGCGTTCGCGACCCCGAGGCGTGGGAGCGCAGCATGCGCGAGACCGTATGGGCGGTCCGCAACGGCGAGTCGCTGATCAGGCTGCTCTCCAGCGCCCAGGCCTGCGTGAACCCGCAGTGGCGCGGCTTCTTGAGCATGATCGACGGCCTGCTCTGGCAGGGCCAGGGAACTTTCGCCGGCGGGCATGGCGATTCCCAGCAGCTGATCGACGCGATGCTCCGCCACAACGAGGAAGTCAAGAGCGCGATTCCGCCCGAGCGCCTGCTCGTGTGGAGCGTCACAGACGGCTGGGAGCCGTTGTGTGAGTTCCTCGAGGTTCCCGTGCCCGGTGTGCCGCTTCCGCACATCAACGACCGCACCGAGTTCCTCAACCGCATCATCGACGGCTCGCTGGAAAGCCTGCAGGAGTGGCGCGCACGCGAAAGCTCCGTCGAGCCCGCCTTCGCAGTCGAGGGCTAGTCAAGACCTGTTGGGTGGTCGGCGGACTGGGCGTCCGTCGACCAGCCTCCACGCGCCCAGTCGAGGGCGCCTGTGAGCGCGTCGGGCGGACCGCGGGAAGCGGGTCCCGCGGGGTCCTCCGCCGGCCTGAGCGCGCCTACACCTCGAGATAGCGCAGCATGATCCGGCCCAGCATGATCACGTCGCCGTCGGCGAGATCTGCCTGCTGGATACGCCGTCCGTTCACGAACGTGCCGTTGGAGCTGCGATCGTCGAGCACACGCGCACCAGAGGGACGCGGGACGAGGATCGCATGGCGTCGTGAGACGGAGCTCTCATCGAGATGCAGGTCCGCGGAGATACCACGGCCGATGTGGATCGCCTCGGTGCTCAACGGGATGAGCAGGGTTCGATCTGGGCCCTTGACCTGTATGTAGCGACCCGGAGCAACAGGGCCTGTAAGCGCTGCCGTGTGGCGCACGCGCTCGTCCAAACAGGCCGTCGGATCGAACCTCTCGGTCAGCCCATCGGCGACGGGACGGATGAGTGTCTGTGAGGTCATATGGCTAGTAAAGCCCATGCTACTCAGCTCAACCTCAACGCTCGTGAAGAAATGATGAAGCGCCAAAAGGCGGTGTTGGCAAACCTTTTTCAGGCCGGCGCGGGAACAGCTACTCAGGTGGTGCGAGCCCCGGCCTGCGGCCCCTGACCGGACTTCTTGCGCGCCATCCGCTTGGCGCTCCACCATCCCCATCCGCCAACTGCCACCACGGGCACGACGTAGAGCATCGAGATGTACCAGTGCGTCAGACAGGCGAGCGGAGCCATGGCCGCAAAATCTATCACCGCCCGCGGCTCACGTCCCCACGGAGGAGAGCAGCCACAGCCCAAAGCTTGTGAAGGCGACCATCACAGCCAGCATCCAATACTGGCTGCGCACGGCCTCTTCGGGGTCTTTGTAGAGGACCAGTGCACGGTCGTGAGCGAGCGCCAGCCCCCCCACATGGCCCGCCACGAGGGCGGCGACCTGCACGTACCAGATGTCCGCATAGGAGATCACGTGGTAATCGATCTGATAGCCACTGGTGCCCAACAGGTTCGACCCGTTGCCGAGCGGGTCGGAGATCAGGTAGGCCATCGCCTGGCTCTGCCACAAGAGCAGCGAGAAGTAGTGCGCCACCACATACGCAAACGCGATCGGCACGAGCGTGTGGGCGAAGCTCCGCCACAGAGCATGGCTGTTGTAACGCTCGCTGACACCGCTCACGCCGAGGATCCCGACGCGGTAGACGGCTAGGATCAGCAGGACGCATAGCACCAGTCCCACCGAGTAGGCCAGCTCTTGAGCAGGTGTCGATGACAGGCCCAGATCGGAGAACATGTTCTGGATGCTTGGCTCGTTGTTGCGCCAGATGCCGCCGTTGCTGAAGCCGTCGAACGTCGTTGTGCCGACGAGCGCGCAGATCAGCACGACGGTTCCCGCCCGCAACGGCAGGTCTGTGATGCCGCTCAACGGACGGCGCACGTAGATAGCGCGATCCTTGCCCCGGGTGAAGGCTGAGAGCCGCGCAAGCAGACCGAAGTACACCCCAAAGCCGTCCGCCGATCCCCCCCACTCCTCCACGCCGAACAGGACCATCCCCGCGAGCATCACGATGAAATAGCCGAGCGAGAGCGCCGCAAGCGTGGAGGGATGATCGCGTTCCACGTACACGAGCTCGAGCCACGCAAAGCCGATGATGGCGGCCACGGCCGGCCAGTTGCCGAGCCACTCCGGATAGGCGAGCGGTGGACTATGGCGCTGAGCGCCGCGAAGCCGTGTTGTGAGCGCCACCAGCACCCGGGCGCAGCTCCGCCACGGGCTGAAGGCGCGAAAGACGTCGCCGAAGAGCACGCTCGCCACGGGCAGCCCGACCCAGAAGATCACATAGATGAACGTGACCGAGAAGTTGGCGTTGGCCACCTGAGCGCCATTGAAGCCGCTGTATATGACGAGCGCGAACAGCCCCACGCCCACCAGGCATGCCAGCCATTCAAGCGCCGCGGGCAGCGCGATGAGCCTGCGCACGCGCTGGTCCTGCAGCTGCGGGCTGCGCCACAGCGTGGAGAGCGCCACGAAGGAGACCACCAGCACGATCGCGGCGGTCCAGCTGAACAGCCATACCGGGATCGGCAGGTCGGCCTTGCCGACGATCCCGTGGGCTTCGGCGCTCGCGGGCACCGCCAACGCCACCACACCCAGCCCCCCGGTAAGCGCTACGAGCATGCGACGGACGGGGGATCTCATGCCCAGCGCAGTCTATGCAAGCGCGTCCTGCACCCGACCCGGTCGGCTACAGCCTCAGTAATCTGCTCGTGAATGCTTTTCACGCCGCTCGCTGTCTCGGCGGACATCGCCGCTGCCTTCCAGCTCGGGCCGCTTGCGATCGTCGGCCTCCTCTACGCCCGCCGCGCGCACACGCTCGCGAGCGATGGGCACCCCGTGCCCGGCTGGCGTCAGGCGTCCTTCTATGGAGGCTTCGTGCTGATCGGCGTCGCGCCTACCTCGCTCGGCTCCGCCAGCCAGGAACTGCTCTATGTGCACATGATCGAGCACCTGCTGCTGGGCGACATCGCGGCGCTGCTGATCGTGCTCGGCCTCACCGGCCCGCTGCTGGCGCCGATCCTGCGCATCCGCTTCTTCGACCGCTTGCGCGCGCTCTCACACCCGGCAGTCGCGTTCCCGCTGTGGGCCATCGATTTGTACGTGTGGCATCTGCCTCGGCTGTATGAAGCGGCACTACGGCACTCAAGCGTGCACGGCCTCGAGCATGCGATGTTCCTGGGCCTGGGCATCAACATGTGGATGTGCCTGTTCGGCCCGTTGCCCACACCCTCCTGGTTCGGCAACCTGGGCAAGCTCCTGTACATCGTGGCCGTGCGTCTCACGGGCACGGTCCTCGGCAACATCTTCCTGTGGTCGGGGAGCGTCTTCTATCCCTTCTACCTGCACGGGGACGCCGTCTACCACATCTCCCCCTTGGCCGATCAGAACCTCGCGGGCGCGATCATGATGGTCGAGGAGTCGATTCTCACGCTGGGCCTGTTCTGCTGGCTGTTCCTGCGCACCGCACGCGAGGGCGAGGAGCGCCAGGAGCTGTTGGAGTTCGCGCAGGCCCAAGGCCTCGAGCTGACCGAGGCACGGGCAGCGCGCGCAGTGGCCGCGGGTCGCGGTGCAGAGCTGCGCCGGCGCCTTGAGGCTCGCACCGGAGCAGCCGAGCCCGAACGTCTTTAGGCAGCGGCGCTACCCTCCCTTCATGTGCGCAGGCTGTGCAATGGCTGCCGCCTCAGCGGCCACGGGGTTCAGGACCTGGCTCCAGACCCATCACTTCAGCTGGCTGACCCCACGTCGCATGCGCTCATTGACGATCGGGGCCATGTGCGCCGCCGGCCTCGTCTCGACGATCGGATTCAGCGGCGCAACGCCGGCGCCTCCGGCAAGACACGCGCTGCACTCAACACACATCGCCACACGCTGACCGAGCGACCGCTTCGCCCGGAAGCGGAGCCAGCTCGGTGGGACGCGCGCTCTCAGCCGCCCGCGACAGCAGGCAGGATGGTCAGCTCCGAGCCGTCCTTGACGGGCGTCTTCAGACCATCGAGGAAGCGAATGTCCTCGCCTGCCAGGTAGACGTTGACGAAGCGCCGCAGCGAGCCGTCATCGTCGGCGATGCGGGGGCGCAGCTCCTGAAAGCGCTCGAACAGACCGTCCAGCACCTCCTGCACGGTGGCTCCATCGAGGACCGTCTCAGCCTCACCGCCGGCAGCCGATCGCAGCTGCGTCGGGATCTTCACCACAACCGACATCAGACGCCCACCGCCTGGGCGACACCGGCCTCAAACGCCTCCACCGTCGGCTTGATGGTGCGCGTCTCAAAAGTGCCGCGTACCGCGTCAAGCGTCTTCAGGCCCTCACCGGTGATCACGAGCACGACACGCTCGTCCGGGTCGATGTCCCCTTGCGCTGCAAGCTTGGCCAGCACCGCCGTCGTCACACCGCCGGCCGTCTCGGTGAACACCCCGGTGGTCTCCGCCAGCAGCTTGATCCCCGCGCGGATCTCATCGTCGCTGACCGAGTCCACGCCGCCGCCGGTGCGACGGGCCAAGTCGAGCGCGTAGGGACCGTCGGCTGGGTTGCCGATGGCGAGCGACTTGGCGATGGTGCTCGGCTTGACCGGGCGGCAGACATCATGGCCGGCGGCGTATGCACTGGCCACGGGCGAGCAGCCCTCGGCCTGAGCGCCGTTCATCCTCGGCAGCTCGCCCTCGAGCAGCCCGAGCTCGCGCCATTCGTCAAAGCCCCTGGCGATTTTCGTGAACAGCGAGCCCGAGGCGATCGGCACGATGCAGCGGTCAGGCAGCTCCCAGCCCAGCTGCTCGGCGATCTCGAACGCCAGCGTCTTGGATCCCTCGGCGTAGTAGGGGCGCAGGTTGATGTTCACGAACGCCCACTCCCGCTCGGCGCACAGCTCGGTGCACAGGCGGTTGACGTCGTCGTAGTTGCCATCCACACCAACGAGGTTCGTCCCATAGATGCCCGTCGCGAGGATCTTCTGCTCCTCGAGATCAGCCGGGATGAACACGTAGGAGTCCATGCCCAGCGCGGCGCCGTGGGCGGCCACCGAGTTGGCGAGGTTGCCGGTCGACGCACAGGCGATCGTCTCGAAGCCCAACTCACGGGCGCGGGTCACGGCCACCGAGACGACACGGTCCTTGAAGGAGTGCGTCGGGTTGGCGGCGTCGTTCTTGACCCACACTTCACGCAGGCCCAGCCGCTCAGCCAAACGGTCCGCCTTGATCAGCGGTGTGCAACCTGCCGGCAGGCCGACGCGTGAGGCCAGCCGGCCCGAGGGGCCGGGAGGGCCGCCGGCGAGCGGCAGGAAGTCCGCATAGCGCCAGATGTTCTGCGGGCCGCCCTGGATGCGGCGGCGCAGCTCGCCGAGGTCTTCGCTCGTGCGGCTGTGGTCGTAGACGACCTCCAGCGGCCCAAAGCACTTGTCGCATACGTAGAGCGCCTCCAGCGGATACTCCGCCTTGCACTCCTTGCACTGAAGATGACTGACAGCCATGATGGGGCTCCTTCGCTTATAGCCTTCGCCTTGTCACGTGTGGCGAAGAGCGCGAAGCCCGGCCACACATCACCTGGAATTGGCACCTTCCCGCCTGTGACTTGGCGGTGGTTGCCGGGGTTTCGTAGGGCCAGGCCCTCCACCCCTCTGGATGTGTACTGCTTGTGTGCGGCAGTTTAGCAACCGTATCGGCAGGCATGCAAGTGGATCATTAGCCGGCTGGCGGTAACGCAAGCACAAGTGCGGTGTAGGCCACGCTGTGAGCACTGAGATCCGTGGCCGCGGCGACGAGGGCCAGACCGAGCAGGAGGACGCGCCGTTTCGCTTCGCCGACCCTGAGCGCAGACGGCGCATGCTGATCATCGTCAACCCGTACGCCACCACGGTCTCTGACCGGCTGCGCCATCTCGTGGTCTATGCGCTGCAGGGTCGCTTCGAGGTAGATGCCGTCGACACCGAGGCACGCGGCCACGCCACCGAGCTCTGTCGCGAGGCCGCCCACGAGGGCTATGACGTGGTCGTCGCCTTCGGCGGCGACGGGACCGTAAACGAAGCCGCCAACGGCCTGCTGGGCTCCTCCACGCCGCTCTGCTGCCTGCCGGGAGGCTCGGCCAACGTGTTCGGCAAGATGCTCGGCATCCCCGGCGATGTTGTCGACGCAACCGAGCACTTGCTCGCGATGGCCGACGACTGGCGTCCACGCAAGGTCGACCTGGGTGTCGTCAACGGGCGCTGCTTCACGTTCGCCTCGGGGCTCGGACTCGATGCCAGCGTGGTCGAGCGCGTCGACTCCAACCCACGGCTGAAGGCCCGACTCGGCGCCTACTACTTCACCTGGGTGGCCGTGAGCACGTTCTTGCGCCGCTACCTGCTGCGCCCCCCGCGCCTGCAGGTGCAGGCGGGCGACGAGACGCTCGAGGGCGTCACCGCGATCGTGCAGAACGGCTCCCCCTTCACCTACTTCCAGAATCGCCCCATCAACATCGTCGACGGCGCGACACTCGACTCAGGCCAGCTCGCAGGCGGCGTTCTTCACCGGGCGACCCTCCTGTCGATGCCCTCGATCGCCTGGCGCGCCTTCTCCCGTCGGGCTCGCGTATCAGGGAACAGGCAGGTCAGCGGGCTGCGCGACGTGAGCGCGATGACGGTGCGCAGCGCCGACGGCCGACCGTTGCCGCTGCAGGTCGATGGAGACTTCCTCGGCGAGGTCACCGAGGCCAGCTACTCGGTGCTGCCCGAGGCGCTCTGCGTGATCTCCTAGACGGCCGGCAAAGGCGCACAGGCTCGGTCTTGGCCTGGGAGAGGAGCGGCTAAGCGCTGGCGCTGCCGGGAGTGACGCGGTAGGCGTCAAACACCGACTCGATGTTGCGCAGGCGGGTGATCGCGCCCTTTAGCGCGTGCGTGTCTGCGACCTCGACCACGAAGCGGTTCTTGACCATCGGCCCCATTGACAGGCAGCGTGCTTCCATGATGTTCGAGCCCGACTCCGAGAACGCGCGCGACAGGTCCTCGAGCAGACGGTGGCGATCCCAGGCATCGATCTGGATTTCGACGATGAAGCCCGTCGACTGATCGCCCTCCCAGGCCACGTTGGCGAAGCGCTCGGGGCTCTTGCGCAGGAGCCCCGCGTTGGGGCAGTCCTCGCGGTGGATCGTGATCCCACGTCCGAGTGAGATGTAGCCGAGGATCTCATCGCCGGGCACCGGCCTGCAGCACTTGGCCAGGCGCAGCATCACGTCCTCTACGCCTTCCACCCTGATCCCGTACTGACCCGAGGACTTCGTCGGGCGCCGCCGCGCGCGACCGACGCGCAGCAGATCGGCTGCCGTGTCCTCGCCGTCGGCCGACTCGCCTTGCTTGAGCCGCTGCAGCAGCTTGCTGACAACCAGCTTGGGCGAGACCTTGGCCGCACCGAGGGCGATGTAGAAGTCGTCCGCCTTGCGGTAGCCGACCTCGCGGATCACGTCCGCGAGCAGCGCCGAGCCGGTGATCTTCTGCGCCGGCAGGCCCTGTTTGCGCAGGTGCTCCTGAAGCAGCTCGCGGCCGGTGTGCTCGGTGTCCTGACGCGACTCCGCCTTGAACCAGGCCTTGATCTTGTTCCTGGCGCGCGTCGTCTTGACCGTCGCCAGCCAGTCGCGGGAGGGACCGCGCTCGCGCTTGGCGGTGAGGATCTCGACGATGTCGCCCGAGCGCAGCTCGTAGTGAAGCGGCACGATTTTCCCGTTCACACGGGCGCCCACGCAGCGGTGGCCGATCTCGGTGTGCACCTCGTAGGCGAAGTCCAGCGGCGTCGCTCCCGCAGCCAGCGACTTGACTTCGCCCTTGGGCGTGAACACGTAGACCTCCTCCTCGAAGAGATCCGTGCGCAGCGTCTCCATGAACTCCTGGGGGTCCGAGAGCTCCTTCTGCCAGTCGAGCATCGAGCGCAGCCACTTGAGCTTGCCCTCCTCGCCCGCGCCCCAGCGACCGCCGTCGTCGCCGCTGCCGGGCGGCGGCGCCTTGTAGAGCCAGTGCGCAGCCACCCCGAACTCGGCCATCTCGTGCATCTCGAGCGTACGGATCTGGATCTCCAAGGGGCGTCCCTCGGGCCCGATCACCGTGGTGTGCAGGGACTGGTACATGTTGAACTTGGGCATCGCGATGAAGTCCTTGAAGCGACCCGGCAGCGGCTTCCAAAGCGAGTGGATGACACCGACGGTGCCGTAGCAGTCCTTGACCGAGTCGACGATCACGCGCATCGCGGTGAGGTCGTAGATCTCGTTGAACTCGCGGCCCTTCTTGGTCATCTTCGAGTAGATCGAGTAGAAGTGCTTGGCGCGGCCCGCGATCTCGGCCTCGATGCCCACCTGTGCCAGCTCCTGGCGCAGGTAGTCGCCGGC
>JASLDD010000175.1 GCA_030151725.1 Solirubrobacteraceae bacterium
CGGGAGCAGAGGGAGAGCCCAGGACGTTGCCTTTCTGGGGGATGTTGGCGACGAGCGTCGCGACGGCCTGGGCTTCCTTGTTGGCGGTGTTCGTTCCAACGGCCGGGGGTTTGGATTTGCTGCCGCCGCCTGTGGCGACGAGGATGATCACGATCACCACGACCACCAGGCCGGCGATCATGCCGAGCTGGGTGAGTCGTTTGCGCCGGGCGGCGTTGGCGGCCTCGGCTTCCTCCATTGCCCTGCGCCCGGCACGCGCCTGCTCGCGGCGCTGCTTGCGGGTCAGGTCCTCTTCGTCGCTCTCCACTGGGCTCATGACGCAACTTTTACACGTTTCTGCTCAATCGTGCCTAAGTATCGTTTGACCGCTCTTTCGGACTGCATCGCCGCGGCACTCGGTTCGGTCCTACACGGGTGCCACGATTGGAAACGTCCCGTCAACGGGCGCCGCTTACGGGCAGACTGTGTGAGCGGTGTGATCGCGCCCCCGTAGCTCAGCTGGATAGAGCATCGGACTTCTAATCCGAGGGTCGCTGGTTCGAATCCAGCCGGGGGCATCTTCAAAAATGGCTCTAGTCTGAGGTATTCGAGCATAAGGACGATGAGAAGGCGAGGGCGTTTCGCCACAGTGCCAGCGAAGTGCCAGCAGCAAGTCGGGGGGGCGCACCGTGTGGCTGCACAAGGCGGCCTTTGTCGAGCGGCTACGCAGGACTGGTGGGACCAACGGCGAAGAGGCCACGGAGTGCCCATCCCGAAGGCTCTTGCGGCACACTGAGCCAAGATGACCCAAGTCGCGATCCTTCCTCGAGGCGCATATACAGCTGATCGAGCGGCCGCTCTCTCTGGCGTGCCCCTCAGCACGGTCAGGTGGTGGGCAAAGCACGACATCCTCGTTCCGACGGGCTCTCAGACGAGGGTGATGCTCTGGTCTTACGCCGACCTCATGCAGCTCCGGGTCATTCACTGGCTGCGTCAGCCCAAGGTCGGCCAAGACGAACGGGAGATCCCGGCAAGCACCATGAACGCCGTTCGGCGCGCTCGCGCAAAGCTTGCGCAGCTCGAGCTTGCGCTCTGGACCGAGGACGGCGGCCCTTCAGTACGAGTCGACCACCAGGGGAGCGTATGGCTAGCCACTGAGCCTTCGCTCGAGCGCGCCGAGGATGGGCAACGTGCCCTGGGCGGAACTGATGTCGATGAAACGATCCTGGAGGTGCTCGCCCCGTTTCAAACCAGCAGTACCCGTGGGCCGGACCTGGTCTGTCCGCGACCGCACCTGCGGATCGTCCCGGGCAAGCTCGGGGGTTCCCCACACATAGAACGTACTCGCCTCGAGTCACAAGCTGTCGGTGCCCTGACGGCATCGGGGTTGCCGATAGCGAAGATCTATCGGCTGTATCCGGACATTGACCAGATGGCAATCGATCAGGCAATCGACCTGGAGCAGCAGTTGGCTAACAACCTCGGCCGCAACCTGCGCGCAGCGTAGCCGCGTGCCGCGACGATTCGCGCTCGATCAAGGCTTCCCGCTGCCGATCGTCAACGTCCTGAGGGACTACCAGGCAGACGCTGAGCTCGTGAGCTTTGCCGAGATCGACAGCCGCCTAGCGGATCTCGACGACTGGGAAATCCTACTTGCCCTGCACCATCACTTACACGCCTGGGACGGCCTTATCACGACCGACAACTCGATGCTGAACCAGGCGCCAGAGCTAAACGTCCTGGACCGGACAAAGCTCACGCTGGTAGTCGCTATGGGCGCCGGGCACAACCCCGTCAAGGCGAGCGGACTCCTCTTTGCCTATCTGTCCAGGATCTGCGAACTCACGAATCCGGACAAGGGGCAGATATGGCAGCTCAGAGCCGGGAACATCATGCCCACGGAGCCCAAGGGTGCGCTGGCGCGTGTGGCTGACCATCAAAACGTCGATGCAGATGAGCTGATCGCTCAAAGCCGACTCGATCCCGAGACATTTGGCCGGGATCCTTTGGCACCTTTACTTGGTGCCTGACTAAACCCAGGTCGGCCGTTGACTTCGTAGGGGTGGACTTGGAGACATGATGTCAGCCTGACGCAGCTCGACGAGGCGATGACGGTCCCGGCCCGACACTAAGTCGTCCGCGCGCCGACTATCCTGTAGGGGGTCGGTTCTTTGGTTCGTAATTTCATGTCTTCGGAGGCCCCGTTCCAGCGGGGCTTCCGTCGTTTTCGAGGTGCCGCGAGCTTTTCCGTCCGATAGCCGCTGTACTTCTATCCGCACATGATTACGAACGTACAAGGATCGACTTATGCGCTCACCATGCGCTGATCCCCTAGGCGAGCTTGCCGCGAGAGACCCCGACGCCTTCTGGAAGGCGTTTAGTGAGAGCACCACCATGGTCATCACGACGGGGACGGCTACCGGAGGCATCGAAACCGAAATCGTCGACCGTCGCATCGTCCGCGAGGAGCCGTGGCACGCCCCGGCTCCTCAGAGCGGCAGCACTCCACGCTCGGCTGCGATCGGTCAGCGTTCGCGTTCGCGTGGCCGTGGTGGCAGGCCCGCCGGTCGCCGTGCGACGCGGCGAAGTAGCAGCGACTCGGGCGGCGAATCAGGCGATAGTGAGCCGGGCGAACCTGCCCGGCGGCCCCGACTAGCACCGCCTCCGCTCACCCATTCTGCCCAGCTGGGGCCTGCATGATCCCCCAGGGCGACGCGCTCGCCTTGCAGCTCGCCGCGATCGTCGGCAGCGAGCCGGCATCGAGCTTGATCGAGGTTCGTCCGCTCTGCGTCGACGGGCGCCCGGCGCCAGAGCGCGCTTTCATCCCCGTGAGGGAGATCGCCGAGGCTAAGCAGCACATCCTCGAGCTGGCGCCGCGCCGGAACGTGTTTGTTGGCGTCGCCCCACGGGTGCGCCCCGAAGGCAGAGCCGCGGCGGTCGCGCGCGTATGGACGCTGTGGGCGGACCTCGATACTGCCGAGGCCCTGGCAGCAGCGATGGCGTTCGATCCGGCCCCCGCCATCGTCATCGAGACGGGCTCGAACGGTCACTGTCACTGTTACTGGCCGCTCAGGCGCCCGCTATCGCCATCCGATGCACAGCGCGCAAACCGGCGCCTCGCGCTCGCGCTCGGCGGGGATATGAACGCCACCGACCCAGCGCGCATCCTTCGACCCGCTGGCACCCTCTCCCAGAAGCACGATCCACCGCGCCCGGTCGTTTGTGTGCGCCTCGAGCTGTCTTCGTTCGATGCTCTCGAGGTTGTCGGCAAGCTGCCAGATAGCAGCCACTATTCGCCGCGCCGCCAGGTGGCACCCGATCAGGGCGCACCACCCGAGAGGGTGCTCGACGGGCTCGCCCGCACTGTCAGCGAAGCCCAGGAGGGCAACCGCAATGCCGCGCTCTTTTGGGCCGTCTGCCGGGTAGCTGAGCGCGTCGACGCGGGCGAGCTCGAGGAGGCAGCGGCGCTGCCCGTACTCCACCAGGCGGCCGCTGCCGCTGGCCTCGGTGACGCGGAGATCCGAGCGACGATCAGAAGCGGCCTCAGTCAGCGGGTCGCCGCATGATCCGGCTCTCGATCATCGGCAAGCCCGTGCCGCTGCAACGCAGCCGGACGCGTGGCGGGCGCCACTACCTCCCGGCAAGGTCGAAGGCATACCGGGAGCTAGTGCAGGACTCATGGATGGAGGCCGGAAGGCCAGCGCTCGGGTCGGTGCCGTTTGCCGCGTCAATGCGCTTCTACGGCGCCAATAGCCAAGCTGACCTCGACAACCTCGCGAAGGCGATCCTCGACGCGCTGAACACGCTCGCCTACGCCGACGACAGCCAGCTCGTCTGCCTAGCCGGCTGCCACAAGCTGCCGATCGACGATCGCGGCGCACGAGCTGAGGTCGACCTGTGGCCGGCGGCGCAGTCCCAGCGCGACAGCGCACGTCAACCGCGAGGGCCACATGAGCGATGACTGGCTATCCGGGCAGCCCATGGACCCCTCCGCAGCAAGCGTCGAGCCGCTGCCCGCGATCCCCGGCTTCCCATTCCTCCACGCAGGGAGCTGCGCCGTCATCGTCGGCCCGACCGGCGGCGGCCGCTCATCCCTTGTCCAAGCCGCCCTCTACGACGCAGCACGTGCAGGGGTCCGCTGTGCTTACCTCGGCTCGGAGGTCACACACAGCGAGTTCAATGCGCGCGCCGCGCTACTCGCCGAACGCCGCTGCGACCGTGTCGACGACGAGCTCCGCGAACAGCTTGCCGGCGTCCGCTACCTCGACCTCGCCGACACGATCAGCCACGCCTGGAAACACCCGTCCGAGTGGATCGCCGCAATGAGCGGCCGGTACGACTTGCTCGTCATCGACCCGATCTCCGCAGTCGCCTCAGCGCTCGGCCTCGACTTCGACAAGGCCAACAGCGAGTACGTCGACTTCCACGGCCGACTCATCCAGCCCATAGTCACAGCGGGTGTCACCGTCCCCATGCTCGACAACGTCGGCCACGACCCAGGCGCGAAAGGCCGAGCCAAGGGCGCGAGCGCGAAGTCCGACCGCGCCGACCTCACATTCTCCTGCGCGATCTCGACCACGCCGCCCGGCCTGCTCGTCAAAGCCGACAAGGTCCGCTCCATCCGCGCCGCCTTCACCCGCGGCGACGAATGGCTGTTCGTCAAGGACACACAGCGGATCGAAGCGCGCCACCGCCCCGACAGCGCCACCAGCTTCCGCCCGACACACCAGATGCAAGCCGTAAGCGAAGCGCTCGAGACAACGCCAGGGCTCTCCAAGCGCGCCATCCGGGCCACTGTCGGCGGCAAAGCCGGCTACGTCGACCTGGCGCTCGATCTACTCGTCAGCGAGGGATTCGTGACCGTCGAGCGAGGCGCCGGAGGCCATGCACACAGCAGCGTGACGCCCTACCGCCAGCCAACCGTGTCCACCGTGTCCGACCCGTGTCCACAAGCGTGTCCAGACACAGGGTCGAAAGACCGTGTCCCCGTGTCCCCACCCCTTAAGGGGGGACACGGTCACGGTCACGACAACGGCCACAGCAACGGCGCCCACCGTGTCCCGACAGACACAGACCTCGAAGCGCTATTCGGCGACACGACCACCGGGACAAGCACATGAGCGCACCGCCCCAACCGTCAAGCGCCGCCGCTGATGGCCGCTCGGAGGAAAACACGAATCCCGATCTGACTCCCACCATGCTCGACTCGTTGGCGCCTGCGGTGGCTGAGAGGGTTGCTGAGCTGTTGGCTGACCACCTCGCTAGCGCGCGTGGAGCGTCGCCGTGGCTGACCGTGGATGAGGCGGCTGACTATCTGCGCTGCAAGCCGAAGCGCATCTACGATCTGCTCTCGCAGTCTCGTCTGCCGCGCCACAAGGATGGCTCTCGCGTGCTGCTGCACCGCGCCGAGTTGGACGCCTATCTCGCTGGCACACTGCTGACACCCGGTCAAGATCTGGCTCTACCGAGCGGATCTCAGCGGGACGGCCGGATGACTGATCCGGTGGTCAGATGACCCCGCTCAGCTCAGACGCCGACGCCCGCAACCGTCAGATCGCGAACCTCACGCCTGCGCCACCGATCCAACCCGGCGAGCAGCGTGCGCTCTCGCATGGCGGGTACGCCGAGATCGCAGCTGCCAGGCTCGACGCGAAGACGCGGGCGATCTATGACGCCATCGCGGCAGACGCACCGCTGCGAGCAACTGGCGGCGGTCTGCCGAGCCATGACGCGGCGATCGTCTCTGTGCTGGCGGTAGCGCTCTGCCATCTGGAGGACGTGAACAAGCATCTCGCCGAGCACGGCCTGTTCGTTCGGCGCCGGCCGCGCCCGGCCGTTGAGCTCGCGTCGCGGTTCCGCAAAGAGATCGTCGGCTACCTCGAGCAGTTGGGAATGACGCCCAAGTCGCGCTCTGCCCTGGGACTGGATCTCGCCTCTACGGCAGACATCGCGCGCCAGTGGGCCGCTGAGACCGCAGCGGAAGGCGATGGTGCAGGTGGCTGATCTCGCTGCGGCTCGCCAAGACTTGCAGGCATTCGGTGACATCATCGGGCGGCCGTTGACCGACGAGCAGGTGCGAGCGCTGAGGCTCCGCAAGCGGGTCACGGTGATCGTCGCACCGCGCCAGTCGGGCAAGTCGCGCTCGTTGGCCGTGCTGGCACTCCATCGGGCGTTCAGGCGTTCAGGCGTGCGGGTGCTCGTCATCTCGGCGGGCGATGAGGCGGCTAAGCGTCTGCTCGCCGACGTGCGCGCGATCGCCGCGGGCGCAGAGCTACTGCGCCGATCCGTGGTCGATGAGTCGGCGGGGCTGCTGACGTTGAGCAACGGGTCGGAGATCCGCAGTGTGCCGTCGTCCGAGCGTCAGATCCGCGGTTGGTCGGTCGACCTGCTGCTGATTGATGAGGCCGCTCTCGTCTCGGATGAGCTGATCCTTGGCGCGGCGTTCCCGACCACGGCGGCGAGGCCGTTGGCGCGGATCGTGCTCGCGTCGAGCGCTACGGCAGCGTCGGGGGCGTTCTATGACCATGTGACGCTTGCTCGGCAGGGGTCTGAGCATGTGGAGGCGTTTGCGTGGCGGATCGAGGACGCCCCTTGGGTCCATCCGAGCGTGATTGAGGCGGCGCGGGAGTCGATGACCCCGACTCGTTTCGAAGCGGAGTACATGGGTGTCTTCGCGTCCGCGTCGGATGCGCTGTTCCCACGGCTCCTGCTCGATCGCGCGACGGCTGACTATGCACTCGGCCTGGTGAGCGGGCGCTGCTCTTCGGCAACCGGCATGGCAAGCCGCTCGACTACTCCAACCTGCACGGTCGGGTCATGAAGCCCATTGCTGAGGAGGCAGGTGTGCCGTGGGCAGCGTTCCACACGCTCCGCCACACATGTGCATCGAGGCTGTTCTCACAGGGCCGCAACGCCGTCCAGGTCCAGCGCTGGCTCGGGCATCACTCGCCCGCGTTCACGCTCGCGACCTACGTGCACCTGCTCGACGGAGACGACCTTGGAGGCCCGCTCTCGACGCCGAAGATCGCTCGCGAAAGTGTCAGCGAAGTGTCAGCGCAAGGCACGGATACAGCCCGCAACGGCGCGCAAGCGCAAGTCCTCCAAGCCGCGTAAATACCGACCGACACGCACTCACACGCATACCACGGGTAGGCGCTCGGTGCACTTCTAATCCGAGGGTCGCTGGTTCGAATCCAGCCGGGGGCATCGCAGGCTCGGGTCGCTCAGCCGGTCGCGGGATGACTCGCGGCCCACGCCACGATCTGCTCGCTGCCGATGACCGTGGAGCGGTCATCGAGGAGGAGCACCGGGACATCCTGTTGGCCGGTCAGCTCGATGATCTCCTTGCGCTTGCCCATGCGGCTGAAGGGAAGGTTTTTGAAGCCGCCGACAACCTTCACGGTGTAAAGGTGGCCCGCCGTGTCGAGCGCTTGCGCTGCCACTCCGCAGGGATGCTTGAAGAGTGGAGCGTTGGCGCCATGGGTACGGGCTGGGCACGTATAGAGGATCATGGCGGCGATTGTATGGGCCGCGAGAGCTGCGAGCGATCTTTCGGAAAGATTTCTCGGATCGTGGAGTCCTGGTCGTTGACGGCGCCTCGGATTTGGCATCCCGTCGGCTCGCGGTGCGCACTTGCTCCCCGCTCGGCGCACCGCGAGCAACTTCTGTCTCAGGCTGTTTTGGCTGCCTGTTGGCCGGGTAGGAGCGGGGCAGGCCTCGCTTGACCCCCGTTCGAGGCCACAGGGACGGGGCCGCTCTCGTCGGCCCTCGATGCGCGAAGCCCCCAACGCATCGGGGTGGGTATGAGGCGGAGCGGTCTCGTATCGAACTTGCGGCGCGCCTTGGCAGGTCCCGCCGGGCGCGCCGCAAGTACGCTGCGGCGCTGGCCGAAAATAGCGGCCTATAGCATCTCCGGGGTCCGCCCCGACGGTGCCGCGCGCAAGCGAGCTCGCTGGTTCGACTCCAGCGCGGGGCACTGATGTTCATCGTCACCGCGCTGCTCTACCCGTGCGTGCTTGCAGCGCTTTGTCTGGGAACGGGCCTGCTGATGGACCGCTGCGCGGGAGGATCTCTGGCTGCGCCGCTGCTGCTGGTGGTGGGCGCCGCGGGCCTGATCGCGGTCTCGCAGCTGAGCACCTACCTCTACACGGTGGCCCCGGCCACCCCCTATGTGATGCTCGCTGTGGCCGTGGCCGGCTTCGTGTTGGGTCGGTCTCGAGCGGTGAGGCTCGCGCGGGGAGTGCGCAAGCGGGCACCGCTGCTGGCGATGTCGGTGCTCGCCTATCTGATCGCCCTGGCCCCTGTGCTGGTGTCGGGACGGACGACGTTCTCCTCCTACATGGTGCTGTCGGACTCCGCCGTGCACCTGATCGGCGCCGACTTCCTCATCCGCCACGGCCAGCACTACGCGCATCTCGACCTGCACAACTCGGTGGGCCAGTTCATCAACGACTACTACAACTCGAGCTACCCCTCGGGCGCCGACACGCTGTTTGGCGGCAGCGCGTTCCTACTGGGGTTGCCGCTGATCTGGGCCTTTCAGCCCTTCAACGCCTTCATGCTCGCCGCGGCCGTCGGCCCCGCCTGGATGATCGCTCGGCGGCTGGGGCTGAACGGCGCCTGGGCTGCGCTCGCGGCTCTCACGGCTGTGGTTCCGGCGCTCGTGTACGCCTACGAGCTGTTCGGCTCGATCAAGGAGATCACAACCCTGCCGATCGTCCTGGCTCTGGGCGCGCTGATCGTCGAGCATCGCGCGTGGCTGAACCGTGGCGTCGCCCCGGCGGTTCCCTTCGCCCTGCTGCTCGCCGGGGGCATCTCCGCGCTGGGGGTCGCGTTCGCGACGTGGGCGCTCGTGAGCGCGGCGGTGCTCGGTGCCGTCCTCGCGAGCAGCCTGTCGAGGGCGAGCATCCGTCCGACGCTTGCGCTGCTCGGCGGAGCGGCTGCGGTGCTCCTAATCGCGGCATGGCCTACGTGGGTTGAGCTACCCGGCTCGGTGAAGGTCGCCCAGAACATTGCCGCGACGAGCAATCCCGGGAACCTGCACAGCCCGCTACGCGCGGTTCAGGTACTCGGGGTGTGGCTGGGAGGCAGCTACAAGCTCTCCCCCTACGGGGATCAGCTGACGGTGACGCATCTGCTGATGGCGCTGACGGTGCTTGCGGCTGCACTCGGGGCATTCCATCTGCTGCGAAGACGGCTGTTTGCCCTCGGCGGATGGTTTGCGCTGATGCTGCTGGCATGGCTTGTGGTGAGCCTCAGCGTCTCCACGTGGGCGGCGGCCAAGACGCTGATGCTGACCTCGCCGGCGGTGGTGCTGCTGGCGTGGGGGGGAGTTGCGGCGCTGCGCAGGGCGCCCTCGCGAGCGCTTTCGCTGCCGGCGGCGGGTGTGCTCGCGCTCGGCCTGGCCGCAGGCGCGCTGGCCTCGGATGCGCTTCAGTATCACGTCGCCAACCTGGCGCCCACCGCCCGCTATCAGGAGCTGGCCTCGCTGGATGCGCGCTTTGCCCGACAGGGGCCAACCCTGTTCACGGACTTCGACGAATACTCCATGTACGAGCTGCGCGATCTCGA
>JASLDD010000253.1 GCA_030151725.1 Solirubrobacteraceae bacterium
TCGTCCGCGCCTCGTAAGCGGCTCTCACGCGTCGCTCGAGCTCCTCGGTGTCCAGCCGGCCTGCCACCGAGTGCTCGTTGAGCTCGGAGATGAGCTGGTCGCGGTCCGCGTCCGACGCGCGCACGCCGCGGGAGAGCCGCCCCGCCGGTCCAGGCGAAATTTCTTCCTCGCTCATAGCGTCAAACTGTAGGCCAGATCGGGCCGGACGGGCTCGGTCGGCCATGGGAACGTCTGTTCGATCAACTAGACTCGGAGAGGTATGGAGAAGCTGATCGTCTCAGGGGCCCGCGAGCACAACCTGAAGGACGTCACGGTCACCATCCCGCGCGACGCCCTGACGGTCATCACCGGGCTGTCCGGATCGGGCAAGTCCTCGCTCGCCTTCGACACGATCTACGCGGAGGGCCAGCGGCGCTATGTGGAGTCGCTTTCGGCTTACGCGCGCCAGTTCCTGGGCCAGATGGACAAGCCGGACGTGGACTCGATCGAGGGGCTCTCGCCGGCAATCTCGATTGACCAGAAGACGACCTCGCGCAACCCGCGCTCGACCGTCGGTACGGTCACCGAGATCTATGACTACCTGCGCTTGCTGTGGTCGCGTGTCGGCAAGCCGCATTGCCCGATCTGCGGTCGTCCGATCGTGGGTCAGTCGGCAGAGCAGATCATCGATCAGGTGATGGAGCTGGCCGAGGGGACGCGCTTCATGGTCCTGGCGCCGGTCGTCAGAGGGCGCAAGGGCGAGTACGGCAAGCTGCTCGAAGAGCTGCGCACTGACGGCTTCGCGCGCGTGAAGATCGACGATCGCGTACGGATGCTCGAGGAATCGATCGTCCTCGACAAGCGCTACAAGCACGACATCTCGGTGGTGGTCGACCGGCTGGTCATGCGCCACGACGTGCGCAAGCGGATGGCTGACTCGATCGAGACGGCGGTCGGGCTCGCCGAAGGGCTGGTCGAGATCGAGGTCGTGGGCTCCGCCAAGGACAGGCAGGAGGGGGAGCACTCCACGGGAGCCAAGGGCACGCGGGCTCCTTCGGGGCAGATCGTTCCCGGAGAGGTGCCGCAGCCAGGCACGATCTTCACGTTCTCCGAGCGCTTCGCCTGCCCGGAGCACGGTCCCTCGCTGGTCGAGCTGGAGCCGCGGATTTTCTCGTTCAACTCTCCTCACGGCGCCTGCGACCGCTGCACGGGCCTCGGCTCGCAGATGGAGATCGACCCTGAGCTGGTCGTGCCCGATCCGTCGCTGTCGATCGGCGAAGGCGCAATCGCGCCCTGGGCGAACAGCGCATCGAACTACTACGAGCAGATGACAGAGGCGATCGCCGAGATGTACGACATCGACCTCGATGAGCCTTGGGACGAGCTGCTCGAGTCCCAGCGCGCGGTGTTCCTACACGGGACGGGCGGCGAGCCGGTGCAGGTCACGTATCGCAACCGCTACGGCCGCCGGCGCTCCTACGCGACGCGCTTCGAGGGCATCGTCGCAAACCTCCAGCGCCGCTATCGCGAGACAGACTCGGAGTGGACGCGGGAGAAGATCGAGGAGTTCATGTCGCTGCGGGCCTGCCCGGCCTGCGGTGGCGCGAGGCTGCGTCCCGAGTCGCGGGCGGTGCTCGTGGGGGGGACGCGGATCGAGGACTTCTGTGCGCTCTCGGCGCGACGGGCGCTCGAGTGGCTCGAGGATGTCGAGCTCTCGGAGACCGACCGCCACGTCGCGCGCCTGATCCTGCGCGAGATCTCAGAGCGCTTGCAGTTCCTGGAGAACGTGGGTATTGGCTACCTCTCGATGGAGCGCGCGGCGGCCACGCTCTCCGGTGGAGAGGCCCAGCGCATCCGCCTGGCAACCCAGATCGGTTCATCGCTGGTAGGCGTGCTCTACATCCTCGACGAGCCCTCGATCGGGCTGCACCAGCGCGACAACTCCAAGCTGATCACGACGCTCGAGCGCTTGCGCGACCTCGGCAACACGGTGATCGTGGTCGAGCACGACGAGCAGACGATGCGCGCCGCCGATCACCTCGTCGACCTCGGCCCCGGAGCGGGCGAACACGGTGGGCGGATTGTGGCTCAGGGGACGGCCAAGGAGGTGCAGAAGGTCAAGGAGTCGCTGACGGGCCAGTACCTCGCGGGCACGCGGACGGTCGAGGTGCCGACGCGCCGGCGCACGCCGAGTGGATATGTGGAGATCCTCGGAGCCAGCCAGCACAACCTTCGCGACATCGACGTCCATATACCGCTCGGTGTGCTCACGTGCGTGACCGGCGTCTCCGGCTCAGGCAAGTCGACGCTCGTCAACGACGTCCTCTTCAAGGCTGTCGCCAACCGCCTGCATCGTGCGCGCAAGCGGCCGGGCGCCCACCGCGCGATCAACGGGCTCGATCAGCTCGACAAGATAATCGCGGTCGACCAGTCGCCGATCGGCCGCACGCCGCGCTCCAACCCTGCCACCTACACGGGCCTCTTCGACGTGATCCGCGACCTGTTCTCAAAGACCCAGGAGGCGCGGGCCCGTGGATACAAGCCGGGGCGCTTCAGCTTCAACGTCAAGGGCGGGCGCTGCGAGGTCTGCCGCGGCGACGGGCAGATCAAGATCGAGATGCACTTCCTACCCGACGTGTACGTCCCGTGCGAGCAGTGCCATGGCAAGCGCTACAACCGCGAGACGCTGGAAGTGCGCTTCAAGGGCAAGAGCATCGCCGACGTGCTCGACATGCCGGTGGAGGAGGCGCTCGGCTTCTTCGAGCACATCCCCAAGGTTCGCAGACGCCTGGAGACGCTCGACGCGGTGGGTCTCGGCTATGTCCGGCTCGGTCAGCCCGCGACGACGCTCTCCGGAGGCGAGGCCCAGCGCGTGAAGCTCGCCACAGAGCTCTCCAAGATCGCGACCGGGATGACCCTCTACATCCTCGACGAGCCCACCACAGGCCTTCACTTCGCCGACGTGCAGCGTCTGCTCGAGGTGCTCCAGCGTCTCGTCGACGCGGGCAATAGCGTGGTCGTGATCGAGCACAACCTCGACGTGATCAAGTGCGCCGACAGGCTGATCGACATGGGCCCCGAGGGTGGCGAGGAGGGCGGCATGGCGATCGCGGTGGGCACGCCCGAGGAGGTTGCGGCCGAGCCCTCCTCGCACACCGGCAGGTTCCTCACCGAGCTACTGACCCCGGCGAAGACGAGCCCGTCCATCAAAGGCCCCAAGAAGCCGCCCCCGCGCAAACGTCGCGCCAAGGTCGCCGCCTGAGCGCCATGGGCCAGAACGCCCGCCGAGCCCGGCTGTGGGCGCAGAAGTGGCGTTGGTATGAGCAGGGCTCGCTGCCGTGGAACCGCGTGCGCATCCATTGGGAGCTGATGCGCCGTGAAGCGTTCGTGCGCTGGCCCGTACACGGGAATGTCCTGGAGGCGCTGCGCGAGGGTCGCCTTGAGATCGGGGCGGGAGCACTGCTCGAGCCCGGCGTGTGGATCACGGCGCCCGGCTCAGCGCGCGTGCGGATCGGCGTCGGGACGTTCCTGAACAAAGGCGTGATGGTCGCCGCCGAGAGCCTCGTGGAGATCGGCGATCACTGCATGCTGGCCAACGGCTGCTTCGTCTCAGACGCAAGCCACCGCTTCGACGACCCCGACCAGCCGATCACCTGGCAGGGCTTTGAGAGCAAGGGGCCGACCCGCATCGACGACAACTGCTGGCTCGGGGCCAACGTGGTGGTCACGAGCGGCGTCACGATCGGCGAGCGCTGCGTGATCGGCGCCAACAGCGTCGTAACAGCCGACATCGAGCCGTTCTCGATCGCCGCCGGCGCGCCGGCCGCCGTGCTGCGCGCGATCTCCTACCCGAACACCGTCGCGTAGAT
>JASLDD010000064.1 GCA_030151725.1 Solirubrobacteraceae bacterium
ACCCCCCTGTGGAAAAAGCTCGGCATACGCGAGGGAGACAAGCTGCTGCTGCTCGACGCGCCCGCCAAATGGAAGGTCCCCGAGCTTCCCAGCGACGTGACCAGCACCGCCGGGAGCGCCCGTGGTGGAGATGAGCACGCCGCAGATCTGATCCTCGCCTTCTTCGCGAACAAGGCCCAGCTGATCGAGGCCATCCCAGAACTGGCCCCGAGAATCTTCCCCGCCGGGGCCATCTGGACGGTGTGGCCAAGACGGGCAGGCGGACATCACAGCGACATCCGCGAGCAGGACATCAGAGACGTTGCGCTGCCGCTGGGACTGGTCGATGTGAAGGTCGCGGCGCTCGATGAGGACTGGTCGGGACTGCGTCTGGTCTGGCGACGCGAGCTCCGCCAGACCTCCTGAGGGCACGCCGGGGTAGGATTGAGGGCCGTTCCCCTGATCCCGACAGACGAGGTTCCAGAGCACGTGGCAATCGATCTTCAACAAGTTTCCGCCGTCGACGTCGAGCCTGGCGAGCTCCCCAAGACGATGGCCGCATGGGTCATCCGCGAGGAGCGCTTCGGCGAACCGAAGGACGCCTTCCAGCTCGAGGAGATCGAGGTGCCCGAGCCGGGCGCCTTCGAGGTGATCGTGCGGGTGATGGCCGCGGGCGTCAACTACAACAACGTGTGGGCGGCGCTCGGCGAGCCAGTCTCGGTGATGCGCTACGGCGACCACCCCGAGTTCGGCCACCACATCGGCGGCTCTGACGCATCGGGGGTCGTGTGGAAGGTCGGCGCCGGCGTCACTCGCTGGAAGGTCGGCGACGAGGTCGTCGTGCACTGCAACATGGCCTCCTACGAGGACCCCGAGGTGCACGGCCTCGACCCGATGGCCGCGCCCTCGCAGAGGATCTGGGGCTATGAGACGACCTGGGGGTCCTTCGCCCAGTTCACGAAGGTCCAGGCACAGCAGCTGCTGCCCAAGCCCAAGGCGCTGAACTGGGAGGAGGCAGCCTCCTATGGCCTCGTCTACTTCACCGCCTACCGCATGCTGATCACCCGCTGTCAGATGCAGGCGGGCGCCAACGTGCTGATCTGGGGCGCAGCCGGCGGGCTCGGCGTGTTCGCCACCCAGATATGCGCCGCCGCGGGCGCCAACTGCGTGGGCGTCGTCTCATCGGAGGAGAAGGGCGAGCTGGTCAAGCGCCTGGGCGCCGTCGACTACATCAACCGCGACGAGTTCGCCGGGATGATGCGCAAGGGCGGCGAGTCAGAGGAGGAGGAGACCGCGCGCTTCAAGGTCTCCCGGTCCTTCGCCAAGCGCGTCAAGGAGATCCTCGGCGATGCGCCCGACATCGTCTTCGAGCACGTCGGCAAAGCGACCTTCCCG
The DNA here is from genome assembly GCA_030151725.1 of Solirubrobacteraceae bacterium. GTDB lineage: Bacteria > Actinomycetota > Thermoleophilia > Solirubrobacterales > Solirubrobacteraceae > Palsa-744. The sequence continues at coordinate 1,375 of JASLDD010000064.1, forward strand.
ACGTCGGTGTTCACCGCCAAGACCTTCGGGAAAATCGTGATCTGCGCAGGAACCACCGGCATCGACCTCGACTTCAACGTCGCCTACCTGTGGATGCGCCAGAAGGAGATCCTGGGCTCGCACTTCGCCAACGCCTATGAGTGCACCAAGGCCAACGAGCTGATCGAGAGCGGCCAGATCCGCCCCGTGCTGTGGCGGACGCTCGGATTCGACGGCGTAGCCGAAGCCCATCAGCTGATGCTCGAAAACAAGCATCTGGGCAAGATCTCGATCCTGGTGGGAGCCGACTCCGAGGGCCAGGGCAAGACCGCAGAGGGTCCCGGCGCGATCCACGCAGAGGTGGGCGCCTGATGGCCGGCACTGTGATCGTCCCCTGGTATGCCACGGGCTTTCGCGCGGACGCCTTCGAGAAGGACCTTGGCGAGGTCGCGGCTCTCGCCCTGCGCTACGGCGCCAGCTCCTACCACGTGTATCGCGCTCGCGACGACCGCTACAAGTTCCAGCAGCTGGCGGCCTTCGAGGAGCACCTCGACTGGGAACGCTACTGGGAGAGCCCCGAGATGACCTACTTCCGCGCCAGCCACTCCAGCTGGTACCAGGTCCCGGTGCTCTACGGGTGGTGGGACCTGGCAGCCCACGGCGCGCTCGCACCCGAGCCTGTCCACAGCGGCAACGGTCACGGAAACGGCGTCCCGGCGGGCGAGAGCGCCTAGTTCGATGTCCTCGCCGGCCGAGTTCAACGCTCAGGTAATCGAGGAATTCCGAGCCAACGGAGGCGTGGTTGGCGGCATGCTCGAGGGCATGCCGGTGGTGCTGCTCCATCACACGGGGGCGCGGTCAGGTAAGAGCCGAATCAACCCACTCGCCTACCAGAGCGACGGCGGGCGCTACGTGATCTTCGCCTCCAAGGCCGGCGCGCCGACGAACCCAGACTGGTACCACAACCTCAAGGCGCACCCCAATGTCAAGATCGAGGTGGGCACGGACACGATCGATGTCACCGCCAGCGAGGCCACCGGCGAGGAGCGAGACCGCCTCTTCAACACTCAGGCCGAGAACATGCCCATGTTCGCCGAATACGCGAAGAAGACCGACCGCGTCATCCCCGTGATGATCCTCACGCCCACCGGCGCGTAGCTGCACCGAGGACATCGGCGGACGCCGAGCTGTGCCACCCCGCGCTTAGAGGCCGTGCGGCCCCGGCCAAGCGGATCGTTAGTCAGCCGGTCGGTTCACACACGCCCCTGAGAGGTGCGTGGACCAAGCCTGCCAAGGACGCAGGAAGCGAAGTGTGCCGAACCGGGAGACGCTTCGCATCCCCGAACCGGCCAGCACACGAGCGACCGAGGACACCGGCAGGCGCCGGTCCACGCGCCTCTCAGCCTTGCTCTAGGGGGGCCATTGTCAATCCCGCCCCCTTCAACTGCTCCCAGTAGTGCTCGGCCTGCTCTTGGTGGCCGCTGAAGACGACAGCCCGGCCCGAGCTGTGGATCACGTTGGCGATCTCCATGCCGCGCTTGAGCGTGACGCCGGGGATGAAGCGGGCGAGCGTGCGCGCCACGTGGTCGAAGGTGTTGTGGTCGTCGTTGCAGACGATCACCCTCCACGAGCCCCCCATTCCGCTGCCGGGTCCGCCCGTACGAGATATCTCAAGCGTTTGATCCATTGCCCGGCAGGATAAAGCTCTCGGCTCCCCCGTACAATGTGGGCATGAGTGGCGAAGACTCTGCACGCCTGCCCGAGCGCGACCGGCCGTGGATGATGCGCACCTACGCCGGGCACTCCACGGCCAAGGCGTCCAACGAGCTGTACAGGCGCAACCTACAAAAGGGCCAGACGGGACTGTCCGTGGCCTTCGACCTGCCTACCCAGACGGGCTACGACCCCGACGACGAGCTCGCGCGCGGGGAGGTCGGCAAGGTCGGCGTGCCGATCTCCCACCGCGGCGACATGGCGGCCCTGATGGACGGCATACCGCTGGGCGAGATGAACACCTCGATGACGATCAACGCCACCGCCGCCTGGCTGCTGGCGCTCTACATCGTGGCCGCCGAAAATCAGAACCCACCCACCCCCCAGCAGCAGCTTCAGGGCACCACCCAGAACGACATCATCAAGGAGTTCCTCGCGCGCGGAACCTACGCCTTCCCGCCCGCGCCCTCCATGCGCCTGATTGCGGACATGATCGCCTACACCGTCGAGCACGTGCCCAAGTGGAACCCCATCAACATCTGCTCCTACCACCTGCAGGAGGCCGGCGCCACGCCCGTGCAGGAGATCGCCTACGCGATGAGCAACGCTATCGCCGTGCTCGACGCGGCCCGCGAGCGCGTCGATGACGAGTCGAAGATGGAACAGGTCTTCGGGCGGATCTCCTTCTTCGTCAACGCCGGCGTACGTTTCATCGAGGAGCACGCAAAGCTGCGTGCCATGTCGATCCTGTGGGAGGAGCTCGGCCGCGAGCGCTACGGCGTGCAGGATCCCCGCCATCTGCGCTTCCGCTACGGCGTGCAGGTCAACTCACTCGGACTCACCGAGGCGCAGCCCGAGAACAACGTGCAGCGCATCGTGCTCGAGGCGCTGGCCGTCACGCTGGGACGCGACGCGCGGGCACGAGCCATCCAGCTGCCGGCCTGGAACGAGGCGCTCGGGCTGCCCCGGCCGTGGGATCAGCAGTGGTCGCTTCGCATCCAGCAGATCCTCGCCTACGAGACCGACATCCTCGAGTATCCCGACATCTTCGAGGGCTCCAAGGTCATGGAGGGGCTCGTCGAGGAGCTGCTCGAGGGCGCGCGTGCGGAGATGGCCGTCGTGGCCGAGCACGGCGGCGCCGTCGAAGCTGTCTCCTACATGAAGGGCGCGCTCGTCGACTCCCACCGCGAGCGCATCCGCCGGATCGAGTCCGGCGAGCAGATCGTGGTCGGACAGAACAAGTTCGCCGAGTCGGAGATCTCGCCCCTGACCGCCGACGCCGAGGGGGGCATCCTGGTTGTCGATCCGGCCCTGGAAGCAGAGCAGGTGGAGGCCGTACGCCAATGGCGCTCAGAGCGCGACCAGGCGGCCGTGGATGAGGCGCTCGCGCAGCTCGCGGCGGTCGCCGGCGACGAGCACGCAAAAGAGAACCTGATGACTGCCACGATCGCCGCCGCACGGGCAGGCGCCACCACCGGTGAGTGGTCGCGGACCCTGCGCAATGTCTTCGGCAGCTACCGGGCGCCCACCGGCGTTGGCGAGGCCGCCGCGGCCGATCACTCGGGCATCGACTCCGAGCTCGACGAGCTGCGCAGCGAGGTCTCCCGCCTGCAGGAGAAGCTCGGCCGGCGCCCAAAGATCCTCGTCGGCAAGCCGGGCCTCGACGGCCATTCCAACGGTGCCGAGCAGATCGCCGTGCGCGCCCGCGATTCGGGCATGGATGTGGTCTACGAAGGCATTCGCCTGACGCCCGCCCAGATCGCCGCCTCAGCTCTGCAGGAGGGCGTCCACGTGATCGGTCTGTCGATCCTCTCGGGCTCTCACCGCGATCTGATTCCCGCCGTCATGGATGCGCTGCGAGACGCCGGCGTCGATGCCCCGGTAGTCGTCGGCGGCATCATTCCCGATCAGGACGTGGCCGCCCTCGAGGAGGCCGGGGTGGCCGCCGTGTACACCCCCAAGGACTTCGACATCACCCGCATCATGCGCGACATCGTGGCACTGGTGGGAGCAGGCGCCGACCGGTCCCTGCTTGCCACGGGCGGACCGTCCGCCCACGGCTCCGCGTGAGCGGGGCACCGCCGGCCGGTTCGGGGATGCGAGCGCAGCAAGTGTCTTCCGGTTCGGCTGGCGGAGTCGGAGCCGCCATCGGCGCGCGCCTGCGCGCGCGTGACCTGACCGCTGCGCCAAGCGCGCTCAACCTGCTCGAGAGCACCACCTCCGCCGACCGCGAGCAGAGCGCCGCTCTGCTGAGCGAGGTCTCGCCGGCGGCACTCGGCGGGGAGGCGCCGGCACACGTGATCGGCGTGACCGGACCGCCCGGGGCGGGAAAGTCGACGCTGCTCTCCGCGCTGCTGCACGCCTGGCGCGCCGACGGGCGCACGGTGGCCATGCTGGCCGTCGACCCAAGCTCGCGCCGCTCGGGCGGCTCGCTGCTCGGAGACCGCGCGCGGATCAACTTCGACGCTGCCGACGGCGGCGTCCTGATTCGCTCCACAGCAGCCGGCGAGCGCCTCGGGGGGATCGCATGGGCGACCCGCGCCGCCGCCCACGCGCTCGCGGCAGCCTTCGACATCGTCGTCATCGAGACCGTCGGCGTGGGCCAGGCTGAGACCGAGATCGCCGACGTGGCCGACACGGTCGCCGTGGTCATCCAGCCGGGCAGCGGCGACGTGCTGCAGTTCCTGAAGTCGGGGATCATGGAGATCCCCGACGTGCTCGTGGTCACCAAGTCGGACCTCGGTCAGATCGCCACGAGCACCAGGCGCGACCTCAGCGCCGCGCTGCGCTCGCTCGGATCGCGCTCAACTCAGGTGGTCGCTGTGTCCTCGATCCCCCCGCCCACCGGCATCGAGGATCTCCTCGCCGCCCTCGACGCGCACCGCCAAGGCCTCGATGTGGCCGAGCGGCGCCTGAACGCACGACGAGCCAGCGCGATCAGGGACTTCGCTGTCGAGCACGGCGAGCGCGGCCTGCGCGCGCTCGGCGGGCGCTCGGCAGCCGAAGCGCTCCTGGAGCAGCAGGACCCCGGCCTCGAGGCGCCGGCGCTCGTCAGTGCCCTCGAGGCAGGGATGGCATGATCGCTTCTGAGCGTGTGCAACCGAGGGACGTGAGCTGAGCATGGCCAGAGACCTGCTGATCATGGTCGGCGCTTTCGCGCTGGCCAGCGCCATAGCGGGAGCGCTCGGCGCACCCAACCTCGGGACCGCCCTGTCATTCGGGCAGATGGCCTTCGCCGCAAGCGCCGTCTACGTGCTGCTCAAGCGCTGATTCGATCGCGCCGAGCGGCGCCCGCACCCTGCCTGCTCCCATATGCTGGCTCGGTGGCCACCGGTTGCTTCATCTCCACGGGGCGCTCGCTCGAGGGCGCGATCGAGCGGGTCAAGCTCGCCGAGTCGCTCGGCTATGAGTCCGTCTATGTGACCCACATCGCCGGTCGCGAGTCGCTCACCGTGCTGAGCGCCTACGCGCTCGCCACCTCCACCATCCGCGTGGGGACGGGAGTCGTGCCGATCTACACGCGCACGCCCGCAACCATGGCGCAGACCGCCGCCACGATCGATGAGCTCTCCGGCGGGCGCCTGACGCTTGGGCTGGGGGTCTCGTATCGTCCGGTCGTGGAGGGCTGGCATGGTCAGAGCATCGACCGGCCCGTCGCCGAGATGCGCGAGTACACGGCGATCGTGCGCGCAATTCTGCGCGGCGAGGATCCGCCCCCGGGCAAGAAGTGGCAGACCGGCTTTCGCCTGTTCGGCCTCGACCCGCGCCCATCGCTACCCATCTACATCGCTGCCCTCTCCCCCGCAATGCTGCGCCTGGCAGGAGAGATCGCCGACGGGGTGCTGCTGTGGCTGTGCAACCCCAGCTACATCCGCGACGTGGTCATCCCCGAGTTGACCGCCGGGCGCGAACGGGCCGGGCTCACCCTCGATGGCTTCGATGTCGTTCCAGCTGTGCCGGCCGCCGTCACCGACAGCCCCGACGACGCCTATCGAGCGATGCGCAAAGACCTACTCCCCTACTTCGGCCTGCCCTTCTACCGCGCCATGATCGAGCGCACGGGCTTTGGCTCTGACATCGCCGCCTACGACGCCGCAGCAGGGGACCTCGATGCGATGCAGAGCGCCATCTCGGACGGCTTCTTGGAAGAGCTCACGGCGGTGGGAGATGCCTCGGCCGTGCAGCAGGGACTCGAGCGCTACCGCGCAGCCGGCGCCAGCTCGCCCTGCGTGGGCCCAATTCCCAAGACCGACTTCGAGGTCACGCTGCGCGCCGGGTTGTAACGCGATCGCCTCCCAGCGGACTGTAGGTCCAGAGAAATGATCGTCCTCCTGAGCTTCGCCCTCCTAGCGGGAGCGGGCACGGCGCTCTCGCCGTGCGTGCTGCCCCTGCTCCCGGCGCTGCTTTCGGCTGGTGGAGTGGGCGGCAGGCGCCGGCCGTTGGGCATCGTGCTGGGACTCTCGATCACCTTCACCGTCACCATCGTCGGCGTCGCCAACGTCGTGGACGGCGTGGGACTGGGCAGCGACCCGCTGCGCGATGTGGCAATCGCGGTCCTCTTGGCATTCGGCGTCGTACTGCTGCTGCCGAGGGTTGCCGACCGCCTGGAGGCGCCGCTTTCGCGACTTGCGCGCTTCGGCCCCCGCACAGGCGGCGATGGCTTTCCATCGGGTCTCCTGGTGGGAGGCGCGCTCGGCTTCGTCTACACGCCGTGTGCTAGCCCGATCCTGGCAGCCGTCATCTCCGTCAGCGCTGCCTCGGGTCGAACGGTCACGATCGCCCTCGCCTATGCGGCCGGCTCGGCCATCGTGCTGCTAGCTCTCACACTCGGTGGGCGGCGGCTGTTCGACCGCGTGCGCAAAGCCGGGCGCGGACCCCTCCTGCAACGGGTGCTCGGGACGATCATGATCCTCACGGCTGTCGCGATCCTGACCAATCAGGACATCAAATTCGACAAATTCATCGCCAAGCACATCCCCGACGTCAACCTCACTGCCTCGCTTGAGTGCTCAAAGACGGTCACCGGCCGCCTCAGCGAGATCACCGGCCGCCACGCCAAGTTCGCCCCCGCCAACGGATCTGACCCCTGCAAAGGCTCCGGTACGACCGTCCATGTGGCGCCCGCCAACGCGAGCCAGGCGCGGCTGCTGGCTGTCGCCCACACTCTCAAAGACCTCGGACCGGCGCCCGAATTCATGGACACCCAGGAGTGGTTCAACACGCCCGGCCGCCGCGCGCTCAGCCTGAGCTCGCTGCGAGGGCACGTCGTGCTGATCGACTTCTGGACCTATACCTGCATCAACTGCATCCGCACCCTTCCCTACCTCAAGGCGTGGGACACCGCCTACCGCAAGGACGGCCTCACGATCGTGGGCGTGGAGACGCCCGAGTTCGCCTTCGAGCACGACGCAAGCAACGTCGCCGACGCGATCTCGCAGTTCGGGCTGCGCTACCCAGTCGTGCAGGACAACAACATGGGCACCTGGAACGCCTACGGCAACGAATTCTGGCCCGCCGACTACCTCATCGATGCCCATGGCAACGTGCGCTACGCGGCCTTCGGCGAGGGCGACTACGACAAGACCGAAACAGCGATCCGCGCGCTGCTGGCCGAAGCCGGCGCCCCGGTCGGCGGCAAGGGCCACCCCACCGGGGTGATCGTCCCCTCCCAGGAAGCCACCCCCGAGACCTATCTCGGAACCGCCAGAGCCCAGGGCTGGATCGAAGCTCCCAAGACGGGACTGCACGACTATGGCGTGCCTCCCACGGGAATGCTCTCGGTGAACGACTTCGCCTTCAGCGGCAGCTGGAAGATCTCCGAACAGCCCGCACTTGCCGTCGCAGGCAGCCGCCCCCCCGGCATCGACGTGGAGTTCCAGGCCAAGAACGTGTATCTCGTGCTGAGCTCACCCGGCGAACGCCCACTGCCGGTACAGGTGCTGCTCGACGGGCATCCGATCTCAGCGCGCGACGCCGGCTCAGACGTGCATGGAGGGACACTGACCGTCCGCCGCCAGCGGCTCTACTCGCTGGTGTCGCTTCCAAGCAACCAGCGCCACCTGCTGTCCCTGCGCTTCGCCCCCGGGATCAGCGGCTACGCGTTCACATTCGGGTAGAAGCGCCGGCCCCAAACGAGGCCGACGCCCCCAACCCGTCCTTAGATCATTTTTTCTTGTGGTGACCGGGCACGCACGTGTGGAATGTGCGCGAGTCCTCGTACGTGGCGCCCGTGGAGGAGAGCGTTATCAACGAGACCTTGAACGTTCCCTTCGGCAGCCCTCGCAGGTCGACGAAGGTGTGACGGTGGCTCAATGCCCCCGATGAGGCCAGTCTGCCGTTGATCAGCACCTCGACATGCACCAGCTTGACGTGCCTGGGGGCACGCGGATGGATGATGAAGTGACGCTTGCTCACGCACAGCTTCGAGGAGGGCAACCCGAGGGTGGCTTTGTGGGCCACGATCAACGTCTCACTGCCGCAGGGGCTCTGCGATCCCTGGTTGTTGACGTCGCCCGAGTAGCTCGCCTGCCAGTAGTAGGTGCCCGGTGCCAGCTTGGTCTGCGGCGCTGACGGTCCCGCGACGCCGTTGGTCACGACCGCCGCGCCGGCTGCTGCCGCGAGCACGGTGCATTTCGCGTCCTTGTAGACCGCGTAGCTGACTTCGCCGCTCGATGTCGGGGCGCCGACGCCGCCAACGGTCGCCGTGTCCGTCACAGGCGTTCCCTGGGCCGCCGTCACCGCCGGACCGCTCTGCCCGCCCGCCGAAAGCGTCGTGGAGAGCGTCGTGGGCGTGCCCACTGTGATCGTCTTGCCTGTCGGCGGGGACTCCAGCGAGAAGTACGTAGACGCGCCTGGAGCCAGCGCCGGTGAGAAGTTCACGGTGCCGCTGTTGGACGTGGGAGCAAGGTTCGAGAACCACGACGTCGGGCCCTCATACCCGGTGACAGCGTCGCCGTTTTCGCCGAAGCCGTTGATGCCGCTGGAGAACGTCACGCCGGTCGGCTCGCCCGCCGGTGGCGGGAAGCCGCACGCTTCTGTTTCCGGCGGGCACGAGTGGCCCGGGTGTTCGGTCGGGTTCCCCGAGCTGTTCTTGAAGAGCACCACGCATCCAGGCGCCACAGGTGCGGTTCCGGGACTGCAAAGTCCGTCGTTCTCGAAGCCGAAGAGGTCGTTTTCCGCCGACAGCGGGATCGAGGAGACGGCCCTCGATGAGCTGTTCTGGATGCCGATCAGCGCGTCGTCTTCGCCGTCGTAGGGGCCCTGACCCGGGTCCTGGGCTACCTGGACGCCTTTGTCGGTGATCGTGATCAGGAACTGGCAGCTCGTGTCGTGGTCGACCGCCGGGCATTGAGAGAAGGCCGCGCTCGCGGAGGACGGAGCCAGCGACGCCATGCCAAGCGCCACAACCGAGACCGACAAGACCACAACCCGCCGCATAGAACCCCCCGATAGCCGGATGAGGACTCCAATCCGGGGTCGGATGGAGCCAATGATGATTACGAGAAACTTAATGTATCCGACGGTCCACCGCGGGCTCGCGAGCCTCGACGAAATGGCAAGCAGACTCCCGACATCCGGGATGCGCAGGGCAGACGCCTACAATGCGCTCATGGAGGGCTCGATGGCCGAGACGAGCGCACGCAGCTGGCTGCGCTGCTACCGCTGCTGGTCCCAGGATCTGGAGGTGCAGGTCCACTACGAGGGCATCCACAAGATCGACCCCGACACCGGCGAGCGCGCCGAAGTGGTCGACGAGCTGCAGGAGGCCGTCGTGCAATGCCTCGACTGCATGCACGACCAGCCGCACCTGGGCTTCAACAACGGCCGCGTGGAGCCAATCGAGGACCGCTGGGAACGGATGATCGCCGGGACCCCCTGGGTTGCATCGTGCACCGTCACAGTGGACGCCGAAGACGTCGAGAGCTGCTCGGGGCCGGAGGCCGGAGACGCGCTCTCCTACGCCGCCTTCGGCGATCACGGCGTCCGCGAGTTCTTCACCCACGTGCGCTTCCACAAGCACGAAGACGACGCCCGTATCATCGTCCACCTGCTCGTCGAGCTCTACGCCCGCTCGCTCGAGGAGGCAACCGACGTGCTCGAATCCGCCGCGCGCGGCTCGCTGACGATCACATCGCTCGCAGAGGAGTCACGGCCGCCGGCTGCCGCAGGCGAGACCCACGGCCACGACTAGAAGGCCGTTGGCCGGCGCCATGCGGCGTCCTCGGTCGCTTGCGTACCGAAGCCGGGAGACACTCGCTCCGCTCGCATCCCCGTTTCGGCCAGCACGCGGCGCTCCCTGCGTCCTTGCCTGGCTTGACCACCGACCTTCTAGTGGCGTTGTGAAGAGGAGACGAGCCGAAGGTGAGGCTCAGCCCAGGCGCTCTTCGAGGGCGTCGAGCTGGGCGTTCATCTCTGGTGGCAGGCGGTCGAAGGTCGCCAGGTACTGGCGGAACTGGGGCAGCTGGGCCTTCCACTCCTCTGGATCGACTCGCAGCAACTGCGACATCGCCTCTTCGGTGACGTCCACCCCGCGCGTGTCGATTCCGTCGGGCCCTACA
>JASLDD010000129.1 GCA_030151725.1 Solirubrobacteraceae bacterium
CTCACGTCGGCGGCCAGCGGGACTGTCGCATCGATCAGCAGCTGCCCCGAGGTGAGCGCTCCCTTGAGGTTGGTGAGGGTCTCGGACTGGTTGCGGAAGGGCACGCTCAGGACGATCGTGTCGGCGGCGTTGGCCGCGCCGGCGTTGTCGTAGGCGGAGAAGGATCCCTCGGGCACCGCCTCTGCCGCCCGTGCGGCGGTCTCCTCGGCGCGGGCGGTCTCGCGTGAGCCGATCGCGATCGGCACGCCCGTGCGGGCAAGGCGAATCGCAAGCCCGAAGCCGAGGGCGCCCGAGGCACCGATGACGGCGACAGGGTCTGGCGTTGAGGATGCCACGGCGGCCGAGTATAGGCTCCAGGCATGAGGCTCCACTGCCACCTCTTGCCATGAGCACCTCCATGCCGAGCAGCGTGCGTATCAGGGAGGTGGGTCCCCGCGACGGCTTCCAGAACGAGCCCGAGGTGATTCCCACCGAGCGCAAGGTCGAGCTGATCGACGCGCTCGCGCGAACCGGCCTGAAGCGCCTGGAGGTGACGAGCTTCGTGCGCCCCGACGTGATCCCCCAGCTCGCAGATGCCACCGAGGTGCTCAAGCGCGTGGACGTGGGGCGCGACGTCAGCGTGTCGGTGCTGATCCCCAACGAGCGTGGCCTGGAAGGAGCGCTACGACTGCGCGAGGAGGCTGGGTCGGGGGCTGTGGGCGCGAACGGGCGCGTGGAGCCATTTGACGAGATCAACGTCTTCATGTCGGCGTCGGAGACCCACAACCGCAAGAACGTAAACCGCTCGATCGCCGAATCGCTGGCCGGCCTGGAGAGGGTGCTCGCCCGTGCGCGCGATGAGGGGCTGCGCTGCGAGGGCGTGATCTCGACCTCCTTCGGCTGTCCCTACGAGGGGCACGTGCCGCCCGAGCGCGTGCTCGGGATCGCCGCGCAACTACGCGACGCGGGCGCACAGGAGATCGGTTTCGGCGACACCACCGGAATGGCAAACCCGCGTCAGGTGCGGGGGTTCTTTGCCATGGCTCGCAGCGAGTTGGGTGTCGAGCTGGAGCTGACGGCCCATTTCCACAACACGCGGGGCCAGGGCCTTGCCAACGTGCTGGCTTCGCTGGAGGCGGGGGTGGAGAGCTTCGAGTCGAGCTTTGGCGAGCTGGGTGGCTGCCCGGTGCCGGCGGGGGCGACCGGCAACATCGCAACCGAGGATCTCGTGTCGATGCTCCACGAGATGGACATCCAGACCGGCGTGGACCTGCCGGCGCTGATCGCGTGCGCGCGCCGTGCCCAGGAGATCCTCGGGCGCCCGCTTGGCAGCCACACGCTGGTTGCGGGGCCCGTGGAGTGGGACGCCGGCGGCCCTAGCTGACAGCGGCCGCGGTCTGTGCCTCGGCCTCGGCTGCTTCGCGACCGGCCTCGCGGGCAGCCGCCACGCAGAACTCCTGTACGGCGACCTCCATCTCGAGGGTTTGCGCCAGCGCGGGACGCGCGGAGGCGTCGATCACGCGCTTGGCGCGCCCCACCGCGATGTGGGAGTTGGCGAGCAGCTCGTCCACCAGGTCCTGGGTGGCCCGGTCCAGGTCCTCGGGGGCGACCACGCGGTTGATCAGCCCGATGCGTTCTGCCTCGGCCGCATCGATCGTGCGGGCGGTCATGATCAGCTCCTTGGCGCGGCCGAGTCCCACCACGGCGGGCAGGCGGGTGGATCCCCCGACGTCGGGGATGATGCCGAACTTGACCTCCGGGAGACCGAGCTGGGCGTCGCTCGAGGCGATCCGCAGGTCGCAGCCGAGTGCCACCTCGAGCGCTCCGCCCACGCACGTGCGGTGGATCTGGCAGATGACGGGCTTTGCCATCTCTTCGCAGACGTTGGCGCAGTCGAGGAAGACTTTGCGGAAGGGGCGCAGCATGCCCGGCGTGCCGGCTGAGGCGGCGAGCTCGCCGAGGTCCACGCCGGCGGAGAACACTGGGCCTTCGCCGCGCAGCACCACGCAGTGCACGTCGGGGTCGGCGGCCGCCTCGCGCAGCGTCTGACCGAGCGCGCGCAGCAGCTCCTGGTTCATCGCGTTGCGCTTCTCGGGCCGATTCAGCACCACGTGCCTGGCGTGTCCGTGGTCCTCAGTGAAGACGATGCTCATGGTGTGGGCCTCCTGTGTGGGTGAGCGTACCGCAAGGCGTTCTCCGGTCGGATGAGCCAGTTGCAGGCCGTCGTGCCCATCCAGCCTACGGAAAGAGCGACTGTTAGCATGATTGCAGCGATGATGCAGCGGCTGATGATCCAAGCGGAGCCCGAGCTGATCGAGCGTGCCAAGCGCCGCGCCCGCGAACGCGGCGTGTCTGTCGCGCAGGTTGTGCGCGAGGCGATGGAGCACGAGCTGGGAGGGGGCCGGGAGGAGCGCATCCCGCCCCCCCTGACCTGCGTAGGAGTCGTCTCTTCCGGTCGCAGCGATCTCTCGCGGCTCATTGGCGAAGATATCTTCGAGCCTGAGCCATTTCGCTGATCCTCGACACAGGGCCGCTGTGGGCGACCTTCGACCGTGACGATTCTGAGCACGAGTCCTGTGTGCGTTTGCTCGCCGATGTAAGGGGAACGCGGATAGTGCCCTCTCCAGTGCTTGTCGAGTTCGACTATCTCGCGTCGCGCGAGCGCGATCGCCGTGTCGTCAGCATGATGCTCGACGAGATACAGAGGGGCACATATGAGGTCGAGGATCTCGTTGCGGATGACTATCGGCGGATCGCGGAGCTGCTCACCACATACGCCGACCTGCGTGTCGGCTTCGTGGACGCGGCCGTGCTTGCTGTGACGGAGCGGCTGCGCGAGCCCAAGCTCGCCACGCTCGACCATCGTCATTTCTCGGTCATGCGCCCCCGGCATGTGGACGGGCTGGAGTTGCTGCCCCCAAGCGCCTGAGCACCGCGGGAACAGTCCCCTGAACGCCTCGCCCTAGCTCAGATCCAGCACCGGCGTGGGCGGCTCGATCTCCTCGTCGTGGCCCTCGCGGGGCACGATTGCGGTGCCGACGGCGAAGAACTCGATGGTGTGGCTGCCCCAGCCGTGGCTCTTCTCTTGCAGCTGCACGCCCACGATGCCCTCGGCGGAGAGATCCTGCGCCTCGCTCTGCATCCGCTCCATGGCGAGCTCGCGCGCGTCGTAGAGGGCTTGGGTGAAGTTGGTGAGCTCCACGTTTCGCCCCGTCTGGGCCATCGACTGGAGCATCCCGCGGTGAGCCACGTGGTAGACGCAGCTGCCCATCACCATGCCCACGGGGCGGTGGCCTGTGCGCAGCAGCGTCCAGAAGTCCTGGCCTGAGAGATCGCTCGTGAAGGGCCTGCCGTTGGGTGCGCGGTGGAGCACCCCGTCACGGTGCTTGACGGCGGTG
>JASLDD010000188.1 GCA_030151725.1 Solirubrobacteraceae bacterium
CACACAGAAGCGCTCGGATCCCGAGCCTCGCCGCCCGGCTTCAGCGTACTTGCGCATACGTTCTCCGGGTTCCCTGCCGCTCGACCAGGTCAGGGCGAGCGCGAGGAGATCTACGGTACGAACGATGTTGGACTTGCCAGCACCGTTTGGGCCGACGATCACGTTGAGCTCGGAGTCGAGCGCGTCGAGCCGTAGCTCTGAGAAGCTCAAGAAGTCGTGGGCTTCGATCTGGGTGAGGCGCATAAGCGCGAAGCGTAGACGACCACACCACCACTGCTTTCGGCCAGGTCTAGGGCCTGAGCGCCCCGACACGCTGACCTCGATGAACAACCTCGGTTTCACACTGCACGCGGAGAGTGACCTCGCCGGCGATAGAGCGTGAGCGTCTTTGTCGGCGCACGGCCATCGCTGCATCGCTGCCAAGCGAGCGCGCCAGCGGTTGCCGCTCACGCTGGTGGGAAGGACGGAAGACAGAGCCTAATCATCCTGGCTAGCTGATTTTGCTATCCGTGGCGGAGCTTACGCTCGGGCCCATGTCTACCCCGAACGATCGCAGCGACGTAGCCGAACGACGCACTCAACTGCGCATACTCGACATCGCCCTTTGCGGTGAGCTTGAGGACGCTGGAGCGTTGACGTTCCAATCGCTATGCGAAGAGGTGGCCGACCGCGACCTCCTACACGCTCGCGTGAGCGATGAGAGCCTTTGGGAGTGGTGGCACTACGCGAAGCGGCGGCAGATCATTGAAGAGGGGCCGAATGCCGACGAGATGAGCCTCTCGGATCGCGGGCGAGGCAGACTGGAAGAGGTGCAGCGTGCTGCTGCGTCGCCCAGCGCACCTAGGCACGAGCGGTCGTGCGATACCTGATCCCTCCAGGACTCGCCGGAGCAGTGGCTGCACACGCCCGCCCCGCCATCACTAACGCCCCCCGTAGACCTCGGAGGCGTGCCCTCGCAGTCTGAACCAGCTCAGCCCGCGGCAGGAGCCGGCAGCGAACCCAATGCCGACTTGAGATCATCGACCGACTGATAGTCCAGCCCGAGCAGATGGTCGTGCCGATGGCGCACAACCCCATCCTCGTCGATCACGACCACGGCCCGCTTGGTGCCCATCCGCCCGTGAGCGCTGTAGAGCTTGGCAACCGCCCCATCTACGTCCGCGAGCAACGGCACATTGAGACTGTTCTTCTCAATGAAGCCCTGGTGCGAGTCCACGCCCTGCGCCGAAACGCCAACGACCGTGGCGCCGAGCGCCGCGAACTCATCGGGCCGATCCCGGTACGAACAGAATTGTGCTTTACACACCGGCGTGTTGTCCCCGGGATAGAACAACAGCACTACGCGCTCCCCGCGATGCTCAGAGAGCCGGAACGGACCCTCGGTGCCCGGCAGCTCGAAGTCCGGTGCCTGCTCCCCCACCTGTGGCGTCTTGGCCATGCTCACATCCTCCTGTCTGATGAACCGCCTGGCGGCCAGCATAGTCCCACGGGAACCTGCCCGATGCGATAGAACGAGCCCGATGCGCCTCTCTCCCCTCCGGCTGGCTCTCCTGTGCACTGCCTGCCTGTTCTTGGCCGCCTGCGGATCGAGCGCGCCCGCCGACGTCTCCACGCCCACCGCCAGCCCCACAGCCATCCCCGCGGCGAGCCATGCGCCCACGCGCAAGCTCACCGACTGGCCCGAGTTCGGACTGAACCCGCAACGATCCGACGCGAGCGAAGCCTCCACCGGCATCGCCTCCGCCAACGTCGCCCATCTTCGCCATGCCACCGTCGCGCTGCCCGGCACCGTCGACTCCTCGCCCATCTACCTGCACGGCGTGACCGTCAACGGCGCCACCCACAACGTGATCCTCGCCACCACCACCTACGGGCGCACCGTCGCAATCGACGCCAACAGCGCCAAGATCCTGTGGACGTTCACACCACCCGGAATCGCCGGCTGGGAGGGCACCTCCCAGATCACCAACGCAAGCCCCATCGCTGACCCCAACCGCCTCTTCGTGTACGCAGCCTCGCCCGACGGGCTGGTCCACAAGCTCTCCCTCGCCGACGGCAGCGAGGCTCCAGGCAGCTGGCCCGTGAGGATCACCCGCGACCCCACCCACGAGAAGATCGGCACGTCGCTGAACATCGACGGCGGCTCCGTGCTCGCCGGCACCGGCGGCTACATCGGCGATGCGCCCCCCTACCAGGGCCACCTCGTGGCCATCGAACGTTCCAGCGGACGCCTGCAGAGCATCTTCAACACGCTCTGCGCAAACCGGCGCGAACTGCTCGTGCCCACCAGTTGCTCCTCCAGCGACTCCGCCATCCTCTCCCGCGGCGGCCCCGTGGTCGAGCCCGGCGGTCGGCGCATCCTGATCGACACCGGCAACGCACCATGGAACGGCACCACCGACTTCGGCGACAGCGTCCTCGAGCTCACCTTCCCAGGCCTCGACCTGCGCCAGTCATTCACACCCGTCAACCAGGCGCAGCTCGACAGCGGCGACGGCGACCTCGGCTCGAGCGCACCTGCGCTGCTCGGCGGCGACCGTATCGTGCTGGGAGGCAAGGACGGCGTGCTGCGCGTGCTGCAGCTCTCGCGCCTGGACGGCCAGCCGCCGTCGGCGAGCCCCCGCACGCTCGGCGGCGAAGTCCAGCGCCTCCCCATCCCTGGTGGCGGCGGCGAGCTGTTCACCGCACCGGCCGTCTGGCGCCGCCACGGGCACACCACCATGTTCCTCGCCGACCAAAGCGGCACCGCCGCCTACGTGCTGCGCGCCGGACGCCTGTACAGAGTCTGGGAAAACAAAGCCGCCGGCACGAGCCCCGTGATGGCCGGCGGCCTGCTCTACGTCTTTGACCCCACCGGCGGAGGCATCTACGTCTACCGCCCAGGTTCCCCCCGCGCGATCGCCAAGCTCCCCGGTCAAACCGGCCACTGGAACAGCCCGATCGTGGTCGACGGTCATGTCGTCGAGCCTGAGGGCGACGCCAACGAGCACCAGACCACCGGTACCCTCGAGATCTTCTCCGTCGGCTAGCGAGAAGCGCTGCGTCAGCCGCGTCCGCGCATGCGCTCCCACGCCCGCGCCGGACTGAGCAGCGAAGCCCACCAAGGCAGCACCGCAGCCGCCTTGGCCTGCTGGAGACCCTCCAGCGAGGCGTGCCTGGAGCAGATGAACGCCAGACGGCGCTCGTGGCGATAGTCGGTCATGCCCAGGAAGTCTGTGATGTCGTGCGCCAGGGGCATCACCTTGTAGGCGAACTCGCCCGCAAGCTCCACCAACGCACGCCTGCTCGGTACCAGTACCAGCTCGTGCTCGACGGCCGTACGGGGGTCATACAGGCTCGAGACCTCAAAACAACTCGAACGGGAACGAGACAGCGCCGTGTCGATCACCACGATCTCTGCGCCCACCCGATCGATGATCTCGAACAGCTCCACCGGCTTTGAGATGTGTTCCATCAGGCCCAAGCACAGCACGACATCGAACTGCCGGCCCGCGAAGTCGTGCTCGAAGAGGTTGGCATGCTCGAAGCTAAAACGCGAGCGCTCCACGCCCTTGGCCTCGAACACCAGCTCCGCCTGCTCGATATATGTGGGCTCGGCGTCGATGCCCAGCACGAACTCCGCTCCTGCCTCGATCGCATTCAGCGACCAGAAGCCCGCATTGCAGCCGAGGTCGAGTACACGCCGCCTTTCCAAAGAGCCGCCCGTTACGCGCAGGAGAGCGTCGAAGAAGTAGCGCCTGCGCTGCTCGTGGCGGTTGATCACCCCGCGATACAGCACCGGCGTGCTCACGCCCCCACCGAACTCGAAGCGGTAGCTCCACTGCGCGAACGCCGCAATCCGCTCCTGCAGCTCCTGCGGGTCCATCGAGGTCCTCTCCGGGGTGGTGCTCATGGCCGCAAGCCTAGGCTAGATGGTCCAGAGCGCCTTCGATCAACCCGAGCCAAACCTCGCTGCGCGTTGGGAAGCACGGGACCGCTCGCACCAGCCGCTCCAGCGGCACCTCTGCCACCACTGCGATCGTCGCCGCGTGCAGCCACTCCGCCACCTCCACGCCAACGAACGTCGCGCCCACCAGGATCGAGCGGTCGTCGTCCACGATCACCCGCGCCGCCCCCGGTGCGCCATGCCCCACGAAGCTCGCCCCCGCGTTCTCGAGGTCGCCGTCCACCGCCCGCGCATTCAGCCCACTCTCTCGAGCGCTCGCCAGCGTGTGCCCGACAGCTGCCACCTGCGGGTCTGTGAAGATCACACGCGGCACCGCCGGTTCCTCCTCACCCCCGCCGGCCCCAGAATGGCCCAGGATGTGCGCCGCCGCCAACCGCGCCTGGTACTTGCCCATGTGCGTCAGCAGCGCCCGTCCATTGGCGTCGCCGATCACGTACAGCCACTCCTGGCCCAGCACCCGCATCGTCTCATCCACGTCGATCGTCTTCCCGGGGGTGAGCCCCAGCTGCTCCACCCCGAGCTCTTCCGTATGCGGACGCCGCCCCACCGCCACCAGCAGCTGCTCGCCCTCGCGCGTCCCGCCGTCGTCCAGATCGACGCTCACGACTCCCGACTCGCGTCGCGCCGCTGTCGCCTTGGCGCCCAACACGACCTCCACGCCCGCCGCCTCCAGCGCTTCTCGCACCATCGTCGATGCCAGCTCCTCCTCACCGGCGATCAGACGCTCTGCCGCCTCAATGACCGTTACACGCGTGCCCAGCGAGGCATACGCCTGTGCCATCTCCACGCCCACCACCCCACCGCCCAGCACCAGCAGCGAGCTTGGCAGCTCGTGCGCAGTGGTCGCCTCGCGGTTGGACCACGCGGCTGCCTCGGCCAGACCCGGGATCGGCGGCATCGACGCGCCGCTGCCCGGCGCGAGCACCACGGCCTTGCGGGCACGCAGCAGCTCATCGCCGACCCGCACTCCGCGCTCACCCTCGAGCACTCCCTCTCCGCGTATGAGCTCCACTCCCCGGTGTTCCAGCCAGGGCAGCTGCGCGCTGTCGTCGAGCTTGTGGATCACCTGGTCGCGACGTGCCAGCACCGCCTCCGCGTCTAGCTCGCCCGTCGCTGCTTGCGCGGCCCCCTCCACGCGGCGTGCCTCCGCGAGCGCCTGCGCGGGGCGCAGCAGCGCCTTGGAGGGCATGCACGCGTAGAACGAGCATTCCCCGCCGACCAAATCGCGCTCTACCAGCGCCACCGACATGCCTCCCTCGGCCAGCTTGCCCGCACACACCTCGCCGGCGGGTCCTGCGCCGAGCACCACCACGTCGAAGTCGCTCACGATTCAAGTCCTTTCGGTGCCATCGATGACTCTACGGACGCTAGCCTCAGTGAGATCATGGAGGAATCGCTGACCGGCCAGCTGCTGCTCGCCTCCCCGGCGCTGCGCGACCCCAACTTCGCACGCTCGGTTGTGTTGATCGGCGTGCACAGCGACGAGGGCGCCATGGGCGTTGTGCTCAACCGACCTTCGCAGGTCACAGTCGGCGAGGCCGTGCCGCAACTCCAGGCGGCCCTGGAGGAGCACGAGCCGGTATACGTAGGCGGCCCCGTTCAGCCAAGCTCGATCGTGCTGCTGGCCGAGTTCCTCGATCCTGACCTCGCCGGGCTGCTGGTGCTCGGGCGCATCGGCTTTCCGGCGCCCGACGCCGACATTGAGGAGCTGATCCAGGCGACAGCGCGCGGACGGGTGTTCGCCGGATATGCCGGGTGGAGTGAAGGCCAGCTCGACGCTGAGCTTGACCAGGGAGACTGGATCGTGCAGCCCGCACAGCCTGAGGACGTATTCAGCGAGGAGCCCGCGGATCTGTGGAGTGAGGTGCTCACGCGCAAGGGCGGTAGCTACGCGCTCGTGGCGCGCATGCCGATGGATCCGAGCGTCAACTAGAGGATCCCTAGGGACGATCCCCGATGGCTCCCTCGCCATCGGGCGCTAAAGTCGAGGAACGTCGTCGTGCTGTCTGCTCGCGCGACGGTGGCTACCCTGTGCCGAGTTCCCGGCACTGCCCGACCCCTCTGGGAGACAAGTCATGCTCAAGCTCGCTCGCTGGTCGACCACCCACCGCAAGTACGTAGTCATCGGATGGGTGCTCTTGTTGGTCGTCATCAACGTCTTCGCCCAATCAGCTGGTACGAGCTACTCGAACAACTTCACCCTCCCGAACTCTGACGCTCAGCGCGCAGCGGACACCCTGCAGCGCAGCTTCCCAACACAGGCCGGTGACCGCGACACGATCGCCTTCAAGGTCAGCTCCGGCAGCGTCAGCGCTCCAGCAGTGCGCTCGCACATGAGCGCCATGTTCGGCGAAGTCGAAAAGCTCCCCCACGTCGCAGCCGTCATCAGCCCCTACGCCGGCGCCTCCGCCGGCAAGGCCATCTCCGCCAACGGCAAGATCGCCTTTGCGACCATCGTGTTCGACGAAAAAGCCAACCTGCTGCCCGTAGGCGCCACCGAACGCGTCGTCAAAACGGCTGAGGCTGCCCGGCAATCGGGTCTGCAGGTCGACCTCGGAGGTCAGGCCATTGAGGCCACCGAGCAGGGCGGCTTCGGCGTCTCCACGGCGGTCGGGCTGCTCGCCGCGATCGTCGTGCTGCTGCTGACGTTCGGATCGCTGATCGCCATGGGCCTGCCGATCGTCACCGCGCTGTTCGGGCTCGGCACCGGCCTCGGCGTGATCGCCCTCTTCACCCACGTGGTCGACACGCCCAACTTCTCCTCCGAGCTCGCCGCCATGATCGGGCTGGGCGTCGGGATCGACTACGCGCTGTTCATCCTCACGCGCTTCCGCGAGGCATACGCCACCCCCGGCCCCACCTTCCAGGACGCCCGCGAGTCGGTCGTGCAGGCGATCGACACCGCCGGGCGCGCCGTGCTGTTCGCCGGCTCCACCGTCGTGATCGCGCTGCTCGGCATGATGCTGCTGGGCGTCGACTTCCTCTACGGCGTCGCCATCTCTGCATCCATCGGCGTGCTGCTCGTGATGCTCGCCTCGCTGACGCTGCTTCCGGCGCTGCTCACCCTCGCCGGAGCCAAAGTGGCAGCCGGCGGACGCAGGGCGCGTGCGCGAGCCGCAAAGCTGGCCGCCGAGGGCTCCCCGGCGACCAACGGCGCTCACTCGAGCACAGCCGCAGCGGGGGCCGCGTGGCTTCGTTGGAGCGCCTTTGTGGGACGGCGCCCGCGGACCATCGCCGCCGTCTCCGCGCTCGTCATGCTCGCGATCGCCGCTCCCGCCACCGCGCTGCGCCTCGGCTCGAGCGACGCCTCCAACGACCCCGCCGGGCAGACAACGCACAAGGCCTACGAGCTTCTGGCCGAAGGCTTCGGACAAGGTTTCAACGGGCCGCTGCTCGTCGTCGCCAAGGTGCCCGCCGGTGGACACAGCGCCGTCGAAGGACTGCGCTCGGCCGTCGCCGCCACGCCGGGCGTCGCCGCGGTCGCCCCAGCCAAACTCAATCCCACCGGCGCCGTGGCGACAATAACCGTCTACCCGCGCTCCTCGCCGCAGGCATATGCGACCACCCAACTAGTCGAACGCCTGCGCGACAAGGTTGTCCCGCCGCTCTCCAAGGGCACCGGGCTCACCGTATACGTCGGCGGCGTGACCGCTGGGGCGGTCGACTTCGCGACCACCCTGGGACACAAGCTGCCGCTGTTCATCGGCGTGGTCGTGCTGCTCTCGGCGCTGCTGCTGATGGTCGTGTTCCGCTCACTGCTGATCCCGCTGCAGGCCGCCGTCATGAACCTGCTCAGCATCGGCGCCTCGCTCGGCGTGATCGTCGCGATCTTCCAATGGGGCTGGCTGAAGAGCCTGATGGGCGTCCAGGAAGGGCCGATCGAGTCGTTCATACCGGTGATGCTGTTCGCGATCGTTTTCGGTCTGTCGATGGACTACGAGGTGTTCCTCGTCTCGCGCATCCACGAGCGCTGGACGCACACGCGCGATAACTCCCGCGCGGTCGCCGAGGGCCTCGCACTGACCGGCCGCGGTCACCACGCGCCCGGTCAGCGACAGGCCCTCGGCGACGGCGCGCGAGCTGTCGCGAG
>JASLDD010000230.1 GCA_030151725.1 Solirubrobacteraceae bacterium
ACAACCAAACGCGAGTTCTCGCCGTTTCGACACTGTCGTCCGAACTCTGGAGCCGTGACACCGACCAAACCCGATACGCCGGCTACAATCTCGCCGCCGCAAATCGGGGCGCAAAAATCCGGCGACTCTTTGTGTTGCCCGAAACCCAGGCAGACGCCTACGAGGACGAGGTTCGGCGCCAAGAAGACGCAGGCATAGAGGCTCGTGTGGGCTCAACAAGCCTGCTGGCTAATGCTTCGGATCTGGACGACTTTGTTCTCTTCGATGACCCCGACGGTACGCGCGCCTACGTCGCTCTACCAAGTATCGACGGTTCCCGCAGAATCCGGGCGGCAGCTCTGCTCGTCTCTGATGCGGGTCTAGCCCGTAAGCGCAACGCCTTTGATCTCGCATGGGAACTAGCGCTCACCGGCCCGAACTTCTTTAGAACAAGGCGAGACGCCAGGCCGGGAGCCAAGGTTCCTGAGCCGGGGCGGCGGCTCGCCTCCCAATATCTCGATGCACCAGTCATTACCTGCCAGGAAGCGGCGGCTGCACGGAGCATCCCACTCGCCCACGAGCTCAAGACGTTGATAGTCAGGACCGACGACGGCTACGTAGCGGTTCATATTCCTGGCGACAGCACGGTTTCGCTCAGGAAGATCAAGGCGCGGCTTGAAACCACACAGGCACACCTTGCTAGCCCGTCTGATCTTGCCGAGCTCAGTCTGTCACCGGGGACCGTTTGCGCGGTTCTTGAGCCGGTGTGGTCGATGCCTCACCTCGTGAGTCGACGTGTCTTGACGATGAAGTTTGTAATGACAAATAACGGCACCCGAACCGGCTACTTCGAGTTCGCGCCTGGCATCTTGGTCGATGCTGCGGACGCAACCGTCGGCGATTTCGAGAGAGAGCAGCCGTCGCCCTTGCCATCCGTCGATTCGGACTAAAGGCGTGCCGCTTGGTCGGCAGGATCTCCTATCAACGGCAGCACAAGGAGCCGACAGTCGATGCTCCGAAATGCGGCGAGTCCGCGTCCATCCTAGGAGCCCAGCAGCTCGCCTTGGCCGCTTCGAACTCCTCCGCCGACAAGGCGCCTTGGTCGCGCGGGCCGACGAGGGGTTCTAGCTCGGATGCGACGGACTCGTGCCGCGCTGGCGCAGTCGGAACGGCCGTGCGCCGCCTGGCCGACATCGCCTCTGCAGAAACCACCGGGCTCGCTTCTAGCGCAGCGCCTCAGAACGCCAGTTCGGATTCGGGATCCGCGGCTCGCGTTCGGACGGACTCCGAGGTGTAGAGAGCAGACCGGGAGCAGGCGACTACACGACTGAGTCGCCCCGGCCTCGGAGCACAGCCAGGCACTGTCAGACTTGGCGATGGAGGAGCGAGCTCAGGGCCACTGTCGTCATCAGCTTGAGCGAGTACACAGGCGTCGATCCTCGCGCATTGGTCGAGCGGGCGACCGAGGAGAAGGGGATTGAGACGCGAGAGGCGAAACGCGGCCGCGGCGAGGCTCACGACGAATATTGGTGCGTGTTCGATCCAGATACACACGCACGTCTTCCGGAAGCCCTCGACATGGCCCGCGCAAATGGGGTTCATGTTGCACTGTCCGTGCCTTGCTTCGAGTTGTGGCTGGTACTACACGCCCAAGAGCATACGGCGCATCTAGAGAGCAGAGCGGCACAGCGGCTGTGCTCGGAGCTCTTGGGATGCGGCAAGGCACTGCCACCACGGACCTTGGATCACCTCTTGGCTCAATACGGTGTTGCTGGCGACCGGGCGAGGGCGCTTGAATCCAGGCATGTCAACAACGGCGATCCCCCAACGAGCAATCCAAGTAGTGGCGTCTGGAGGTTGGTTGACGCCATCCGAGAACCACAGCGATGAGGTGCGCGACGGAGTTGCCACACGGATCGCGACGATGATTCCTTCGCGTTGTTGCCGTTTACGAGCCTAGACCGTTGAGCCACAAGGGAATATCCGAAGGGCGCGGGTGGACACGACCGAGCGCTGCAGATGCGCACCGACGGCACTGGGAGCCCCGCGGCCTGGACGGGGACGCAGACGGGCCACAAGGTGGGCGAGCGTGCTGCCACACCGGCGCCTCGTGGCGTGACGTAGCGGGGGCCTGGCCGGTCGTGGTGTCCCAGCTGACGCGTCACACCCGGCGCTTCAAAGCGGCTCGGCAGGAGATAACGCAGGCGCTCTACACCCCACGTGATTCCCGGGGACCCGAGGGGAGGCACTCACTCGGCTCGATAAACGCTCTCATGGCGAAGGGGTCGACGATTGCCGCTTGGACTGCCGTCGCCCTGCAGTCCCTTTCGCCCGTAGCTGCGGTCCTTTGCGGTCCCGCGTGCCAGGAACAGCCGGAACAGACGAGAACACCCGACCCAGAACCCCAGTATTTTCCGCTTTCCCCAACATTCGCATCGAGGCTACACGTTCCGATCCTACGACTTTTCATCGGGGAGACAGGGGTTGGAGGGCGTGGTTATGCGGGATTTGACGAGGCGTGCGCGGTTTCGTGTGCGGTGCGGCTGCAACGAGCGCCGAAGGAGTCTCGTCGCGCGTCCGCGATCAGGCCTAGCCTTGGCCGGTGCCCGAGAGCGACATCATCGCGGAGGCCCGCAATCCGGAGGGCCATCTCGTCCAGCTCGACAAGGCGGCCTGGGAGCACGTTCTCGGCCAGCATGTCGATGCCGCCCCGACTACCGACCGATCCAGCCCTCGGGCAAGCGATCCGCCAGATGCGAGAGCAACGCTGGCAAACACAGGAGGAACTCGCCAGCGCCGCCGGCATCACGTTCGGGACCGTGAACCGCCTGGAGTCGGCCAAGAGCGCACCCGCCTGGGCAACGGTGAGGGCACTCCTGGACGCGCTGGACTACTCGCTCGCCGATCTCGCGAAAGCGATCGACGCCGCAGAGCATCGACCTCTGCGACTGCGTCCGAAAGGGTCCGGTGAATACTCGCGCCCAAGGTCACCCTTGGCTCGGGCCGCCGGAGGTACTCGGTCATCTTTTTCTCTCCGACGACCACGTCCGCGTATCCCGCCGCGCAGGCTAGGAAGTTGAGGTCGGTGAGATCGTTTGCCTCCCAGCGATCATCGGCGTTGCTCAAGCGCTGTCGGATCACCTCATACTGCCTTCCGAGGTAAGGCATCTCGGCCAGGTCAGCCCGAGCGTCGTGCTCAAGCCACGCCACGGCATCCTCGACTGACACGCGGGCACGCATGGCTGCCTGTGCGATCTCAAGCTGCAGATCTGAGAGCAGCATCGCCCACGCCACGTCTGGCACGTGCTCTCGCGCGGTGCGTCGCTCGCGCATACCGAGCGCGAGGTTCTGATGCTTGGCTGCCCACCGCCCAGCCATCTCGTCCCCCTCTGCGCTGTTCAGCCTCTCGGGCTCAACCAGGGTCGTGTAGATCGACAATGCGCATACAACATGTCGGTTCACCTGCGGCCATGGCGGCGGGAGGTCAGCGCCGCCGGTCGGCGGCTCCGGCCCGTCTATGAACAACGAGTACGGCTCCAGACCGAATACGTCCGGCACGCGCGCGTCCTGTCCCGCCAGGGCCGCCTTGAGTTCGAGGCCGCGCACCACGATCGGATTGAGCATCTGCCATCCGCGAGAAAGACCAATCATCGTCGTAGCCAAGTGTCGACGGCGAGCACCGAGCAGGCCAACGGTCTCGGTCAGATGCCCGCCTGATAGCGGAAGGATCACCTGCCGATCCTGCGCTAGGTCGATCAAGCGCGCGGCGGCATCGCGCTCGCGCTCAGCGACCTTCGAGGGCGCCCACAACTGCTGCGCCAGCGTCACCCAGTGGCACTGGTCCAAGTAGACGACCGGCCGGCCGCCTGACCGCGCTGCGCTGCCGTCGAGCGGGCCGGTCTCCAGCGTGACCACGTCCCCCTCGGGGAACGTCAACGACAGCTCCTGGCGCTCGATGTCCACCGATACCCGACGCACGCCTTTCTCCGCTTCGCCGAAGACTCGGGCTGGCACCGCCACACGAAACACCCTGCCATCCTCAAGCTCGAACTCGCTAGTGCGCTCATCGAGCTCAAGAGTCATGCGGCGCATCTCCACCGCATCCAGGCTAGCCGGATGGACCCGCAACCCCGGCCAAGCAGCTCCGCCCGCTAGAGCACCACGTGTTCCATCGCTTGCAACGCACCGAGCACCTCCGACGGAAGACCGTCCGAGAGCAGCCCCATCTCAAACACCCCGACCAAGGCGGCGGCCGCATGCGCGGCACCTGCCTGCGACTGCTCCCACCCGATGTCGTCCAGCCGCGGCTCGCCAGTCGCGACGATAGCCAGGAGCCGTTGAGTCTCGACGAGCACCAGCTCCGCGCGGACGCAGATCAACGGGTGCCACTGGATCGAGGCTGCCGAGCGCCGCCGCATAATCGGCGAGGTTCGCCTCGGCCTGTGCGGCGGCATCCGTGTCGAGCACGGTCAGCTTTGACGCGAGCCCTGCTCTGGTCGCATCGCCCACAGACGCCAAGGCTAACGCCGACCACCTGATCACCGGCGCCGACAACGCGTAGAGCTGCACCCGCTGTCCCGTGCGTTGAACGCCGGCGCCGCGGCCAGACGAGCCGCCACCTTCTCAGCGATCACAGCCGACAGCTGCGGCGGCGTTCGCCGCAACACCTCCGCGACGAAGTGCTCCTCGACCGTGTCCTGAGGCATGCCATCAGCCTAGTCGTCTACCGAAGACCACCACCAGCCAGCAGCGATCTCGTACTTCCGAAGGATCGAATAGCCTGCCGACCATGCCCGCAAGCACGCTCTACGAGCAGCTAAGCGTCCCCGGCTCACCGAGCGCGACCGATCGCGGCCGCACTGAGCGCACCGCAGCGATCGAGACCATCGACAAGGACAGGATGATCCTCGACCTCTACACGAGCATCGGTAACCCAGTCAGCGGATCACAGCCGCTGGGACGAACCGAGGAGACGAAGTCGACGGGCGAGACGGTAGACAGGGACCGCGCACCGGAGACGCTTACTTCGACCCTGATAGGCCCGGTCAGCGACCTTTACGGCTCCCTCAGTACGCAGGCCACGCCCTCGACCGGCAGGGTCGGTGAGACCGCGCTCACGGCGTCAACGGAGACCGTCGACTACGACCAGCCGCCTGAGTTCTCCTACCGCTAGCGTCACCCTCCTCGTCGGCCGCGAGGACGACCCGCACGCCGCCGCGGTCGCTGCTGCAGTCCGCGACCAAGGCGGGCAGCCGGTCGTTATCGACGCCCAACGACTCAGCGGGAGCGACATCGTCCTCGACGGCTCCCTGGCCCTCCTAGCGGACGAGGATGGCACCATCATCGACCTGCGCGGTGCCCGTGGCTGGCTGCGTCGCCTAGCCCCAGAGGGATGGCGCGATGGCGTTGCCCCAGAAGGCCACGAGGCGGTCATACGCTCAGCGTGGGTGAGCACCCTCGTCACGATCGCGCGGCTCCCGCACCTGACGTGGCTCACGCCGCTGGACGCGCTCTTCGCCGCCGAGAACAAGCTCGCCCAACAAGCGGCATGCCGCGACCTCGGCATCGCAACCCCGCCGACGGTGCTCGTGACACGCTCGCATCGGATCCCGCCAGAGCTCGGCGAGTGGCTGGTCGTCAAGCCAATGGCGGCCGGACACTTTCGAGACGAGACAGGCGCCGGGCGTGTGGTCCACGCGACCGAGATGCGCCGGTCCGACGAGCGGCTTGAGCTACTCGCTGGCGCACCCTTTCTGGTCCAGCAGCGGATACGCGCGCGCACTCACCTCCGCGTGGTCACCGTCGACCGGCAAGCGTGGGTGTGCGAGCTCGACGCAACCGACCTGCCGCTGGACTGGCGGGCAAACGAAGACGCCCACGCATCCTTCACACCGTCCTCAAGGCCCGCGATCGCTTCCAACGCACTCGAACTAGCTCAGCGCCTGGACGTCGGATACTCAAGCCAAGACTGGGTCATCGATGCCAGCGGAACCGCATCCTTTCTCGACTTGAACCCGGCAGGCCAATGGCTCTTTCTCCCGGCCGAAATCACACGACAGGCGACCAGCGCGATCGCTAGCTGGCTGCTGAGGGCACCGTGAGCTGGCGGACCGAGCAAGTCGTCTACGCACGACACGTCTGGGCGTTGTTCCGGGCAGGCAGCGGAGCGCCTGCACACCAGGCCGACCCGAATGAGGCCGGAGACATAGCTGACTGGTCAGACAAGCAAGTCAATACGCTGATCGAAGAGGGCCGCCGCCAACTGGACCGCCAGAACGAAGACCTGGAGCGAGTCAGAGGCCGAGCCCAAGTCGCGCTCGCGATAGCGATCGCGCTCGGCGGCGCCGCGGGGGCGCTGCGGGCCACGGTCAGCTCCGCGGATCATTTTCTGCTCTGGGTCCTTTGGATCGCAGGGCTGCTGCTCGTCGGGTGGGCGATCCTCGGGGCGGCCGCGACGGCGGTAGTGCGAGCCGAAATGCAGATCATCCACGCTGGCGTACTCAGTCACTACAGCGGCGATATCAACCGGCATCTCGCCGAGGACTATGCAGCGATCGCCGTCGATGGCGAGAACCAAGTCGCCACCCGCCTCACCAATCTCCGCATCGCAGTCGCCTATCTCCTAGTGGGGGCCACGGCAACACTGGGCGCTTGGCTCTGGGCCGGCGCAGCCCAAATGCCGAGTGCTAGCTCTCCGCCACCCCACGAACGGATAGCGCCCGGCGGCTCGTTCAGGCGGGGAACGCTACCGTTCCACGGGAGCCCGCCGACCCCGCCGAACGTCGCTCCACGCCCATGGCCTCAGGGGTCTCACCGGCGAATGCGTCACGGGCCGCACGGTCGCGACTGACCGTCCCAGCAGTCCGGGACGAGATCCTCGTCCCTCCGCGTAAGCCAGATGCCGGGCTTGCCGCACACCTCGGCGAGCCGAAGCCCCCCGACAGCAACTGCTCCCAGCCCCGTGGCGCACAGCGCCAAGCCCGGACAGACTAGATGCACGGGTCCGAGCCGGGCCAAAACCGACCCTTCAACTCGTTGGCCGGTTTCGATGGCCCAGGGTCATCACCCACAGAAGCAACAACAGATCCAAAGGGAGATGACCGATGAGCCAAAGACTGAAGATCACGCTCTCCGACTCCGTGATGGCCGAGCTGCGAGGCATCGCCGCGCGCGACGGCGTCCCGATCGCTCGTATCGCCGCTGGGCGAGTAGGCCGCGCAGCGGCCGACACCAGAACCGGCGAGAGCCTCGTCCCACTGCCGGCACGCGTCGAAGACGACGACCAGCCTTCCGACGGGCAAGCTCCTTGGATCGAACCCGTTATGGGCGACGTGGAATGGCGTAAGTGGATGTGGGGCTCGATCGTCGCCCTGCATGGCCGCTACCCGCGCCAGCTCGCGTACCTTCAGAACGGCTGGTGGAACGACTCGTCCCACCTTGAGACACTCGGCGCGCTCGTGGTATGGCGTGATTGGATCGATACGGCGGTGGACGACCCGCGCCACGAGCTCGCCTTCCAGGCCCAACTCGTCGACTACAGCCAACAACTCCGCCAGCAGGGCGGCGGCGTCACGACCGCCTGGAAGCCCGGCGCACCCCCGTCCGAGTGGTCTACCTGACGGACGGCGTCAAGCCGCCAGCGACGCCAGCGCGCGCACGTAGTACCGATCGCGGAGCGCCGATCCGGTGGCGAGCAGGTCCCACGCATGTCCGCTCGCGACCTGGCTCTCCCCTGCCCTGTCGTTGTGGTGCGGTGCGAGGACCTCGTCAGCCAGCGATTCGGTGAAATCGACATTAGGGTCGATGCGATTCGCACTGCCGGCCCGGGAATACTGGTCCGGCCCGTCGGCCAGGCGGAGCACTTGCGGGTGGATGCGCACAGCCTGGAGGTCGTTGTGGATATCGCCGTACAAATCCGAGAAACCAAGTGCGGCAGTGAGGTCAAGGAGCACCGGAGCCACGAGCGAGTCCAGGCGCCGTTCGACCTGCACGCTCTCAAACGGGCCTCCAATCAGATATTCGACCTCTTCGTCGGGACTCGCATCTTCGCGCGCCAAGCCGAGCTCGTCGCGCTCATACCGATCACACAACCACACGGTGCATCTCTTCAGATGAGTCTTCGCCGCGTCCTGGTCGACGGTTGCGAGCGCGAGGACGGCAGGAATGACACTGACGGCGTATTGATCGCTGATGGGATGCGCAACTCCGGGCTGTTTCTCGCAGAGCGTCACCAGCCACAGTGAGATTTCCTGTGATAGCTCTGGGTCCGACTCCTTCACCAGCAGCGCCAGCAGACCAAGGATCTCGGCGAGCCTTACGCAGCGGACGGGGTACGTGACCCATCCGCCGAACTCGACGTGATTGAGCAGCGGATGCTCGAGCAGCTCGTCGCCGCACTTCTCCCATAGCGCGCGGGCATATGCCTCGAACAGCGACCTCGCCGCCGGTGCCGACGTGTCGTCCGGCAGGCTTGTCGCCCCCGAGGCCCACACCGCGCGCACAAGGCACAAAGCGAGATGACAAGCCAGGTCGAGTCGATCAACACCTCGCAGCCTCTCGCTGACCAACGCCGCCTCGATCACCCCGAGCCCTGCCAGCCGGTCCGGTTCCCAAGCCATCCACCGCCGAGAGAACACCTCCAGCTCTGGCATCGTCACCGACCGGGCCTCGGCAGCGCCCAGAATCGACATGAGCTGGCCGTCCATGGACCCGCTCAGCGCCGACTCGGGATCGCCCGCAAGCTGGCCGAGCAGGATGTCGCGATCCCACAACTCCAACTTGGGCTCGCCTCTCTCGTCGGCGCGCTTGTTGTAGTCGCCGTAAAGCTCCGGCGCGTTGCCGACGAGCCGGCCCGTCGTGACCAACACCGGGCGACGTGGTAAGTCCGTGTTGAACGCTCCGTGCCCGAGGTTGACGACGCGCAACTCGTCAAGCTGGCCGGTGAGCGCTCGCCATTCGGACTGCCCAATGTCGCCCGCCTTCGACTGGAAGCCCCACTGCTCGCCATCGCGCCGGGCGATCACGTCCTTTCCGAACTCGCGCGCGCCGTGGACTAGACGCACGGACGTAAAACCGCGCACCCGCAGCAGAGCCATCAACGGCTCGTCAAAAGCCCGCTCCGAGACGGACTCAAGATAGGCGGCGACGGCGTCGCTTAGCAAGCAACTCCTTCAGCTTGCGGGCTTTCAGCTCCTCGATCATCTTCTCCTGCTCGGGCGTCGGCTGTGGGAGCTTCGACGCCAAGTCGGGGTGCATAACTAGAGACGGTGTTGACAGCTCATCGTTCTCGTCCAGCGTCCATTCGATCTTGTCGAGCATCTCGTACACCATCTCGAAGGTGGGAGGACGCCCTCCCGCGTCAAAGGTGTTCCCGCTGGCAGTGGTGATCTTGTCGAGGTTCCCGTACAGCATCTTCGCGAGCTGCTCGGCGTATCCATCGGAGGCCTCGACGAGTTTCACTTGTAGTGCCTCGAAGTTCCCGTCGCGTACGTCCTCCGCTTTCACGCCCAGCTCGAATCCGACGGGCTCCGCCGGAAGGTCAAGGGCCGTCTCGCCTCGCGTCTCCACGACGCTGGACACGGTGCTCGTCATCGGCACGACTTTGATCTGGCTGAGCACAGGGTCACTCGCCCTCGCGATGTCCTTCGTCACGTCCGAAATAACGCGGGCGCAGGCGAGGTCATAGTCGGCAAGAGCAAAGGGCATCCACCGATTGTCCCCCACGCCTCGGCTACCTTCCGGCCGACCGATCTCCGGTGGGGCACCGGTACGCTG
>JASLDD010000258.1 GCA_030151725.1 Solirubrobacteraceae bacterium
CTTCTCGCAGCTCGCGAGCAGGCCCGCGCTGACCCCCATGCACGTGATCCGAGCGCGCTCGGCGAGACCCCACAGGACGTCGAGATCGGGGTGGGCGGGGCTGCCGTCGTAGAGCACGATCGCGCAGTCCGCGAGCAGGCAGCCGACGAGGAAGTTCCACATCATCCACCCCGTCGTCGTGAACCAGAACATGCGGTCCCCCGCGCGCAGGTCGAGGTGCAGGCGCTTCTTGAGCTGCTCCAGCAGGATCCCGCCGTGTCCCTGCACGATCGCCTTCGGCAGCCCCGTCGTGCCCGAGGAGTAGAGCACCCACAGCGGGTGCGCGAAGGGCACTTGCTCGAAGGCCAGCTCGCTTCCCCGGCCGCGCTCGAGCAGCTCCTCCCAGCCAATCGCGCCGTCGGCAACCTCATCGGGGGAGACCGCCGCGTCGAGGTAGGCCAGCACAACCGTCTGGCGCACGCTCGGCAGCTCCGCGAGGATTGTCTGGACGTTCTCGCGGCGGTCGAAGTCCTTGCCGCCGTGGCGGTAGCCGTCGACCGTCAAGAAGACCTTGGGCTCGATCTGGGCGAAGCGATCGATCACGCTGCGCGCTCCGAACTCCGGCGCCGCGCTCGACCACACGGCGCCGAGCGAGGACACAGCCAGGAAGGCGATCAGCGTCTCGAGGATGTTGGGCATGTAGGCCACCACCCGATCCCCCGGCTCAACGCCCAGGCTCCGCAGGCCGCCCGCCGCCTCCGCCACACAGGCGCTCAGCTCACCCCAGGTGACCTCGCGCAGGGGACGCAGCTCTGAGGTGTGCACCACCGCCACCGCGCCGGGGTTGCGCTCGGCCAGCAGCACGTTCTCGGCAAAGTTGAGCTCGGCGCCCTCGAACCAGCTCGTGCCGGGCATCTCGTGCGAGCCGAGCACGCGCTCGTAGGGCTTTGACGCGCGCACCCCGCAGAACTCCCAGATGTCCGCCCAGAAGTCCTCCAGCTCATCTACCGACCACTGCCACAGCTCGCCGTAGTCGGCGAACTCGCGGCCGTGACGGGCCCCCGCCCACTCCATGAACCGCCTCAGCTCCGTGCTCTGGCGCATCTCCTGCGAGGGCTCCCACAGCGGCTGCGGCTCAGTTGCACTGGACATGGGGGTATTCTCGCGGTTTGTGAGCCTACCCGCGCTTCGAGCCGAGTTTCCCGTGCTGGAGCGCCTGGCATACCTCAACGCCGGCACCGACGGACCGCTGCCCACCGCCGCCGCCCAAGCCGCCGCCGCCGAGCTCCAGCGCGAGCTGCACGACGGCCGCGCGATGTCCCACTTCGAACGCCGCACCGAGCTCACCGACGCCCTGCGCGCCGCCTACGCCGGGATCCTGGGCTGCGACACGGTCGACCTGGCGCTCACGACGTGCACCACAGAGGGCATCGCCCAGGTCATCGGCGGCCTCGAGCTGACTCGCGGCGATGAGATCCTCACCAGCGACGAGGAGCACCCGGGGCTGCTCGGAGCGCTCGGCGCAGCACGCGAGCTGCACGGCGTGAACATCCGCGAAGCGCCCCTTAGCGAGCTGGCCGAAGCCGTGGGCCCCAAGACCGTCCTCGTCGCCTGCTCGCACGTCGGCTGGATGAGCGGCTCCTTCGCGCCGGCCGAGCTCGGAGAGCTCGATGTGCCCGTCCTGCTCGACGGCGCTCAGGGCGTCGGCGCCGTCCCCACCGACGTGCGCGCGCTCGGCTGCGACGCCTACGCCGGCGCCGGTCAGAAGTGGCTCTGCGGACCCGACGGCACCGGCATGCTGTACGTCGCACCCAAGTTGCGCGAGCGCCTGAGCGTCGCGCGCCGCGGCTACGGCAACCTCGCAGAGCCCTCCGCCGGGATCGACGCCGAGCTGCACGAGGATGCGCGCCGCTTCGACACGCTGGCGCTCAACGCCGAGACCGTCGCCACGGCGCTCGCCGCCGTCAACGTGCTCGGCGGCGCCGGCTGGTCGGCCGTGCACGAGCGCTCGCGCACCCTCGCCACGCGCCTGGCCGAGATGCTCGCCGAGCGCGGGCGCGAGCCCGCACCGCGCGGGCCCAGCACGCTCGTGTCGTTCGCCAGCCCGGACCCCGAAGGCGAGCGCGCGAAGCTCGCCGAGGCGGCTGTCATCCTGCGTAACATTCCCGAGCGACCCTGGCTGCGAGCGTCGGTCGGGGCTTGGAACGACGAGGACGACCTCGAACGTCTCCTGACGACGCTCCCCTGACAACCGTCCCCGGAGAGCAGCCCACCAAGATGAGCTCCGTGCCGCAGAGCACCGCCGCCCCGCCTGTGTCCGCGGAGGCGCCCAACCAACACACACGCGCGCTGCAACAGCGGGTCAAGCTGCCCGAAGCGGGCCTGTTGCGCCACATCGGCTTCGTGGTCGCCGTCGCGCTCTCGGCCGTCCTCAACACCGTCCGCCTCAGCCAAAACGGCTGGGCCAACATCTTCTACTCGGCCGGCGACCAGTCAATGCTGCGCTCGCTGCACAACTTCGTGTTCGTGTCCTTCGACCCCGGCGGCCTTGTGTCCGTGGACAAGCCGCCGCTGGCGCTGTGGGTGCAGGCGACAAGCGCCAAGCTGTTCGGCTTCACCCCCCTAAGCCTGCTGCTGCCCGAGGCCATCGCCGGCGTGCTCGCCGTGGCCGTCCTCTACGTGATCCTCGCGCGCCGCCTCGGACCCCTCGCCGGCTTCGCGGGCGCGCTCGCGATGGCCGTGTTCCCCTCCTTCGTGGCCGTCTCGCGCGAGAACGGCGTCGATGCCGTTCTGATCCTGCTGCTCGTCCTCGCCTGTGGCGCGGGCTTGCGGGCGATCGAAACAGGGCGCTGGCGCACGCTTATCTGGTCCGGCGTGCTGGTGGGGCTGGCCTTCAACACCAAGACGCTTGCCGCCTATCTGGTCGTTCCCTCGATCGCGCTCGGTTACATCATCTGCGCCCCCGGAGCGCTGCCGCGCCGGGTCATGAAGCTCGCCGTCGCCGGGCTCGTGATGGTGGCCGTGTCCGTGGCGTGGCTGAGCTTCGTCGATCTCACCCCCGCCTCCAAGCGGCCCTACGTGGGCAGCTCCACAAACAACTCGGAGTTTGGGCTCACGTTCGAATACAACGGTTTTGGGCGCGTCGAAGGCCAGGCCGGGGGGCCCAACACGACCGTCGTGCGCGAAGGCGCGCGCGTGCCCCTCCACCACAGCACGCCTTCCAAGAAGGCACCTGTGCCACCCGCCAAACCCAAACCGACACCCAAGCCCAAGGCCGCTGCTCCCGCCACAACGCCGGTCAAATCCAGCTCCTCCTCCTCCTCGCATCGCGACAAGTACCCGATCCCCTTCGGTGGTGCGCCCGGCCCGCTGCGGCTGTTCGGCATCGGCCTCGGCGACCAGTCCGCCTGGCTGCTGCCGTTCGCCCTCTTCGGTGTGCTCGCCGTGGCACTGCTTGCAGTAAGCGAGCGCCGCCGCAGCGACGGTGAGCCTGCAGCCGGCGGAAGCACTGAAGCGCCGAGCGAGGCCGCCACCCCGTCCGGTCGCCGCGACCCACGCCTTGCCACCGCCATCGTCCTCGGCGGCTGGTTCCTCGTCGAGGCGCTCGTCCTCAGCACCTCCAAGGGCATCGTTCACCCCTACTACGTCTCGGCGCTCGCCCCGGGCACCGGCGCGATGGCGGGAGCCGGTGCCGTGGCTTTGCTGCGCCTCGCGCGCGGCCCACGGCGATTGTGGGCGCTTGCGCTGGCGCCGCTTGCGGTCGCCGCGACCGTGACGGCACAGCTCGTGTTGATGCACCGCGAGCACTACATGCTGTGGTTCAGGCCGCTGCTCATCGGCGGTGTCATCGTGGGGCTCTGCGGGCTGTTCGCCCTGCGCCGCCTCGCGCTGCCCGCGCTCGTGCTGATCTTCGCCCTGCTGCTGGTCGTGCCCACCGGCTACTCGTCCTCGACGTGGCTTGCGCCTGTCGAGGGCACGTTCCCGGCGGCAGGGCCCACGCAGGCCGCAGGAACGCCGAGCGGGTTCGGCGTCAGCGAAGTCGACCTCGAGATCGACCGCGCGCTTGCGCAGTACGTGAGCACCCACCATCCGGGCTCGCGCTGGGCGCTCTTGACCGTCGCCTCCGACACCGCCGCGCCAATCATGCTGCTGGGCGTGACGGCTGGCGCCCTCGGCGGCTACAGCGGCACCGACCCCGTCCTCGACGGTCCCGGCCTCGCCCGCTACGTGCGCGACGGGCAGGCCCGCTGGGTGCTGCTCGGCGGCGAGTACTCCACGCGCGGGGGCAACCTCGCGACCAAGGCCGTGCTGCGCGCCTGCAAGCAGATCGACCCCTCCGTCTGGCACAGCCCTGTCCCCTACCCGTTCGGGCGCACCCTGTTCGACTGCGCCGGGCGCGAACGCGCGCTCGCCGCCTCTTGAGTGAGCTAGGCGGCGACCGACAGCTCGCGGTGGAAGGCGCGCGCGAACAGCTCGCGCTCGCGCCCCGCCGCCCAGCGTGGGACCGCCGACTCACCCTCGGCGATCAGCTTCAGCTCGACCGTCGAGCCGGCTAGCTCGAGGCTCGTGTCTTTGACGAGCTGATCGCGGGAGCGCTCTAGATCCTCGGCCAAGCGCAACAGCGCAGCGCAGCGATCCAGACGCGCGCCGTCGCCCTCGTCGAACAGCGCCGCCATTGGCCCCGGCGCCGGCATGCCCTTGCGGTGATAGCGCGCCGACTGGGCGATGATCGCCGTCTCCACAGGCGTGAAGCCCGCGAGGCCCCCGTTGAGGATCAGATAGCGCGAGTGCTTGTGGTGATCGTCGTAGTCGATCGACATGCCGATGTCGTGCAGCATGCACGCCGCCCACAGCAGCTCGCGCTCACGCGGGTCGCCCTCGTGCAGCCCCAGCTCGGCCAGCTCGTCGAACATGCCCAGCGCGAGCATCGCCACATGCGTCGTGTGCCCGATGTCGACCCTGTACTGGGCGGCCATGTTGAGCACGCTCGAGCGCCGCACGTTCTCGAACAGCGGCGGGTCGTGCGCCGCCAGCAGGCGCTCGAAGAACACGCCCTCGCGCAGCCCCGCCTCGGTCGTCTCAAGGCCGTCGAAGCCGCCCGCCTGCAGCACGCCCTGCACGACAACCGCCCCCGCCAGGATCAGGTCGGCCCGCGCCGGCTTGATGCCCGGGACGCTCGCCCGCTCGGCAGCCGGGAGCGCCGCCAGACGCTCGACCAGCTCATCCAGCGCCGCCGCCTCGATGCGCATGCCCTGCACCCCGTTCGACGGCAGCCCCGCCGCGCGCTGCGCCGCCGCCGCCAGGTTGCGCACTGTGCCCCCGATGCCCACCAAGCGGCCCCCATCGCCCGCCGATCTGAGCCACTTGGCCTCGGAGAGCTCGCCTGCGACGTGCTCGCGCAGATCCTCGAGCTGCTTGCGCTTGGCGGGCCCGTTGGGCGGCAGGAAGCGCTCGCTCATCAACACAGTCCCCACGCGCCACGAGCCCAGCTCCTGCGCCAGGCGCTCACGCACGCCCACAAGCTGCATCGAGCCGCCGCCCAGATCGAGCACGCAGCCGTCCGCCAGGGTGCTCGAGTTGACCGCCGCCAGATAGCCGTAGCGGGCCTCCGCCTCGCGGCTGAGCACACGGATCGGCTTGCCGAAGCATGCGCGCGCACGCTCGAGGAACTCCTCGGCGTTCTCCGCGTCGCGGATCGCGCTCGTGGCGACCGCGTCGACTTCGCCGGGCCCGAGCCCGCTCGCGTGGCAGAAGTGCGCGAACACGTCGAGCGTCGCGAGCGCACGCTCGATCGGGCGCTCGCCGAGGCGCCCGCTCGCCATCAGCCCCTGCCCGATGCGCACCGGCTCGTAGATCTCGTCGGTGCGCCGCCACCAGCCGTCGCCGGCCTCGAACACGACGAGGCGAAACGAGTTCGAGCCGAGGTCGATCACCGCCAGCCGCGTGTTCGGAGCCATCTCCACCCAGCGTATTGGCCGTCCCGGCGGGGGGCCGATGGGACTCGCCGC
>JASLDD010000260.1 GCA_030151725.1 Solirubrobacteraceae bacterium
GACCTGACCTGCCTGTGAGGGTGTCCTCGGCCACGGAAGCGCCTGGGTGCGCAGGTCGAAGCGCTCGACCTCGAGCTGCACGGAGTTGACCCCAGCGTTCTTAGCCGCGGCGTTCACGCTCTCGACCTCGTTGTCGAGACCAAGGACCGGTGCGAACCCCAGTCCGGCGGCGGCGATCGCGAGAACGCCCGAGCCAGTGCCAACGTCGAGGAGTCCTCCTGACGGGCGCTCGAGGGCGACCAGCTCCAGCAGCAGCTCGAGGCACAGACGCGTGGTCGCGTGAGCGCCAGTGCCGAAGGCCTGACCGGGATCGATCACGATCTCGCGCACCTCCCCATCGCCATATGCGCTCGGCGCCTCCCACGGAGGCCGCACGTGCAGCGCGGGCACCGTCTCGTGGACATCGCTGGCACTGAGGTCGGGGGCCGGGATCAGGATCGGATGGTGAAAGCCCTTCCAGCGCTCATGCCAGTCGTCGGGCACGTCTGTCGTCGAGATCTCCACGAGGGCATCACCCACGACGGCGTGAAGGACGGGAAGACCTGGAAGCTCTCCCGGAGCGCCGTAGATGGCGTACTCGATCGTCTCATCCTCTCCCTGCGTCTCCTCCACACCCGCCGGCGTGAGCTCGAGCAGCTCCGCCAGGACCAGCTCGGCCTGGTCTCTGGAAACGCGGATTGCCAGGCGGATCACGCTGCTTGGCTGCCGAGCGCGCGACGCAGCTTGGCGAACATCGATTCCTGCGAACGCAGATTCTCCTCTGTGAGGCTGTCGTTGAGCCGATCGAGCAGCTCGCGCTGCTCTGCTGTGAGCCGACGAGGAATCACGACGTTGACGACGACCCGCAGGTCGCCGTGGCGGCCACGCCTCAATCCCGGCATGCCCGCCCCGCGCACGGTGAGCACCTCGCCGGGCTGCGTGCCGGAGGGCAACTCGATCGACGTCGAGCCCTCGAGGGTGGGCACCTCCAACGTCGCCCCCAGAGCGGCCAGCGGAGCCGCGACATCGAGGGCGGTGATGAGGTCGTCGCCTTCGCGCACGAAGCGCTCGTCTTCGCGCACGCTCACAACCACATACAGATCGCCCGCCGGCGCCCCCGCTTCACCCTCGTGGCCGCGCCCACTCAGCCTGATTCGCTGGCCCTCGGATATACCAGCGGGAATGTCCACCTCGAGCTCCTGCCGCGCCGCGAGCCGCCCGCGGCCGCGACACTCGCCGCAGGGCTGCTTGGGGAGCTTGCCCTCGCCATGACATGCGTCGCAGACCATCGTGCGCATCATCTGCCCGAAGGGTGTGCGCTGAACCGCCTGCAGCTGCCCTGCACCGCCGCAGCGCTCGCAGGTTTCGATCGGCGTCCCCGGCTCGGCGCCGTTGCCGTGGCAGCGCTGGCAGCGCATGACAGAGTCGTAGGCGACCTTCACTTTGGCGCCGTGCGCAGCTTCGAGGAGGTCGATTTCGACCCCTACGCCGATGTCCCCGCCCTGGGCTGCGCCCGCCCGCCCCCCAGCCCCAGCGCCAGCGCCGCCGAAGAACGCGTTGAAAAGGTCGCTAATCGAGCCGAAGCCCTCGAAGTTGGGCGCATAGCCCCCGGAGCGCAGCCCGTCGTGGCCGTAGCGGTCATAGGTGGCCCGACGCTCGGGATCGGAGACGATCTCGTACGCCTCGGCAGCCTCCTTGAACTTCTTTTCAGCGTCAGGGTCGTGTGCGTTGACGTCCGGATGCAACTCGCGAGCCAGCTGACGAAAAGCCTTCTTGATCTGCTGCTCGGAGGCATCCCGGTCGACGCCGAGCACCTCATATGGGTCGCGGGGCATTCCGTTGGTCAGTTCTCGGCGTAGGTGTCCTCGACAAAGCGCGAGAGTTCGTGAGCCGCCTCGCGCACCGTCGCAATTGCGCCTGCGTAGTCCATACGCACGGGCCCAATCAGCGAGACCGTGCCGAGCT
Source organism: Solirubrobacteraceae bacterium (assembly GCA_030151725.1). Taxonomy (GTDB): domain Bacteria; phylum Actinomycetota; class Thermoleophilia; order Solirubrobacterales; family Solirubrobacteraceae; genus Palsa-744. The sequence continues at coordinate 1,945 of JASLDD010000260.1, forward strand.
TACGCCGCCCCATCCCATAGCCGGTCGCGACGAGCGCCAGCGAACGCATCGCGGGCAGCTCGTTCTCACGTCCGATCCGCACGTAGATCCCGGGCTCTCCCAGCGCTGTGCGAAGCACCCGCAGCAGCGCCACGCGCCGCTCGAGCAGGTCGATGAGCTCGTTGACCTCGGTCGCATTGGCGAACTGCCCCGACTCGAACAGGCGTGCTGCCCCCTCCACATAGAGCGCGTCCTCATCCTCGGAGGCGAGCTCGCCAAACGCCGGGGCAAAGCGCTCCAGAAACGCGAGCTCGCGAGTAGAGAGGCTTGGATCGTGGAGGCGCTGCTGCAGCATGCGAGCGCCCAACCCGAGCCCGACGAGACGCTCGTTGAAATACTCGCCGGCCCAGGAGACGATGCCAGGATCGACCGGCCCATCGAACGCGGCGAGCATCTTGGAGACGTTGCCGGTCGAGGTGATGATCACCACGAGCACCACCTGTGGCTGCAGGGCGAGCACCTCGATGTGTCGGATCGTGGCTGTGGTCATCGACGGCGCCGAGACGACGGCGAGGAGGTTCGTCATCTGCGAGAGCGTCTCGCTTGTTGCCCGCATTGCGTGGTCGAGCTCACGGCGGATGAGCGTCAGCTCGAGTCGCGGCGCAGCGGGCAGCGCCTGCTGGGAGCTGAGCATGCGATTGACCACATAGCGGTGCCCCGCATCGGTCGGCACCCGCCCAGCGGAGACGTGCGGGTGCGCCAGCAGACCCTGCTCCTCCAGGAGCGCGAGTTCGTTGCGAACTGTCGATGGACCGCAGTCGAGATCCGGGTCGGCGGCAATCGAGCGCGACGCGACAGGCTGCGCGGTGCGCAGGTAGTCATCGACTACCTTGCACAGGATCCGCTCCTGGCGAGAGGTGAGCATGGAGGTGATTGTAGGCGCCGGGCTGGCGCCCACAGGCCCTCGGCCCTACAGCTCGAGCTCGGCCTCTGCGTTGCGGATGATCTGCTTGCCCGCCTGCTCAGCGACCGTGTCGATGCGTACGTGCCCCTCGGATATCTCGCGCACTGAGCTGCTGACGGTCACCTCCTGCTCGGGCACGCCCATGCCGCGAAACTGGACAGAGAGGCGCTTGAGATGCTCGGGGCCTCCGGCAGCCTCGGTCTGCGCGCGAGCGACCTGCGCCATCGTCCACAGGCCGTGGAGGATCCTCCCGGGCAGCCCGACCGCTTTGGCGAACTCCTCGTCGATGTGAATCGGGTTGAAGTCGCCCGAGGCGCCCGCGTAGCGAACCGTGAGGAACTTATCGGGCGTGATCTTGACCTCGGGGATCTGCTCGCCCACCTGGAAATCTGGCATCTGCGACTCACACTCCTCGGACGATGTTGGTCCACGTTCCACGACATACCTGCTCTCCGCGCTGATTGACGGAGATGGACTCAAAGACGTAGTAGCCGCGGCCGTCCTGTTCGGATATGTCCTTGACAGAAGCCGTCGTGGTGATCTCATCGCCGGCCACAACCGGGGGGCCCCACTGAAACTCCTGGCCACCGTGGACCATCATCGCGAAGTTGAGCTCGATCTCGGGATCGAAGATCGGCGGCCCGACAGCCGGCGCGCTGTAGACGACCGCGAACATCGGCGGCGCCACCACATCTCCATAGCCGGCCGCGCGCGCAGCCTCCACGTCGAGGTACACGGGGTTGGTCTCACCAACTGCTCGCGCGTACTCCTTGATCTTCTCGCGACCCACCGCATAGAGCACGGGCTCATATGTCTTGCCGATCGCTTGGGTGTTGACTGGCATTTGGAGAAGGCTCCTTGCTGGATGTCCACTTGGGGGCGGGCCAGTTTATGCAGACCGTGCATCGCCGTGCAGGCAGACTCCCGTGCGTGTGTTGTCTGCCCCTTAACGCGAAAAGGCCCCTCGGGGCCCAGTGGTGGGAGTGACGCCGAATAGCGCACTCCCACCGGGACAAGAGCCAAGCTAGAAGCCCAGGTCATCCTCCTCGACGCCTGCGCCCACACCAACGAGCTCACGCTCCTGCGCGCCTGCGCCACTCGCGGCCTCTCCATCCTCGCGGCGATCGTCGGGGCCATCGAGGAACTGAACAGTGTCGGCCACGACGCTGACCGCCTGGCGCTTCTGGTGCTCGGCGGTTTCCCACTCGCGCCACTCCAGCCGCCCATCGACGGCAACCCTCTTGCCGCGACGCATGTACTCGCTCACGCTCTCGGCCGGCGCGCCGTAGATGCTGACATCGAAGTAATTGGGCCGCTCGTGGTACTCACCGTCCCCATCCCTCCTGGATGAGTTGCAGGCGATGCGCATGCCGCAGACGCTGGTCCCAGAGGGAAGGGCACGCAACTCGGGGTCCCGGGTCAGTCGTCCGACAAGGACAACGCGGTTGATGGAAAAATGTGACATTCGATGTTCTCCATTTTGCTGTTGGTTGACCCCCCCGGAGAGCAAAGCTACGCATCTACGGGGATGGTTCTCTCGCGCGGCGTCTTGTCAGTTCAAGCACCATTCATCGCCTCAAGGCCGATGGCCGCGATCGCCCCTTCAGCGCCGGCAGTGGCGATCGCCCGCTCCAGCGGACCGCGCACCTCTGGTGAGACCACATACAGGACCCCTGTCACGCAACGACAGCGTGCCCACGCGCGGCAGATCGCTGCGAGCCGGCGGGGGGCCTTGACGGTAAGCTCGACCTCGACAGCCACAGGCAGCGAGCGTGCCGATGTCTCGGGCCAGAGCACGATGTCGGGACGGTGCAATAGCCGGCCGCCATCTGCTGCAGTACCCAGGGAGGCGCTCGCCAGCGGCTTTGCCTGGAGTGCCTCTTCGCGCCGGAGAGCGCGCTCGCCCATTGCCCGATATTCGGGGTAGAGGCGCTCGAGCGTCACGGCGGCCGCCGCACACTCGATCGAGTGCATGGCGTTGGCGGCACTCACCCGCGCAGGCTCGATTCCTGCGATGCCGGCGGCTCGCAACCCCGCGCGGGAAGCGGTGAAGACCGCCGGCTGGGCAGCCAATGGTCGCTCTCGGGTGAGCAGGCCCGCCCGTTCGGCTGCGAGCAGGCGTTGGCGAGCCGACCTGACCGAGCAGCTCTCGCGTGCGGCGAGCGCCTCCGCGGTGACGGCGCCGAGCCTGGCTGTCCACTCCACGATTGCGAGCTGCTGTGGCGATCTGGGTTGAGGCTTGAGCTTCATCTTGTTCTCCTGACTGTGGTGGCATCTGATCGTCTATTGGGTTTGAGCGCGCCTGTAACGAGGAGCGCCCGAGCCCCCGCGCGTTTGAGGGCTCGGGCGATAGGCCTTAGGAGGAGAAGACGCGCGTGATCCGCGCACCGTGGACTGAGCCGGGAACGATCACGGCGGCGCTTCCCTGTGCGAGACCGGCAACCAGGCTCGGGTCGAGCACCGCCGCGCGAGTCCTGGTGCGTGTTGTCTGCCCGTCGCTACGCCGCGAGACCTTCCACACACCCTCGGTGCCCGCTACCTCTGCGATCAGGGCAGCCGACGCAGGGACCACTTGCCGGTGCGCGATCAGGGCCGAGACGTTGCCCATCACCTGCTCGAGCAGCCGCTCACGACCGGGGGGTCGCAAGTCGGAGAGCTCCTGTGTGCCCAGCAACAGGCTGAACCCGGCTGAGCGTGCGCGTCCAAAGAGCCTTACAACCTGCTCGGCGGCGACTGCCGAGAACTCGTCGATCACGACGGTCGTCCCGATGGGGTTGCCCTGCAGCCCCGCGACTGTGGTCAGTAGGTCCTGAACGATCCCCGAACCGAGCATCTGCGCAAGCAACGGTCGCCTGTCTGCCTCCAGGTTGAAGTAAACCGTCGAGCGCTCTCGCACCGTTGAGGGAAGCGCGAGCCGCGTGCCGCCGTGATTCAGCGGATCCAGCCACCGCCCTACGTCTGACTCGACCAGAATCGCCAACCGGTCGCGCACGCCAGCGAGATCGCTGCGCTGGCGGGTGTTCAGCGAGTCGAGATACGTGAACGTCCGCTGGGCGTCCTCCTCGCAAAGTCCCCGAGCGAGCTGCTCGAGGCACTCAGGATCCAGGAGCTCGACGATCCCGCGCAGGCTCACCTCAACTGAGCTTGACCGCAAAGCCCGCACGGCGTGCCCCAGATAGCGCTGAGCCTGACGCAGGTAGTGGGGCTCTGTGAACCGCTCCCCCGCCAAGGCCTTGTCGGCGATCTCGGTCTCGCCACCGCAGGCGAAGGGGTTATAGACGCAGCTTCCAGCGGGCGTCCACTCGTGAAAGGCGCGCCCTGCTTGTACGGCAGCTCGTTGCAGGCGATCGCGCATTGCGGAGTCGCCCTTGGGGTCGATCACGATCGCACCCATTCCGCGCTCGATCGCACTCACAGCCATCAGCGTCTGCGTGACCGTCTTGCCCGAGCCGGTCGCCCCGATCACCAGCGCATGCCTGCCGCCTCGGGAACCTCCGAACGGAATCGATACCGGTCGTCCGCGCTCGTCACAACCGAGCAGCAGCTCACCCTCTCGCGCCGTGGACGAGGCCCCGATGAGACCACGAAGCCTGAGCATCGTGGCCCGATGAAGCGTGGGCAGGAAGCTGACAGGACTGCGACGGAGCTTTGCGACTTCACCGAGATCGGCACCTGCCTCCAGATCCTCACGGTGCCAGCGCCGGCTACGCAGGGTCGCACCCAGAGCAGCGCAGAACATCACGGAAGCGAGGTCTCCCAGGCTCCGCCATATCATGCTCACCAGACCCAGGCCGACAAAGGCCCAAGTCCAGTGCAGGTGGTGGCGCCGCATGGCGCGGGCGAGGACTACACCGAGCGCAACCCCAAGAGCGACATGTAGGAGCGCGCCGGTCAGCCAGTGCAGCAGTTCGTCCACCGGCGCGAGCGGATCCACCCGCGGTTCGCGGATTTCTTCATTGGGAAAGGGCATAGTGCCCTCCTTTCTGGCCTGCCCGCCGTGCGGACAGGCGGGTAGGGGCCGGCTAGCCGGCCGTTATGAGCAAGCCGGCAGCGCCGCTCTGGCAGCCTCGGCTTGCTGTGCTGTCG
>JASLDD010000280.1 GCA_030151725.1 Solirubrobacteraceae bacterium
CAGCACTCCCGCTCGATCGCAACGGCTTTCCGCGACCAGCTCTACGTTCACATTCTCATCGAGGACTGCGACGAGGCTGCGGTGTGTCCGTTCGATCAGGCGAGCGTTCCGGCCTGCCTGCCGGTAGCGCGCCAGCTGCGAGTGCAGCCCGTTCTCGTCAAGCGAGCAACTGGGAGCCATTGGCAGGTCCACGGGATCCCGCCTATGGCCGAAGCGGTCGGCTCGCGCGCAGCGCGATCAGCGAGTACAGCAAGAGCCCCGCGCCGGCAACCGGTGCGGTGCAGGTCAGCGCGTCGACCCAGGTCGCAGCCATCAGTCCGGTCCCCGTGGCGTGGTAGACAGCCGCTGCTCCACCCAGGCACGACACCGACAGGAGGAAGACGAAGGCGAACAGAGCCACCCCCCCAACCGAGAGCACGATGCTCTCGGTGTCGAGCGCTCCGGGCTTTGGCTCGGACCCGGTTTCAAGCTGCAGGAGGCGCACGTCGAGCAGGTCTGGGCTAGAGATTGCGACGGCGCCTGCTTGCTCGCTCCAGCCAGGACCACGCACGACCTTGAGCAGCGCCCCGGCCAAGGAGCGGCGTCCCCAGGCCGCGACTGCACGGCGATCGGCCGCAAGCTCACGGCTGGCCACATAGCGAGCGTGCAGAGAGTCCAAGGCTGGCAAGAAGAACAGCGCCTCGGAGAGCACCCTCACGATTGCGGTCTTCAACGGATCGATATTGCAGACGTGGTAGCGCTCGTGCTCGAGGACCGCGCGCAGCTCCTCGCCGGTCGCGCGATCGAGCAGCCCTCTGCTGACCACCACGCGTGGGGTTATCACGCCGTAGACAAACGAGAAGGGGTCCGCTGTTTCCACGAGAACCACACGGCCGGCGAGGCCAGTTTGTCGCGTAGCCTGCACAAGTGCTTCGGGCGCTCTGCTCGCCAGGGCACGCACGCGACGTGACAGCACCCGTGAAGCAACCGCCTGCCGCATGAACGCCCGAGCGCCGAGTCCCAGGCCCACTGCGGTCAAAGCAAAAAGTACGAGCGGTGCCAGGAGACACCCCCGATCGCTCCCTAGAGCAGTGAGCCCACCATGGGACATGCGCGCCAAGCTCATCGGTACGAGGACACCGCCGAGTGCTCCGCAGAGGATGGTTGCGCCACACAGCAACGCGACGCCGGCGAACACGAGAAAGCCGCGATTCGCTCGATCCAGTCTCATCGGTCCCCTGCGAGTAGCGCCCGCAAGCGTCGCAGTACCGCCGGGTCCTCGCGCGCCTCGTCTAGAAAATGCGCGACCGCAGCATCCCCGTGTGCTCGGAGCACGTCACGGACAGCAAGCCCGGCCGCATCGGCGGCGGTTGCTTCGTAGAGGTAGCGTCGTCGCTCGCCGTGGCGAGCAAGCACGTTCTTTGTGACGAGCCGGTTCATCACGGTCATCACGGTCGTATAGGCCAACGGCTCGCCTCGTCGCGCGTTGAGTGCATCGAGAACGAGTCGCACCGAGACAGGCGAGCCAGCCTGCCAAACGACGTCCATCACCTCAGACTCAAGTGGCGCCAGCCCGCCACTCGTCTTTTTCGGCCTTCCTGCCACGAACAAAACACTACTACATTTTTGTCGTGTATCCTCGGTCGCATGACCAACGCAACTGAGCCCGACTACGCAGCACAAGCCCGCCAAGCTATCGAGATCGTCTGCTCCGGCGACCTCTCGCGGATGGAGGAGTTCTACAGTCCGGACTTCGTGGATCACGTCAACGACATGACCTTCCACGGTTACGACGGGGGGCGCGAGTCGCTTGCCTTTTACAAGGCCCTGTTTTCGGACTACAGCATGGGCGTCGAGGAGCAAGTCACCCAGGGCAACCGCGTCGCCTCCCGGTGGGTGCTAAACGGCACCTATCACGGCCGCGCCGTCGCACTCCGAGGCATCACGATCAGCCGTCTCGATGAGGACGGTAGAACAATCGAAGATCGCGGACACTCCGACTCCATCGCCCTGCTCGGGCAAGTCGGCTTGATCCGCACTTTTATCCTCGGACTGGAAATCCTCACCCGCCGTGTCAAGCTCCCCAAAGGAGCGCTCAAGGCCCGCTGAATCCACGCGCGTCGGATCACGCGCGAACATAACGGCTTTAGAGACCGTGGATAATCGGGTAAGGGAGTAGAGTTTGGCACCGATCGTCACCCGCATCGAGGTCGCTCGTCCGCCGGAGGAGGTCTTCGGATACGTCATCGACCCTTCTCGGTTCGTCGAGTGGCAGGAGGGCGTAGTCAGCGGCAGTATGGAGGGCGACGGTCCACACGGCGTCGGCTCGCGCTGCATAACTACGCGACGCATCGGCGGAGGCGAGCGCGCGAGCACGCAGGAAATAACAGAGTTCGACCCGCCCAAGACATGGGCCGATCACGGCATCGACGGACCAATTCGCGCGAGAGTAAAGGTGACAGTCGAGCCCCTTGACGCCGGCGCAACCTCCCGCGTCACGATCTCCCTGGACTTTGAGGGCCACGGAATCGGCAAGCTGCTCGTGCCACTCATCGTGCGCCGCCAAGCGCAAAAAGAGATGCCGGCGAACTGCCAGAGGCTCAAGCAATGCCTTGAGGCCAGGGGATCAGACTCTGTGGGGGCCGTGTAGGCTGCCCCACCAGACAGCTAAGTCTTTCTCTTCTGCCCCTCAGGCGCGCTCACAGCTCCAGCGCGCCGCGACTGCTCTGGCCTGCTCGCGCGCCTGAAGCAGATTTCCCTGCCGATCCTGACGAGTGGCCCTCCAAAGAGGCGGCCGAGGAGTTCAGCCGCCCCCGCCGTTCACCCCCGAAAACGCTACTCGCTCTCGGTCTCCTCCAGGGGCAGGACGTCAAGGGTACCTGAGACCTCGAGCAGCCGCCGAGCGGCAGAGTGGCCTGGTCTGACGAGGAACGGGCATCCGTGTTCTTGGCATAGCCCGTAGCTGCAAAGGATCGCCCGCAGTCCAGTGGAGTCCATGAAGGTGAGCTGGGTGAGATCTACCACCAGCCCGGTGATGCCATCGACGCAGAGGCGTCGGATGACGGTTTCCAGCTGGTCCGCGTTGCTCATGTCGAGCTCGCCCCCCAGCAGCAGCGTGTGATGTCCACGGCAGACGCTATCGCGAAGCTCAAACCCATTGGGGTTCGCGAGAAACCCGTTGCTGCTTGGACTGCTCGTTGGTGTTGCCATCTACCCTCCCCGAAAACGACTCCTTTGCTGGTGTGGCCCCCCTACGCACACGCTCGATGTGGCGAGTGCCACCCCAAAAAAGGCCATCCCTGAGCCCATTTCCAGAGTCCAGGAACGAGAGAAATATTAGCTGGCGGAAGGCGCTTGCGAAGCTCGGAATGTAGACTCCTGACTCCCACCCCGGCCTTTAGGCCCTGCGGACAGCTCGCTGGCTGGACGCTCCTCACGTGGCGCAGGCGGCCACCTCAAGGGAAGGCAGACGATTGAGCGCACCCACCAATTCCCGACGGCGGGCGACAAAAGCGCGCCCACGTCCGGGCGCGGACGACTCCATACGCATCGCGCTTGATCCCACTCAGATCAACGAGGTCCTTCGGGTCGCCCGGGGATCCGGCTCGCTGCATCTCTCCCACCTCGTCGGTGGCGACCTCGATCGCCTGGTGACCGATGACGTCAAACTGTCGCGGTCGCTGGTCCGGGGGCTTCTGACCTACGTCACGATCCCCGACGATGGCCGCGATATCGGTGTGGCCGAGGTGGCCCGGCAGCTACACATGAACACCAGCACCGCCCACCGCTACATCACGACCCTGATGGCCGTCGGGCTCATCGAGCGCCACCCCCGCACGCGCCGCTACCGACGCATCTAAAACTCTCCGGGCGCTGAACCGGCGGGGTGTGACCAGAGTGGTTCACAGACGTATGGGCGAGCCATACGAACAACGTCTAGGGCGGAGCCCCGGGAGGAGTTGGCCAGTTTCAGTGTGGGCCGTCGGGGACTAAATGCATGATGTTCCTCCACCCCTGGCCGCCTGGGAGAGTATGGCGAACGTGCTCGTGGGGGGGCGGTCCGTTGAGGCCATAGTAGGTCTCGCAGATGCGGAGGCGTTCGTGAATGAGGCGGCCCTCTCGGGTTTGGGCGATGCGTGCGGCCCCAACGAGGTCCATGTCGCTTGCTACTCCGTGCTCGCGTGCATAGGCGGTGTGTACTGCTTCGTTGAGTTCACCGGTCGGGTAGGCCGGCGATACGTCACGGAAGCCGCAGTGCCGGCTTTCGGTCCATCCGGTGAGTGTCAGCCAGCAGGCGGCCCACAGCCGGTCGATATGGGAGGCGGCGGTGCGGATCATGTCCTCAAGCTCGAGCGCGGTGAGGCAGCGGTAGCGCTTGGGTACGGCGATCGTCTCGACGATCAGCAGTTCCTCCTCGCTAAGTACCTCTCCTGCGAGTTCGAGGCGTGCCTCGCGATCGAGCTGTGGTTCGAGACAGGGGCCGCCTCTCTCTATGCCCCCGATGATCGCTAGGGCTACCCATGAGGTCAGGGGGTCATATGGTCGCGGCGGTGGCGCGGGCTGCTCGCCGGTGGCTACCCACCAGAGCGTGGCTGCGTCGTCGAAGAGGTTGAGCTTGTCGGATAGCTTCCTGGCATCCAAGAACCAAAACGGCACCTGGACTCTGCCGTCGAACTGCCGCGCCCTCCACTCTGATCCGCTGCGGCGGCTTGTTGAGATCCTGGCCTCCTTCGCCGATGCGGGACGCGCACGGTGCGTGTGAGCCCGTTTCGACGAAGAGGCAGGAAAGGATCGGCCGGTTGTCACCAGCCTCGAAGATTGTCACACATTAGTTACGAACGCAAGGTTAACTATGCTTCATTACTGCCACCTTGCCATCGCGGGCGAGAGCCGCTTCTAGCAGCTCGGGGTGCTCAAGGAGGGCGGCGAGGTTGCCCGCGATACGGGCGAGCGTTCGTGGTAGGTGACGCTTGACGTACCAATCCACGTCGTGGAGCGGCTTCCGGCGCGCAAGGGCCGCCAGTCGTCGGCGTTCACCACGTTCAGCTTCATAGGCTGCATCAGTGCCACGGGCGCCAAGCAGACACAGACCCTCAAGACGCAGGTGCGGGTCGACACACTGCAAGACCGCGAGCGTCAGCAGCAGGCTGAGTACTCGGCAGTTGTCTACGTGATCTGGGTCTTCACCGAGAAACTCGGCGCACTTCATGAAGGCGGCCGTAGACGCGAGCTTGGGTAGTTGGGGGAGCGGCTGCCTAACGGACTCCCTCAGTGCGGGTTTAGCATTGATCACCAGCTCTACAACGATGGTACATAGCGTGAGCATATGAACTGTCTCCTGGTCGTAGGATTTTGAGGTTTTTCAGGCGCAATAGTGCGAACCAGTCTTCAAGAAGGGTTTTCAAGATGAGACGAATTGGTTTGTTCAGGCGTTTTTCGAAAGTGGCCTTAGACCGCCCTTTGATTTCGTTGCATTTGATGAGCGGAACACCGCCTAGCGCCATAACGAACAGCGCGATTTGTCCGATGGCCCCTTGCCATTCGGTCGGTTGGGCTTGGGTTCCGATGTAGCAGCCGGTGTCGACTGTGGATTGGCTGGCCGTTTGGGTGCCCTGGTGGAGCAGTGGGCAGTGACTAAACGTGGCGAACTCGCCTGTTGGTTGCGTGTGGCTCGCGCTGGCGAGCCCCATGCACGCGATTACGGCGATGGCCGCGATCGCGATGAGTTGAATACGCATATGCATTTCCTTTATCGCTTTCGTGAACTTGCCAATAGCGAATAGAGCCGCAGATGCGGCCCCCGCTATCAGGCTTAATATCCTTCACCTAGACCGTCCCAGATATGCTGATGTGTGATCAAGTTGCGTCTCCTACTCACACGATTGGAACGCCAAGGAGATAACAGTTAAATATTCGACGTTTTTTCGGGGAGAACTCTGCCGGTGTGTCCGCTTTCGACCGAAGCTCGTGGCAAAAATCCGCTGTGAGCCTGCGGAAACTCAGGGGGTGACGCTCTATACCGAATGGAGATGGCTGTTCGAGACGTAAGCCCCACTTCGAGCCAGCTTGTCGCTGTCGCCCAGCGATTGAAACGCCAGCGCGATGACGTTCGCCGAGAGCGAGATCAACTGCTCGTGCAGCTCGCCGCCTATGAGACGCTGCTCGATACGTTTTTCTGTCACGAAAGAGAGGGCCCCGAGGGTGCCGAGTAGTGCGCCTACTTCAGCTGCTGGCGCACGTGACCTGAGCCGGGCTTCTTGTCGGGCTCGGACTGCGCGCCCTCTGGGTTGCCCGTGACTGGTGGCTCAAGGTCCTCAGAGTCAAAGCCCTGCGCGACTCAACCGCCAGAGGCCGCCGACGGCTCTTAGGGCGGCTGAGCCTCGATGGGGTGTGCCCGTTGGCGGCGTGAGACTAACCGGGGTGTTTCCAGAGCCGGTAGAGGGATGCTAGGTAGCCAGGGGGTGTCCTCCGGCTGGGGGTTTGCGCTCTGTTGGCACCCAGAGCCCTGAGACCAGATCATCGAGGTTGACGCTGAGTCCGTCGGCGAGGATGACGAGAGTGGTCAGGCGAGGCTCGACCCCGCCTTGCTCGAGTTTGCCGATCTGGGTGCGGTGCAGACGAGTGGTGTCGGAGAGCCAGTGCTGGGAGCGACCGGGCCCCCCTGACGTTCGCAAGCGTCGGACGTTGGCGCCGAAGCCTTCGAGGTAAAGAGCGAGCTCGGCCTTGTATGCCTCAAGTGTGCTCATACGGCCACTCTTCCGGCTCTCAGAGAGATATGCGACCGATGTCCATCGGGCAGTCTGAGACCTGTCGGATTGGGGTCAGGCGGACCATCATCCGCCAGATGGTGGTCATCACGGCTTGGTACTTCCCACAGATGCATGCGAACATATGTTCGCATAAAGCGGACCCGATTACTAACCCCATCGGAACGCAGGGCGGATCGAGCGCGTCGTTCCCGCCCGGCGCCGAGGTGTTGTGGGGCATGGCAGCAGTAGTGGGACCCTCGGGGCTTGCATTCCCGAGGGCCCCGCTGCGGGGCGGCCCAGCTACTAGTCCGCTTCCGCGCACTGGCATCTGTGGGGACGATCAGTGCAGATGAAAGACTACACAGCTTTTACACCTAGGGTTTTAGCCCTTGGACTTTGACCCTAGGTCTGCGCCATGTTTCGTTCGTGGGGGCGCATGGGGATCCGGCATTTGCGATGCTGCTCAAACGGCTTCGAGAGGAGCGCGGCATCTCCCAGGAACAGCTTGCCCTGGAGGCACGCATTACCGTCTCGGCGCTCTCCCGGATAGAGCGCGGCTTGACCAGCCCTCGCTGGAGGACCATCAACAAGATTCTTGTGGCGCTGGACGTAACCCTGGCCGACCTCGCAGCTGACCTCGAGCGGCCTTGTCCTCCGACGCACACATGAAACAACCCTCTGGTCGGTCTCCCGGGTCACGGTGACGAGAGGGCGATGGCTACCGCATCCCTGCGTGCATCTCACGTCACTCGCGTGGCGTCTGGACTCGAGTGGCTGACACGCCGCAGGCTGTGACAGACGCGCGCCCGCGCGGCAGCAGATGACTATGGCTGCCTACGGCCACTCCGCATCATCTTCGCCCACATCTGTGTCGGCCGTCCAATCGTGTCCTACGACAGCGCTTTGAGCCTCTCGCGCTCTTGGGGGGTGCGGCTCATGACGTGGCTGTAGACGCCTAGCGTGGACCGCAAAGAGATCGAAGAAGCTCTGAAATCCCATAGCAACGCCGATCTGAGCCGTTCGCCCCAATTGTCTTAGAGAGCGCGAACGGTCGGGCTGTTCTTAGTTCTGGAGACCGCAGAATGGGCGAGAGGCCCGAGATTGAGCTCGCGCGGAGGGATGCCGGGCCTTGGCGCGGCTGCTACTTGGCTTTGCCTTGTGGGTGGATGGTCTCGCCGCGCGCGAGCATCGCCACGAAACGTTCGATGCGCCGTGCGCGGGTGTCGCTGCGCTTGGCCTCGTGAATCCTGTAGAGGACGGCGTATCGGTTTTGGCTGCTGAGGCGATCGAACATCGCTTTGGCGCGAGGCTCGACGTCGAGTGCCGCGGTGAGGTCCGCCGGAACCTCGATGGTTGCCTGTCCTGCGTAGGCCGCATCCCAGCGTCCGTCGTCCTTCGCCAGCGCGACTGCCGCGAGCCCCGCCGGGTGCATCAAGCCCTGGGTCTGTAGCCGCTCGACGAGACCGACGTTGCGTTGTGACCATGAGCTGCGTGGCCGCCTGGGGGTGAACCGCTGGCGAAATGTGCGCTCGTCGCGGCGCCTCAGCTGCCCGTCGATCCAGCCGTGACAAAGAGCCTCTTCGAGCGCCTCGTCGTAGGTGAGCCTGGTCGGCTCGATCACGTGCTTCTTGGCGAGCACGAGCCACACTCCACTTTGATCCTGATGGTGTGCGCCGAGCCAGGACCGCCAGCGGGCTCTGTCGGCGACGAGCAGCTCAGGAAGCTCATCAGGCATCCGCCACATTTTGCCAACCACCGGCGGCAGGCACCGGTGCGATCCCCGGACGGCCGCATGGCCGTCGGCCGGCGTGTGAGGAGCCGACTCGGAATGAGAGGAGTCGCAAATGAGCAGGGATTGCTCAACCTCAGCCGCGAGGACTGCGGTCGCCGGCGCGCTCCAGTAGGTCTCGGGTAGCCGGGTCGGTGGCGCCTGCGAAGTAGACCTCCAACACCTGGGCGAAGCAACTCTCTTCGGGCGCGGCGCACCAAAACAGAGTCATTGATGAGCGCAGCTTCAAGGCATCGACCGGCCCGAGGATCTGCTCGGCGCTGAGGCCCTCGAGTTCCATGAGCACTGCGGTGCACTCCCGGAGGCGAGCCCCGAGCACGGGATCTGCAAGATAGGAGCGCGCCTCGGCCAGAGATTGGATCGCATACCTCCGCGATGTGGTGCTCTGACCCAGACCTGAGAACTGCGGAAAGACGAACCACATCCAGTGGCTGGCCTTGCAGCCCGCGCGCAGCTCCGAGAGCGCCCGCCCGTAGGTGTCGTTTGCATCCTGGGCCGCCAGGAAGCGGCTGAGTTGGAAGGGATCGCGTGTCACGGGGCTCCTCTGCGACCGGAGGGTAGTGCAGTTATCGGGACGGGCGGGAAGGTTGGGATCGGGGTCGCGTACTGCGCCGATGGTCCTTCGCCCGGCGCTGGTAGGCGGCGCAGCAGGCACTGACCCGGGCAGGGTCACCTGACGATCTGGATTGTTCGCTCCATGCCGAGCTGGGTGTGCTCGCGCCCGTCCTCAGTGCGCATGATGCAAGCCAGGACGTAGGTTCCGGGTCGCTCGTCGATGAGCTCCTGTTGCACTCCGCCCGGTGACAGTGGGCCGGCGAACTCCGGGAAGCTGGTCCCGAGCTTCGGGGCCTGCTTGTCGTGGGCGGCGCGCAGTAGGACGGTGAGCCGCGTGGCGGCCTTGGCACTCTTGACACCGATCCCCTGGATCTGGTGCACCAGGAAGCCGCTGTTCTGGAACCGCACGAGCTCGCCGTCGTGGAGCTTGCTCGGGCCGTGAAACGCGAAGTCGACTGCTGTGATCGTCGCGCCGGGCTTTGGCAGCGGGGCGGGGTGTGGCGCTTGACCGATTACGAAAGCTGCGTGCGGCGGGTTTGGGCTGCTCGAGCTCAGGTCGATCGCCAGGTAGTCGCCCGGCTGCAGTGCCGTCTGAGTTGTGTTGGTCCCCCTGTCGGCGCTGACATCGAACACGATCGAGCCATAAGGGTCGAGGTAGTTGAGATCTCCGTGGTGGGCGTTGATCGCCGCGCCCGCCTGTGCAAACGCCGAGAATGGCACCCCTGCGTTGAGGCGGATCAGGACCGGCTCGGTGTGGCTCGTGCTCACGCTCGAGACGACGTTCACGGCTCCTGACTGGAGTTGGCCGCCGACGACGACCGTCCGTCCGTTGAGAGCGAGTTTCAACGCCGGGAGGCTGGGTGCCCCCGCACTTGCGCTGGCTGTCATGGCGATCGCGAGCATCGATGTGCCCACGCCCGCGACGATCGATGCCCCCCCGACAATTGCACTGAGTCGCCTCGCCATGGTGTCTCCTCTTCGATTGGGGTTGTCGGCTTGCAGCACGCTCACCGCGCGGCGTGTCGCCGGCGTGACTTGACCACGCCGATGAGGGCCAGTGCGATCAACAGCACGGCGCCGACGACGAATGCGACGAAGAAGACGTTGCTCACGGTGCCGGGATGGCTGCTGGTCTTGGCGGTGACGTTCGCGAGTACGAACAGCACGACCTCGATGGCCCCGACTCCGATCCAGCTCCTGCGACTGAGAGCTGTCAGTGAACCTGCGGTGCTCGACATGCTCGCCTCCTGGTTGATTGGCGCAAGCGTCCCAGCAGTTGGCGCGGTTGTCGTCAGCCGGCAGGACGACTTGATGTGGACCGTGTGATGACTTTCCGGCTGACTGGTCCTGCTTCAGGAGGACCCGCATCGTCGTGTCGGGGGATGCGCCGGCCTGACCGTGGCGTTAGCGTGAGCGTGTGGGCGGTGAACGCATGCTCCTCGCGCGGGTGAGAGCGATCGATCTTCTGGCACTCGACCGGGTGCTGGCAGTGCTGCTAACGGTGGCTGCTGCCGCGGATGCCTCATCGCAACTTCACCGATGGTTGTTTCTGGCCACTGTGGTGTCGCTGGTCGCGATCACCGGCAGTGTGGCGTGGCGGCGAGTGAATCCGTGGCTGA
Organism: Solirubrobacteraceae bacterium; assembly: GCA_030151725.1. Classification (GTDB taxonomy): domain Bacteria; phylum Actinomycetota; class Thermoleophilia; order Solirubrobacterales; family Solirubrobacteraceae; genus Palsa-744. The sequence continues at coordinate 10,692 of JASLDD010000280.1, forward strand.
CGACCGTCGTCGCGATCACCGGCTTCATGGCGTTTCAGCTTGCGAGCGGCTACGCCGGGAGCGGCGCGTTCGAGGTGGCGGCGATCGCATTGAACTTCTATCTGCTCGGTCGGAGAGTACGTAGTGGCGAGCGCACATGGCTGGTGGCCGTGTTCGCCTATTGGCTGGTGGGAGCCGCTGTGATCGCATCTGAGGAATCCGGTGCGTCGATTGGCGCGGTGCTGGACCCATGGGCGTTCGTGGGTGGTTTGCCGTTCCTCGTGGGGCGAACGCTCGAGAGCCGCAGGACTCTGACGCTCGAGCTCCAGGCGAGCACACTGCGGCTGGCGGCCGCACAAGAGGACCGCGCGCGTCGCGCTGCAGCCGAGGAGCGAAATCGGATGGCCCGCGAGCTCCACGACGTGATCGCTCATGACGTCAGCGTGATGGTGCTTCAGAGCAGCGGCGCGCGCGGTATCGCCGGCGTCGATCTCGAGCGGGCGCGAGCCGCGCTGCAGGTCGTCGAGAGCGCCGGCCGCGACGCGCTCGTTGAGCTGCGGCGGATCGTCGGCGTGCTTCACCGAGGCGGGGAGACGCTTCCAAGCTCCGCTGCACCCGGCCTCTCTCAGCTGGACGTTCTGATGGATCGCGCGCGGGGCGCGGGCCTGCCGGTGGAGCTGAACGTGGTCGGTCAGCTGCATGCACTTTCACCGGGCCTGGATCTGGTCGCCTACCGAGTCGTGCAAGAGGCTCTGACGAACGCGATCAAGCATGCCGGAGAGGCGCGCGCACAAGTGAGTGTGAGCGTTGGCGCTCGCTTCCTGAAGCTCGAGGTGTCGGACAACGGGAACACGACGCCACCCCATGGCGAGGATCGCGAGCCGGGGCACGGCCTGGTGGGAATGCGCGAGCGTGTGGAGCTTTACGGCGGCGAGCTGAGGGCTCAAAGGCGCCCGGACGGCAGTGGCTTTGAGGTTCATGCGCGGATACCGCTCGATGGGATCGTGCCTTCGCCATACGGCGCGAGCGCGCCACCAAGGGCAGATGAGTCGATGGCTACGGCAGACAGCCGATCCGGCTGGCGCTGGCTTGACCCAGCGTTTGCGGGCGTCCTGCTGGTGGCGCTAGAGATCGCCACGTTGACCGACAGACACAGTCAAGGACCGCTGGTACTGAACGTGCTGATTGTGGCGGTCATGGCGCTCGCGGCTGCTTGGCGCCGTCGCTCGCCATTGTGGTTCGTCCTCCTCGTTGGTGTGCTCGCCTCGGCTATAAACGCCTACCTCACGCCGCTTGATCGAGCGCCCCTCCTCGCGGCGTATCTCTTGATCGTCGTCTCCTACACGGCGGCTGCATGGCTGTCCCTCCGCCAGGCTGCGATGGCACTCGCGCTCTTGCTCGGGGGCACGGCGATTAGCGAGCTGGGCGCACGCCACCAGCCGGTTGGCAACGCGATAGGGGCGACTTTGACATTGAGCGCGGCGTGGGCCGCCGGCCGGACGATCCGTGCGCGCCGTTCGCTGGTCTGGGAGTTGCGGCGCACGGCGGCGCGGCTGACGGCTGAGCGCGAGGATCGTGCGCAGCTGGCCATCGCCGGCGAGCGCTCGCGAATCGCCAGCGAGCTGCACGCGCTCGTTGCACGCAGCGTCGCTGCGATGATCGTTCAGGCCGAGGGCGCCCGTAGCACGCTGGTCCACGATCAAGAGCGTGCCGATGCTGCGATGGGCGCGATCGAGGATGCCGGTCGCCACACGCTTTCCGACATGCGTCGCATCCTTGGCGTTCTGCGCCATGTCGGCGATCGTGGGGAGCTCGAGCCGCAACCGGGCGTCGCTCAGGTCTATGCCCTGATCCAGCTTGCACGTGAGCGCGGGCAGCCGGTTGAGTTGACCGTGGATGGTGAGCCGGGCACGCTGCCCGCGGGGGTGGATCTGGGCGTCTATCGGATCCTCGAGGACGCCTTGGAGAGCGTTCGGCGTCAGCCTGTGTCAGCAGTTGGTGTGGCGCTCAGATTTCGCGAGCAAGATCTAGAGCTGCAGCTCACCGCTCGCTGCCAGGGACCGAGCCGATGGCCCACAGACGCAATGCGCGAGCGCATTGCGCTCTGCGACGGTGCGCTCGACCCAGAGCTTCTCGACGAGGAAGGCTGGCGGTTCACCGCCCGTATGCCGCGGGGCGTGCAGGGAGCGTACGCATGAGTGTTCGCGTCCTGATCGCGGATGACCAGCAGCTCATCCGCGACGGCTTTCGAATGATCCTTGCGGCCGAGCCGGATATCGAGATCGTTGGCGAGGCGGCCAACGGTGCCCAGGCTCTCACGATGAGCGCCGAGCTGCATCCGGACGTCGTCCTGATGGACATCCGGATGCCGGAGCTAGACGGCATCGAAGCCACGGGTCGGATCCTCGCGCAGAGCCACGAGCCCAAGCCGAGCATTCTGATCCTCACGACATTCGACCTCGATGAGTATGTCTACGACGCTCTGCGTGCCGGTGCGAGCGGGTTCCTCCTCAAGGACGTGCCCGCGCGCCAGCTCTCCGCGGCCATACGCACGGTGGGAGAGGGCGATGCGCTGCTCTCCCCGAGTATCACGCGCCGGCTGATCGAGGAGTTCGCCTTGTCAAGAGCTCCGGTCGAGAGTGTGCCTGGATTGGATGAGCTGACACCTCGCGAGCTCGAGGTCTTCCGCCTGATGGCTACCGGTAAGACGAACGGCGAGATCGCCGCGGAGCTGGTCGTTGGTGAGACGACCGTCAAGACTCATGTGACCCGCATCCTGATGAAGCTGGGGGTTCGCGACCGCGTCCAAGCGGTCGTGCTCGCATATGAGACCCGCCTCGTCAGTCCCGGCCCTAAGCCAACCACCGGCCTGTAGCCGCGATCACTCCCGCGACTCTGACCCCAGGAGCGCTTCAAGGAAGAACGTGTCTTCGTGGGTGGTTCCTTGGGGGGGTACGGCCTTGAGAAGATCGAGTGCCTCTTGGGCGCCGTGTATGTCGCACTGCCCAAGCAAGATTTCGATGTCCTCGTCGCCCTACGTTCGCCCGGCGCTCGTCAACGGCGCCGCCGGTGTGGTCGCGTTTGACGGTCAGCCGCCGTTCGCGGTGCTCGCGTTCACCGTTGTCGGGATCGCGCGATGGCGATCGACGTGTTCAACGACGCCGAGATGGTGGCCAGGCTCGACATCCACAGGATCACCGCCTGAGCGGGGCTCGCTCAACGACACTAGCCCTGCAGCGCAACGCGGGCGCCATCGAGCCGGTCCGCGATATCCCTACTCTCGCCGTGATACGCGCAGCCGGTTCCGTCGCTCAGGAACTGGTTGAGGATCGCGATGCCGCGCGCGTACAGTGGGGTTTCACTCCGTAGAAGCTCCGCCAGCTCACGAATCTCGTTGATGTTGCCTACCAATGGGTCGCGCCGTCCGACCGCAGACCAGCGCTGCTGTGGGCCCTGTGCTGCCTGGATCAGCCGCTCGAGACCTTCGGCGATCAGGACTCGCGTTCTCGGATTGGTCAGTCGCGCGACGTGCGCCGCCAGTTGCGTTGAGCTCGACGGGTCGCGACCCGCGATCAGCTCACGATCCAATGAGCTCGAACGTATCAGAGCCACAAATCGCGTCATAAGACCAGGACTGACTGTCCCGCCAGTCCCCTGCACGGTCGGGACCAAGCTGTTGAGGTGGATGTCGCCGATCGTCTCGTCTTCTATTACGGAATCGCTCATGCGCTTGGCTCCTCGAGTCGTTTTCACGACCGTAAAGCGAGGGTGGGCAGCTTCGCATCGGGGGCCCACCTAGTTTCAAGTCCCGGTGGGGGAGCGCCTCTGGAGTGCGCCATCATTGCGCGCCTAGGGCCTTCAACCAAAGGACTGCGAAATGAGAATCCACGCGATTCAGACCGGGAACGTCCGTGTCAAGCACAGCTTCCTGTTCCCTTCGGCCGGTCTGCGCCGCCAACTCGATCTGTTCGTGCCGGGCGCGTGGTCGCAGCCGCTTCCGATCTACTGCTGGGCGATCGAGCATGACGGCATGCTGCGCTTGGTGGACAGCGGTGAGACGTCCGCCGCGCGGAACGTGCCATTCGCGCGTATGGAAGTCACAGCCGAGCAGGAGCTCCCCGCCGCGATGGCCGCTACCGGCCTGTCCCTGGAGGATGTCGCGGAGGTGATCCTCACCCATGCCCACGGCGATCACATCGACGGGCTCGTACACGTCAACGCGCGGACATTGAGCAACGAGGCGGAGCTGCGCTACGTCGCCTCGCCCTTCCCACGGGTAATGCGCCGAGTTCTTCGCCAGCCGCTGCCCCCAGGGTTCGCCCCCGAGCCGTTCAAGCTCGACGATGGTCCGTTCGGCGGGTTCTCACGAAGCCACAAGATCAGCGACGACGGGCGCGTCGTCGCAGTCGCCACGCCCGGGCACACCCCGGGCCACGTGTCGGTGATCTGCGTCGATGACTCGGGCCGCCACGTGATGCTTGCTGGCGACGCCACAGACACACTAGAGCAGCTGCACTCGTTGCGAGCAGACGCGATTGCACCCGATCCCAAGGTGCATGTCAAGACGCTGGAGACGATCCTCGCCCACTGCGCTCACAACCCGACGGTCTACCTGCCCTCGCACGATCCCGAGTCGGCGGCGCGACTCGCGGGCGCGGTGACGGTCGATGGACGTCAGGGTGCCGCGCACGCCTGAGCGCCCACGCAACCCCCAGGTTGGATCAGGGCGGCGCTGCTCTGCGGCTCACAGCAGTTCAGCGATCCTGCTCGCCGCCCGAGCGGCGCCGTCGACCTCCACGTCGCGATAGCCGACCTCGCGCCCGATCTCCTGCGCGATCGCCGCTGCGATCTGCTCGGGCGGCGAGTCGTCGTAGTCCATGCGCCGCCCGGCGCCATAACGTTCGAGGCGGTGGCGGACATGGAAGCTCTGCTCGAAGTGGTGGCGCAGGGGGAAGTACAGGAACGGCCGCTTCTGCGCCGTCAGCTCCATCGCGGTGGTCAGGCCGCCCTGCACGACCGCCAGATCGCAGGCGGCGAGGTGGCGGTAGAGGTTGTGTACGTAGGGGACGACATCCATGTCGGCGTGAGAGGGCAGCGACTCGGGGTCGATGCGGGGCCCCGCGACGACGATCATTCGCAGGTCGGGGACGCGCTCCTTGGCGTCGGGGAAGGCGGCCATCACCCGGCGCAGCAGGCCTGCGCCGACGCCCG
>JASLDD010000282.1 GCA_030151725.1 Solirubrobacteraceae bacterium
ACGTCAGCGACCGACTCCCTGTAGAGGGCGTCAAACGCCCTGTCATCCAGACTCACGCCCTGCGTGGGCGCCGCTGGATGCTCTTTCCCCGGGGATGGCAGGAACGTCCTCATCACCCTAACTACGCTCATGCCGCAAATCCATCACACAACCTTGCAGCGCTACACCCCTGCCGGCACCGCCTCACGCGTCGCATGGCGATCGATCTCGAACCACATGCACGCGTCGCGCTCGCCCGCGTCCACCGACCAGCGGTCGGCGACGTTCTCGAGCAGAAGCAGCTCGTAGTCGGGCCCATCACCCTTCTCAGCGGATGTCGAAAGCAGCTCGCACGCTCCGCGCAGCTCCACTCGGACGACGTTCGAGGGCATCCAAACACGCAGCTCCACCGCCTCGCCTGAAAGCTCGCTGTGGTGAACAGCCCTTGTCACCAGCTCGCTCGTCAGCAGCATCACCGCATCGCGCAAATCGGGAGAGGGCCTATCCACTTGGGCTACGTGGTGGCGCGCGGCACGTGGCGCATAGGGGTCCAACTGCAGCGAGATCGCTAGGTCGGGCTCGGATAGCGAGGTTGTCATCTACTCCTGGGTTGCCCGCTGTGGTGCAACTCAAACTCCCGATGGCCGGAGATCTGGTTGTGCAACCAGTCCTCCAGGCTCAGCCGGAGCCATCTCCAGATACCGGCAGAGGGTCTCGACCACATCCGGATCGAATTGGGTTCCGGCGTTGCGTCTCAGCTCCTCCACCGCCTCAGTCCAGGTGCGCTGCGCCTGATAGGGACGATCGGAGATCATCGCGTCATAGGAGTCACACGCCGCGATTATGCGCGCGCCAAGTGGGATCGCCGATCCCTCCAGACGATCTGGATAGCCCTCCCCGTCCCAGCGCTCGTGGCTCGAGCGCACGAGGCGCGCCACCGGGCGCAGAGCCGGTGCTGCGGCCAGGATGCGCTCGCCGATGATCGTGTGTTGGCGCATCAGGCTCCACTCGCTGTCACTGAGAGGCCCGGGCTTGTTGAGAATCTGCTCCGGCACGGCGAGCTTGCCGAGATCGTGCAGCTCAGCCGCCCGGCGGAGCTCATCGAGCTGTTCTGTGTCGAGGCCGAGGATGCGTCCGATCTCCGCCGCCAGCGCGCCCACGTCGCAAACGTGGTCGTGGAGCTGGGGCTCGCGCTCTGTCAGCAACTGCAGGAGCACGCTCTGCGTCTGGGAATGCTCGGGATCGCGTGTCCTTCCCTTCTCCACGTACATGCGTTCATCGGCGATCGTCAGCGCCATCGTCACACTGCTCGCCTCATCGGGCACCGTCACAGCGCCACAGGAGGCAGTGACCGTGAAGCCCTGACCACGCTCGGACAGCGACGCTCGGGCTCTCGCGACGAGCGCATCACATCGCGGAACGCGCCCCTTGAGCAGGATGCAAAACTCATCGCCGCCGAGCCGATATGCGTGACCTCGACCACCTACGGTCGATGCCAGGGACCTCCCGAGTCGTGCCAGTAGCGCATCGCCGGCACCATGACCGAAGGTGTCGTTGTAGCGCTTGAACCCGTCGAGGTCGAAGAACACGAGCGTGGAGGTGAGGCCGGTTGCGCTGCGTTCGACCGCGAGGGCGAGATCCTCCATCAGCCGGCGGCGGTTGCCGAGACCGGTGAGCGCGTCTGTGACCGCGTCCCGGGTCTGACGCCTCAGCATGCGGGCATTCTCCGTGTAGGTCAGCGCAGCCCGCGTCCCCGCCGCGAGCAGCGCCCCCGTCGCCAGCAGAACCCACAGGTGCGGCAGTGGATGCGCGGTCTCCTTGAGCATCAGGCCGAGCGCGAGCACGCCGCAGACGGCCGGGAGCAGGACGGTGTGCTCGCCGATCGAGGCCCATCGCCGCGGCCGCGGCCGCGGCTGCCAGGCTGCAAGCCCCATGATCGCCATCGATGCCGGCCACATCGTGTCGAGGATGCGACCCGGAACATATGTGCCCCTTGCCTCCTGATAGAGCGAGATCATGTCCGCGCACGCCAGCACCGCCACGCCGAGGCCCAATACGGTCCACTGCCTTCCCGGATCCCAGCCCGACATCGCAAAGCCGACCGCGATGAACACGAGCAACAGGAAATCGCCCAGCAGGTAAGCGAGGTTGATCGCGATCGTCGCCCCGTGGCCACCGTAGGCGGTGTGCAACGCCGGATAGATCAGCGCCGCGCCAATTGCCGCCATCGTCAACCCCACGACGACTCCGTCGAGCCACATGGCCAGGGCCACGTGGCGGAAGTGCGCGCGCATCAGCACCACCAGCCCGGCGTAGATCAGCGGATACATCGCCAGGTAGAAGCCGTCGGCGACCGACGGGTAGGGAGGCGCGGCCATGTTGTCGAGCCAGAGCGTCCAGATCAGGTCCCCCACGCTCCACGTCGCCAGCCCGAGCCCGATCAACAACCAAGCGAGACGGTCGGCGCGGCCCCGCAGCACGCGCGCGGCGCACACTGCGACGGCGAGCAGCTCCACGGCCGTGTAGATACCGTCGTCGACGAGCCCGTCGAACCGCGGGTGACCCAGCCCGAACAGAGCGTGCAGCGCGTGCAGTGCGATCGCCAGCCCCATCGCCAGGAAGGCGGCGGCGATCGGTCGGGATCTCGAATCGAGAGCAGGCATCGGCAGCGGACCCAGTGCCCCCGCGATCAGGTCATTAGCTCATCGGCTTGCAGGCGAGATCTCTTGACCTGCAACGCCACGTTCTCGACCGACGAGCACGCGCTTGGCTACCGTGCTGGCATGCTCCCTGACAGGCTCCGGCCCGGCCTCTGGCGCTGGACCGCCCCTCACCCCGACTGGCGCGTGGACGCGGCCGCCGGGAGCTCCTCGGACTGGCCCCGCGAGGTCGGCTGTGCGTTGTATGAGGGTCGCGATGCGGCCGTGTTCATCGACCCCCTCGTGCCTGCCGAGGAGGAGCAGGCATTCTGGCGCTGGGCCGATGAGCGCGCCCACGGCAAGCGCGTGTGCATACTCACCACGATCTCGTTTCACAGGCGCAGTCGCGACGCGTTCGTTGAGCGCTACGGCGCCGAGACCTCGCGCGCCAAACGCAACCTGCCAGCGGATGTCGAGAGCGTGCCACTCCGTGCCGTCCATACCCTGATCGCCGGCGATCGCCTGATCGGATCGCCTGAGGGGGCGCTCAGCATGTGCCCCGCGTCGTGGCTACGCTACCTACCGTCGGGCATGGAGCTCGCCGCCCTGCGCAGGCTGCTGCTCCCGCTGCTCGACCTTCCGATCGTGGCGGTCCTGGTCTCCCACGGCGAGCCCGTTCTCGAGGGCGGGCACGCCGCCCTCGCACGCGCCCTCGCCTGACCTCGCTCTAGAGGTGAACGGGCAGTGTCTTCAGCTGATTCAAGAACAGCGATTCCGCGTGCAGCGGCTTGCCTGTGATGTGGATGTTGGGGTGGCGTTTGAGGGTTTCTTCGAGCATGATCTTCAACTCCAGACGGGCGAGAGCCGTCCCAAGACAAAAGTGCCTTCCACCCGCGCCGAACGCCTGATGATCTTCCGTGCGCGTTATGTCGAAGCGCTCCGGGTCCTTGAAACGCGTCTCATCACGATTCGAGGAGACATACCACATCACTACCTTCTCGCCCTCCTTGATCTTCTGGCCATGAAGCTCCGTGTCACAGGTAGCCGTGCGACGGAAATGCGCAAACGCAGGGAACATCCGCAACGACTCCTCAACCGCAGAAGGAACCAGCGAAGGATCATCGATCAGCAACTGTTTCTGGACAGGATCTTCCATCAGCGCACGCATCCCACTGCAGTACGTCGCCTTGGTGCTGTCGTTACCCGCAGCCATCAACAAGAAGAACCCCATCACAATCTCATGTTCCTCGAGTTTCGATCCATCGACCTCAGCATGCACAAGCACACTCGTCAAATCATCCGTCGGGTTCTCCAGACGCTCAGCAATCAACTTCCTACACCGCTC
>JASLDD010000301.1 GCA_030151725.1 Solirubrobacteraceae bacterium
TCGACCGAATAGCTGCGATCTCAGTCAAGTCGGTTGGCGACTCATCTTCCTCACCCCGAAGGCAGCAGTACTGATGATGGCTATAAACCGGCTCGCTGTCGAAGCGTCGAGCGCCAACGCCATCAGGGAGCCAGTTGATTCTCATGTACGTCCCATCGAGATCGTCCTCGCCTTTCACCAGGACGTGGTACGTAGCGCCTTGGGGATGCTCCTCGCAAGCATCGACGGCTTCTCGCTTGTTGGAGAAGCGAAAAACGTGGAAGACGCCGTGCGCTGCGCCAGGCGTATCCATCCGAGGGTTCTCATTCTGGATCTTGATCTCCCAGAACCCGACCGATCTGTGCTCGCGGCAATTTCCACAGTGCGCACCGAGCTCCCAGAGACCGAGATCGTGATTATTAGTCTTGACGGGGACATGGCTGTCATTCAGGAAGCAACCGCGGTGGGCGCCCTCGCATGCGTCTCAACGTCCGCAACAGCAGACGAGCTTGTCGAAGCCATCCGGCGAGCGGCCTCCGGGCAAGCCTACTTCTCAGCAGAAGTCGTCACTGCACTTGCCAGCGTCTCAGACGCGGGACCAAACGGGCTCACAGCGCGTGAAGTCGAGGTCATCGGGCTTATCGCCAAGGGTTACACACACGCCGAGATCGCGGAGCTACTTTTCCTATCTGTACGCACTGTCGAGTCCCATCGCGCGCGCATACAGATGAAGCTCGGCCGCCTCACCCGGGCTGAGCTGGTGGCATATGCCCATGAGCACGGAATTGCGAATGGTGTGGCGAATGTCCCTAAATGAAGATGCCGCAGCGTGGACCCTGATCGTTGAAGCACTCACGACATTTAGTGGGTGCGAAGTCGGGATACGCCCTGCGCAACGCGCGGCGCAAGTGCCTACAGACCCACGACTTCAACAATCATCCCGGTCCGCAGCGCGTGGGCAACTGCTGCAGCTCTCTCAGGGGCCTTCAGCTTCAGGCGAACATGCTCGAAATGCGTCTTGACAGTCCATGGACTGAGCGAGAGCCGAGCGGCGATCTTTGCCGTCGTGAGCCCGCGGCGCCCAGCGAGGTCTGGCCTTCCTACTCGATCTAAGGACATCTACGAGCTTTCGGCGGGCTTGCCCCGATGCTGCACCGATCTTCCGCCGGCCCAAGCATTGCCTAGGCTCGATGATTCCGATCAAAGATCTACTTCGAGCATTCTACGTGAATTGTTCATGTGGTAAACCACGGGTCTTATGTCGGCGGCGCACTGTGAGTGCATCCATTGCCGGCGACCGATCGCCGGTTTCGCGAGATCGCCGGGGGCTACGCGAGGTAAGACAAGTGAACAGGGCGAGCGACAGCTGCGCCTGACGGCCTCTATTCTTCGACACCGTGGGCGATCCCTCAAAAGCCGCTTCAACCCGAACCCAGCGCATCTTCCTCGCCGGCATGTACGTCGTGCTTGCGATTCTCCTACTGCTCGGGCGCATGACCACTATGGTCGGGATTGCCTATCTGACCGTCGTAGCTGTGGCGACTGGGTTGGTCGTGTTTCGCGCCGTCAGAGGACCCGGCTAGCACCGGGCACGCTGCGGCACAGCTTTAGCGCAGACTGCTAAGCCTCAACCGATTGGACCTCAGCTGTCGCGGCAGCGTCGATCCGCTGCAAGTGTGCGGCATGTGGGTGCTGGGCGGGCTGAATGTCATGCTTGCGCACCGCCACATACACAACGAGCACGATGAACACAGCAAAGGCAATCAGGCTGACTGTGCCGTCGCCGAGCCCGAGCCCGCTGGTCGATGGCGACTTGCTGAACCCATCCGCAAAGGAAGCACCGAGTGGTCGCGTGACCACATAGGCACCCCAGAACGCCACAATAGGATTCAACTGTCCCCGCCACCAACCAATTGCGGGAACCGCGATGATCGCCGCAAACAGCGCTGCCGACTCGAAGTAGCCGAGGTGGAGCGATATTGCCGTCAGGTCGCCCGCCGCTGTCCCCAGGGCAAACGTCGCAAGCACCGCCGCCCAGTAGAAGCGCTCGCGGCGCCTTGTCGTGATCGTGTGAATCGACAGCGTCCCCTCGCTGCGCCACCACAGGAAGAAAATCGTGCCCACCAGCGCCGCGAACACCGGTGTGGTGACGGCATAGGGAATGCTCGCTCCGTCATGCACCCCGTCGGCCGCCATCGTGCCGAAGATGGCCACCATCATCACCGTAAACCAATACACCGGGGCCTCATAGCGGCGCGTCCTGAACTGCAACCAGAACGCAAATGCCATCCCGAAGATGCCAACCGCCCCTGCGACCGGGACGCTGCGCTGCCCCATCGCGTCCGACATCGCCTCACCCATACCCGTCGTCAGCAGCTTGAGCGCCCAGAAGATCAGGCCGATCTCGGGAACCTTGGCCGCTAGCGGCTCACGGAGATTTTGCGATCGGAGGGATGTGTTCACTGTGGTCTTTCCGTTCGGCGCCAACACGGCCCCCTCGTCCCAGCGGAAATGTTCCCGCCCACACATAAGCCACAGCTCAAGAGCTCACGAGACCCAACTGTTGGACTTTTGGTCAAACATGTATGATCGTGCTGCATCGCTCCAGACCCTGGTGATGTCCCTGTAGCACCGGATCCCAATGGCTGGAGCAGCATGACCGCAAGACAGCACCGTGGATGTGTTGGAGGCAACCCCGCGAGGGACGTCCTCCCAGCGCTCGATCGTTGCGAGGAAAGGGTGCAACGCGCCGGCAGCTGACTGGCGCTCGGCGACTCAACCTGAGCCGCAGCCACAGACCAACACCGGGGGAGCAAGCCATGAGCGTATCGAGGAGCAAGGCCCTCACACACCGTGCTCGCCAGAGCTTCGGAGCAATCCGCAGCGCGCTTACAGACTCGCGCCAACCTCCAGCCAAGCCCACTTCGGCGAGTCTCGGTACTCGCCACCAGACGTCCGACGGCCTGACCTCCTCAGTCGTCGGCGGGCGAGCGGCCTCTCCATCTAGCCCCTCGCCGTTCACCCGCGAATCTGCCCGTCCGGTTCCCCCCGACCGGACGGGCAGCTCGCGCCTCCCCCATCCCCCGGTAGCATCGACTCTCAATATCTCTCGGGGAGGTTCTGGAATGTCCTCAGCCAAAACAGATCTGTCGCAAGCGCTTGTCATCGAGCGTGAGCGGTGGCGAGACGGCCCACCTCACGGGCTCTTCAAGCGGCTGCGTAACGAGTGCCCCGTGCACTGGTCGGCCGAGATCCCAGAGTTTCCCGAGCAGGACGGCTTCTGGTCGATCACCACAGCCGATGACGTCCACGCCGTCAGTCGCGACTGGGAGACCTTCTCCTCCGAACTGGGTGGAATCACCGCGCTCACCGGCGCAGTGCTTCCGCTCGACCTCGTGCGCGCAATGTTCATCGGGATGGACCCGCCCAAGCACGATCGGCTGAAGGCGCTCTTCCAACGTGGCTTCACGCCCAAGCGCATCGCCGACCACGAGGATTCCATCCGAGCCATCACACGCGACGTGCTGGAGGGACTCGCGCACGCGGATGAGGCCGATCTCGTCCCCGATGTTGCCCAGCCGGTCGTCTCGCGAGTGATCGGCAGCTTCATGGGAATACCGCCCGAGGACGACCAGGTCTGGGCACGGCTGATGAACGCCACGCTCGGCGCCGGCGATCGCGATCTCAACCCCGATGGCCCCTCCTCGGTGATTCAGCGCGAAGTGCCCGAGATCTTCGCCCGCTGCCGCGAGCTGATCGATGCGCGCCGCAAGGACCCCACCGACGACCTCACCAGCGTGCTCGTGCACGCCGAGATCGACGGCCAGAAGCTCGAGGAGCACGAGATCGTGATGGGCTTCGTGCTGCTGATGGCCGCCGGCAACGACAGCACCAAGGCCACCTACTGCAGTGGCATGCGCGCGATCATGGAAGACTCCCAGCAGCGTGCCCTGCTGCTCGACGATCCCTCGCTGATCGACGGGGCCGTCGAGGAGTCGCTGCGGATGTTCCCCGCCTTCGCACATTTCCGCCGCACCGCCACACGCGACTGCGAACTGGGCGGTCAGGCGATCCGCGAAGGCGACAAGATCGTGATGTGGTACGCATCATCCAACCGCGACGAGTCCCGCTATGAGGACCCAGATCGCTTCGACGTTCGCCGCAATCCCGACCACCAAGCCTTCGGCGCCGGCGGACGCCACTTCTGCCTTGGCACAGCGCTCGCACGCCTGGAGCTGAGGACGCTCTTCGCGGAGACGCTCAAGCGCTATCCGCAGATTGCCCTGGCGGGCACTCCCGCCTACGCCGAGTCGCCGTGGATCAGTCAGCTCAAGACGCTACCCGTGCGCCTCGCTCCCTAGCCGAAAGCAAAAGGGCCGCCCACTCAACAGCAGGCGGCCCCCTTGTGCCAAAACTTCTTGTTAGCTGGCCGGCGCGCTCAGTTTTCGCGGCGGCGGCGCTGCACAACCACGATCGAGAACCCTGCGCCCATCAGCAGCAGGCCCGCGCCAACGCTCCAGCGCAGATCGAAGCCCGTGAACGGCAGCGTGCTCGTCGTCTCCGGTTCTGACGCTGTCGTAGGCGTGCTGGTCGTCGTCGGTTCAGCTTCTTTGCTTTCTGTTTTGGGCGAGGCTTTTTCTTTCGACGGCGACGTGCCCGTGCTCGGTTTGTTTGGTTCCTGGTTGTAGCCCGATTTGTTTCCTCCGGCCCCAAAGGCCGTGCCCGGTGCAACCAACGCCATCGCTATCAAAAGCACCACCGGGAGGAACGAGAGCCGGCGCAAGATTCCAGCCGTTCCCCTCCTCTTCGGCGCTGCGCCTGCTGTCCGTGGCCTGCTCGAGGCCATGACATCGGTCCGAGTCATGCCAACCTCCCATTGGTGGTGTTTGAGCGCTTGTCTGGCAAATTCATCATCATTGGTTCGCCATTTCCAGGCCATAGCCTGCCTTCGAGAACCAAGGTCTATCAGGAACACCGGTCACAGGACGTTCTCAGAAGCCCTCTTCCCACTGAACGCGTTCCTCAAACGCGCTTCCTCAGACCTGCACCCGACCCTCGAGCGTGCCCTCCGCGAGCTGTCCCCGCAGCACCTTCTTGTCGAACTTCCCCACGCTCGTCTTGGGGATCTCGGCCACGAACGCGAACTCGTCGGGCAGCCACCACTTGGCCACCTTGCCGCGCAGGTGCTCCACCAGCTGTTCCGCGTCGGCGTCCGCCTGATCGCGGAGCACCACACAGCAGAGGGGACGCTCCGCCCACCGCTCGTCGGGCTTTGCGATTACGGCCGCCTCGACCACGTCGGGGTGCGACATCAGCTCGTTCTCGAGCTCAACCGAGGAGATCCACTCGCCACCAGACTTGATCACGTCCTTCGCCCGATCGGTGATTTGCACGAAGCCCTTCTCGTCCACCGCCGCGATGTCTCCCGTTCGCAGCCATCCCGAGTCGAACTTCCCAGCATCGTCCTCGTCGCGGAAGTAGGCCGACGCGACCCACGGTCCGCGCACCTCGATCTCGCCCGTCGCAGAGCCGTCCCAAGCAACCTCCGAGCCGTCATCGGCCACGAGCCGCAGCTCCACCCACGGCAACGGGCGTCCCTGCTTGGCGCGATCGTCCCAGTGGACCTCGTCGTGCTCGCCCTCCCGCGGACGGGCATATGTGGCCACGGGGCTCGTCTCGGTCATGCCCCACGCCTGGAAGATGCGCACGTCATGGCGCTCCTCGAAGTCCTTCATCAGCTGCCTCGGCACCGCCGAGCCACCGCATGCGGCGTTCGTCAGCGAGGACAGATCCACCTCGGAATGCTCATCGGCGTAGCGCAGGAGGTCGGCGAAGATCGTGGGCACGCACCCCATCAGCGTCGGGCGCTCCGCCGCGATCAGCTTGGCCAAAGACTCCGCGCTCAGGAACCGGTCCGGCAGGATCAAATCGGAGCCCGCCAGCGCGGCGCCGTAGGGCAGCCCCCAGGCGTTTGCGTGGAACATCGGCACCACGGCAAGCACACGATCGGCGCGCGAGAGCCCATTGGCGTCCGCCATCAGCGTCGCCGAGGAGTGCAGGCTGATCGAGCGGTGCGAGTACAGCACGCCCTTTGGATTGCCGGTCGTGCCGCTCGTGTAGCAGAGGGCAGCCGCCTGGCGCTCGTCGAGCTCCGGGTACTCGAAGGGCCCCGGGCCGGCCTGCTCGAGCAGCTCCTCATAGCGAAGCGCCCCCGGCAGCGAGCCACAGTCGCCCTCGCCCATCACCACGTAGTGCTCGACGCCCTCGAACGTCGGCGCCAGCTTCTCCAGAACCTCCACCAGCGAGCTGTCCACGAAGATGACCTTGTCTTCGGCGTGGTTGACGATGTAGGTCAGCTGCTCGGCGAACAGGCGCACGTTGAGCGTGTGCAGCACCGCGCCCACGCATGGCGCCGCGAAGTACAGCTCGAAGTGGCGCTGGTTGTTCCAGGCGAAGCTCGCCACGCGATCGCCCTGGCGCACGCCCAGCTCACCCAGCGCTCGAGCCAGCCGATCGATCCGCTCGGTCGCCTCCAGGTGGCTCGCGCGCGCCACCGAGCCGTCCTCCTCGAGCGTCACCACCTCAGCCCCCTGATTGCAATCGCGCATCCGTCGCCGGATGTGGTTGAGCGTCAGTGGAAAGTCGTCCTGCATCAGGCCCTGCAACATCTCATCCCCTCCCTGCTCCCTCTCGCGCGGCAAGCTGACCGAACTCATCGTAGATCCCCCGCGTGCGCTGCGCGATGTCATCCCAATCGAAGCTCAAAACGTGCTCTGTGGCCTCCGTCACGAGCCTGTCGCGCAACGCCTCATCGACGAGCAGGCGCTCGATCATCACCCCCAGGTGCTCCGGATCGCCGCCGTTGAAGCGGAGTCCCACCCGCTCCCCCACCGGCACCACCTCACGAAGGCCGCCCGTGTCGGCCACGATGCACGGGCAGCCCGAGGCCATCGCCTCCAACGCCACCAGGCCAAACGGCTCATAGATCGACGGCACCACGCACAGATCGGCGATGCGGTAGAGCGAATGCAGCACGTCGTCCCCGATCCAGCCCACGAACGTCCCATGCTCGCCCAGGCCCAGCCGCTCAGCCTGGCCCTTCAGCTCCGCCTCGTGGGTGCCGCTGCCGGCCACCAGGAAACGCACGTTGCCAACCCGCTCGATCACGCCCGGCAGCGCATCCAACGCGAGCTGGAAGCCCTTCTCATAGACGAGCCGCCCGACCAGCAACACGAGCTTCTCGTGCGGCTGTGCGAACTCCTTGCGCATCGCTTGCAGATCGCCCGTGGGGCGCAGTTCGCTCGGATCCACGCCATTGGGGATAACCGCCACCCGCCGCTCGTCGATGTCGAAGATGTCGGCCACGTGACCGCGCATGTAGTAGGAGCACACGATCACAGCGTCCGCCCGCCGAGCCATCCAGCGCTCGACCGAATGGATGTGCGCCTGCGGCTCATCGGCGACCCAGCCCTGATGGCGACCGTGCTCGGTTGCATGGATGGTCGTCACATACGGGATCTCCAGCCGGTCTGCCAGCTGCGCCGAGGCACTCGCCACCAGCCAGTCGTGCCCGTGGATCAGGTCATAGCTGTGCTCCTGCGCGAGCATCTCCCCCGCAGCCAGCATGTCCTCGTTCATCTGCTCCACCCACGCCACGAACCGGTCCAGGTCGCGAGGCCAGCCCGGCTCGCGCACGCGGTAGACGCTCACCCCTCCGATCTCTTCAGGCGCCGAGCACAGGAAATCCCCCTCCGTGCTGACGCCGCGGGTCAGCACGTCGACGGCCACTCCCTGGCGAACCAGCGCCTCGGCGAGCTTGCGCACGTGTCGAGCCAGCCCACCCTCGATCACCGGTGGATACTCCCAGGAGAGGATCAGCACGCGGTCGCTCATCCCATGACCCTATCTGGCCCCGCTCGAACGTTCGGTGGCCGGCGCTAGTGTCGAGATCCTTGAGCGTCCTCAGCACCATCGTAGAAGGCCTCTCCAACGCGTTCCTGATGGCCTGGGAGGTCTGGTGGGCGCTGGTGCTCGGCTTCGTCATCTCCGCCGTCGTGCAGGCGTGGGTTCCACGCGAGCGCATCCAGAGGTCGCTGGGATCGGGTGGAGTGCGCTCCGTATCGCTTGCCAGTGGGCTCGGCGCGGCTTCCTCGTCGTGCTCATATGCCGCCGTGGCGATCGCTCGGGCGCTGTTTGCCGGCGGCGCATCGGCCGCGAGCGCCCTGGCCTTTCAGTTCGCCTCCACCAACCTCGTTTTCGAGCTGGGCGCCGTGCTGTGGATCCTGATCGGCTGGCAGTTCACGCTCGCCGAGTTCGTCGGCGGGCTGATCCTGATCGTGATCATGAGCCTGCTTCTGAGGGTGTTCGTCTCGCGCGGGCAGGAAGAGGCGGCTCGTGGGCACGCGCAGGCGGCCGAGGGGGGCCATCAGCACCACTCGGCGGAGAGCGGGGTGGGCGTGCTCAGCCGCCTTGGCTCAGTCGAGGCGTGGTCGGACGTCGCTCACAACTTCCGCAATGACTGGGCGATGCTCTATCGCGAGGTCGCCACCGGTTTCCTGCTCGCCGGCTTCATCGGCCTGGTGGGCAACGACTTCTTCAACGGACTGTTCGTGACAAGCGCTCCCGAGCCGTTGCGGCTGGCCGAGAACGTGCTCATCGGCCCTGTGATAGCGGTGCTGAGCTTTGTCTGCTCCGTGGGGAACGTGCCGCTGGCGGCCGTCCTGTGGTCGGGGGGGATCGGATTTGCGGGAGTGATCGCGTTCGTGTTTGCAGACCTGATCGTCCTTCCCATAATTGTCATCTATCGCAAGTACTACGGGCAGGCGTTCGCAGTGAGGATCGTGGCGCTGATGTTCGCCACGATGGTGCTGGCGGCACTGGCCGTCGACGGGTTGTTCTCGCTCGCCGGGCTCGTGCCCGCCACCCGCCCCACGCGGGCGGACATCTTCAGCGGCGTGAAGGTCGACTACAAGCTGTTCACCAACATCGCGGGAGTCGCCGTGTTCGTGGCGCTGTTCGCGCTGACGATGCGTCGCGGCGCGACCGACCCTGTGTGCGGCATGAAGGTCGACAGGCACAGGGCGATCGAGGCCCACCATCAGGGACGCACCGTCTATCTGTGCTCGGAGCACTGCGCCGCGGAGCTGGCGGCGCGCCAGACAGCAAGCGAGTCCCAGACGTGAAATCTTAAAGTCATGAACGCCTCGCCGCCCCGCTTCTACTTCGGCGCCATGTCCCCCTACTCGTGGCTTGCGGCCGAGCGGATCGAGGCGCTGCTGCCGGAGGCGCTGTGGCGGCCGGTGCTGCCGGGCGTGGTCTTCCAGGCTCACGGTCGCACCTCCTGGGGCTTCACCCACGAGCGCGAGGCCGGCCTGGCGGACTGCGAGCAGCGGGCCCTGGAGCACGGGCTCGGGCAGATGCGCTGGCCCGAGCCGTGGCCGACGAATGACATCCATGCGGCCCGCGCGATGGTCTTCGCCGACCAGCGCGGCCTCTTGAAGGAGATGGCCCTCGCGGCCATGCGCCTCTCCTTCCTCGAGGGCCAGAACCTCGAACTTCGCGAGACGGTCCTGGAGGCGGGGCGGCGGACAGGGATCGATCCCGGCGAGCTCGAAGCGGCGCTCGGCGACCCCGCGATCAAGCAGGAGCTGCGCTCGATCAACGACGAGGCGCTCGCCGCCGGTGTCTTCGGCGTGCCGAGCATCGTCGTCGCCGATGAGCTGTTCTGGGGGGATGACCGCCTCGAGGACGCCGTCGCCGCTTTTCGCAGCGCCTGAGACCTCAGCTCTCGAGCGGCTCATCCGCAGCGAAGAGGTCGATCTCAAGCTGGCGCGGAGAGGGGCGCAGGGGCTCGCTCGTCTGCCTCGGTCGCCCCCGCTTGACCCAGTGTCCGATCACCTCGCGGCTGCGGCAGCTGTAGTAGTTGATGCGCCTGTCGATCGGCTGCAGCGCGAGGCCTCCGGGCGCAGATCCGGTGACCACCGCATGAAAGCGCCGGCCTTTGTGGTCGACCTCGACGATGTCGCCGGCCTGGATGCCCTCTAGTCGCATTGCCGTCCGCACTCCAGCAGGAACGCGCGCATCGCGCGAGCAGCTTCCTGCGTAGGCTTGCGCTCCGTGCGTTGGCTCGTTGACGGCATGAATGTGATTGGCACGCGTCCTGACGCGTGGTGGAAGGACCGCCATGCGGCGATGATCAAGCTCGTGGGTCTGCTCGAGCGCTGGGCTGCTGCCAGCGGCGCCGATGTGACGGTTGTCTTCGAGCAACCGCCCTCGCCGCCGATCCGCTCGACCGTGATCGTGGTGGCACATGCGCCACGCCCCCGACGCGACTCCGCCGACGATGAGATCGTCCGGCTCCTCTCCGCCGACACCGACCCTGGCTCCGTCCGCGTGGTGACCTCCGATCTGTGGCTGTCCGATCGCGTGCATGCGGCCGGCGCGACAGTCGAGCCCGCAGCGCCCTTTCGTACCCTGATCGAAGACTGCTGATGGTGCCGAGCACCCGCTATGCCCGCAGCGGCGATGCCAGCATCGCCTATCAGGTCGCCGGCGAAGGAGCCCTGGATCTGCTGTTCCTGCCTGGATGGATCTCACAGGTCGAGCAGCTGTGGGAGGCCCCGGCGATGCGCCGGTTCCTCGAGCGGCTGGCTGTCTTCAACCGCCTGATCCTCTTCGACCGCCGTGGCACGGGCCTGTCGGATCGCACGCTCGACGAGCAAACGCTCGAGCAGGACGCAGACGACGCCCTCGCGGTCCTCGACGCCGCCGACAGCGAACGCGCGGCCCTCTTCACGTACTCGCTCGGAGGGCTCGTGGGCGCGCTGCTGGCGGCCGATCACCCAGAGCGCGTGGGCGCGCTGATCATGTACTCCTCGATGGCGCGCACGTCCTGGGCGCCGGACTATGACTGGGCCCTGACGAACGAGGACCGCCAGGCGATGACCGAGCGCAACGCCGACGCGTGGGGGAAGACCGATAGCGCCGTGCTGCAGATGCTCGCGCCGTCGATGTCAGGCGACCCCGCGCTGGCCGACTGGTTTGCCCGCATGCAGCGCCTCGCCGCGAGCCCGGCCGAGGCTCGGGCGATGTCACGGGCGATGGTCGATCTCGACGTGCGCGAGAAGCTGCCCGACATTCGCGTGCCCACGCTCGTGATGCACCGCAACCGCGATCAGGCCTGGGACATACGCCACTCGCGCTACCTGGCCGAGCGCATCGCGGGTGCGCGCTACGTGGAGCTCGACGGTCGAGACTCGTTCCCGTTCGTGGGCGACAGTGACGCGATCGTGGAGGAGATGGAGGAGTTCCTCACAGGCGGTCGCCGCGGCGGGGAGATCGCCCGCGGCCTGCTCACGGTGATGTTCACCGACATCGTCTCGGCGACGGCGCTTGCATCGCGACTGGGCGATGCGCGCTGGCGAGACCTGCTGGCCCACCACGACGAGGAGGTTCGCGCCCAGCTGGGGCGCTTTGGCGGGCGCGAGGTAAAGACAGTGGGCGACGGCTTCCTGGCGACGTTCGACGGGCCTCCCTCCCGTGCCCTGCGCTGCGCGCTTGCGATCACAGCGGCGACGCGCGAGCTCGGCATCGAGGTGCGCATCGGCGTGCACACAGGCGAGTGCGAGCTGATCGGCGATGATGTCGGGGGTATGGCTGTCCACATCGCCTCCCGTGTGAGCGGGCTCGCCGGCGCGGGTGAGGTGCTCGTGTCGGGCACCGTCTTTGGCACGGTGGTGGGCGGCCCGTTCACATTCGAGGATCGAGGATTCCACGAGCTGAAGGGCGTGCCGGGCCGCTGGCCGCTGTTCGCGCTGGGTGGGTGAGGAGAAGAGATGCGACTGGTTACCTTCGACGACGGCTCTGGGCCGCGCGCGGGCGTGCTGCTCGGCGCGAGCATTGCAGCGGTCTCCGCGCTGGACGCTCCAGCCGATTCCGTGCGTGGGCTGCTCGAGGCACTGGACCCCACCGAGCTCGCCGCACTGGGTGAGAGGGCCGCGCTGGCGAGCGATCTGATCCCGGTGGCGAGCGTGCGCCTGCACGCCCCGGTGCTCGACCCTCAGAAGATCATCTGCCTGGGGCTCAACTACCGCGACCACGCGGCTGAGACAGGGCAGGAGATCCCGAGCGCGCCCATGTGGTTTGCGAAGTTCGCCAACTCGCTGTGCGGCAGCGGCCAGTACATCCTGCTCCCCAGCGCCCACGCCGAGCATGTCGACTACGAGGCCGAGCTGGCCGTCGTGATCGGGCGACCGGCGCATCGTGTGCAGGCTTCGGAGGCGCTGGACTTCGTGGCAGGGGCGATGCCATTCAACGACGTGAGCGCCCGCGACCTGCAGTTCCAAAACCCGCTTTGGACCAGCGGCAAGGCGATTGACACGTTCGCTCCCTGCGGCCCCGCGCTCGTCACCCTGGATGAGATCGAGGACATCCAGGCGCTTGGCCTGCGCACCCGCATCGAGGGCGAGGTCGTCCAGGAGGGCACCACCGCCAATCAGATCTTCGGAGTGGCCGAGGCGGTTGCGTGGCTGTCGCGCACCATGACGCTGCTGCCGGGCGACATCATCGCCACGGGTACGCCGGCCGGGATCGGAGCGGCCCAGGGGCGCTTTCTGAAAGCCGGGCAGACGGTCGAGATCGAGATCGACGGCCTTGGCGCGCTGTCGAACCCGGTGCGAGCCGAGTAGACGCCCGACACCGCCCGATGACATCCGCTGGCGCGTGGCTCTCCTCGCGGATAGGGTGCGCTGATGGCCCATCCGAACGACGAGCTGATCCAACGCTTCTATGCGGCATTCGCCAGTCTCGACGGCGCGAGCATGGCTGCTTGCTATGCGCCGGGAGCGCACTTCTCAGATCCGGTGTTCACCGACCTGCGCGGCGAGCAGCCGGGCGCGATGTGGAAGATGCTCACCGGTCGCGCCAAAGACCTGAAGATCGCGCTCGCCGAGCATGAGGCAGACGAAGCGCGCGGCAGTGCCCATTGGCTTGCCGACTACACGTTCTCGACGGGCCGCAAGGTGCACAACGACGTGCGCGCGAGCTTCCGCTTCGAGGGCGGGCTGATCGCCGAGCACCACGACTCGTTCTCGTTCTACGCCTGGGCGCGCCAGGCGCTCGGGCCCGCGGGCCTTGCGCTCGGATGGACGCCGCTGCTGCGCGGCAAGGTCAGGGGCGAGGCGCGCGCCGGGCTGGAGGAGTTCCTGCGGGGAACCGGCGCCCCTCAAAGCTGACCCGATGGGCGATCCCAGCCCCCCGAGCGGCTTGGTTGAGCCTTAGCCATTGCATTCGACGGCCACATCGAGCGCTGCACACACCTCTCGCATACGCTCATCGCTGAGCCGACCGAGGCGCTCCACCAAGACCGCGACGGACACGCTCTCAACGGAGTCAAGATTGATCGAGGAGCGCAGCGGGACCGGATCGTCGCCGGGATCCAGGACGACCTCGCTGGCCAAGCCGCGGACAGTGGTCGTACATGGTGCGATGAGCGTACGTCTCAACCGTGGGATGGCCGCGTTACGGGAGAGCACCACTACGGGCCGCCGCCCGATCTCCGGGAGCTCACACCACCACACCTCTCCCCTCGCGGGGAGAGGACCGCCGCTCACGATGCCGCGGCCGCCTCTCGGAACGAGCCCAGATCCCCCCACGCATCGGACTCCTCGAGTGGGTGCGCGTCGTAGACCGCGTATTCAGCATCGATCTCAGCCGCACGATGGCGGTCCAGGAGCGCCGCGAGAGCCTGATCGAGGACAGCGGCATCCGTTGCCGGGGCGAGCGCCTGACGGGCGCTCTCCAAGAGATGCTCGTCAACCGTTGTGCTTACCCGTGTCCTTGCCATACCAGGATTATGCCATAGAAATGCCATCTTGTGGCTTTCTGCTTCGGCCGCTCGCCGCCGCGTCTCAAGACCATGCCTCAATCACTGGTTCTAGAGCCATTTTCTTCCAGTCGGGTGGAAAGACGATCTCCGCTCGCTTCACGACTGGTGAGCTCACACGCTGCCTCTCCCAATGCGCGGAGGCTCGTCCTGCAGAGCTCGAGCGCAGCCGAGGCTGAGTCTGCTCATGACCACGCCCAGCAGCCTGGGCTGAGTAGGGAGCACGACGACGCTCCAGCAAGACACGCTCAGCCTCAGCGAAGCAATCCGAGAGGTATGCGTGGCGGAGATTCGGCTCGCGCTCAGCCCTGATCTGGGCTTACGGGCACGAGACGCGTGCGATTTCGGCCAGCGACCGCAAGAGATTTTCGGGCAGACGCAGTAGCCCATCAGACGATCCGACGCCCACGCGACAGGGCGTGGGCGGAATCGTGGGCCGACGCCGAAAATCAGCGTGTGCCGGAAATTCAGGCCAGGAGCGGTGAAAAGCCCAGTACCACAGGGAATCGTTGTTGCTTGGTGACGCCCGGTGGCACTGGGTGATACTCCGGCTCGACTATCGGGGCGAGAGGATTTGAACCTCCGACCCCCTGCTCCCAAAGCAGGTGCGCTACCAGGCTGCGCCACGCCCCGTACCGCTAAGAGTAGCCCTCGGAGCAACTTCCGCATTACAGAGCCCCGGTGATAGCGTCCGCAACGGTTATGGCTGACGTCCAACCGCTGCGCGCATTGCACTACGACCCCGCCGTAGCGGGATCCCTTTCAGACGTAGTCGCGCCGCCATATGACGTGATCGACTCCGAGCAGCGCGCCGCTCTGCTCAGCCGCTCGCCGTTCAATGTCGTGGCCGTTGATCTGCCCCAGCCTGGGGACGGCCGCGACGCGTATGAGTCGGCGGGCGAGCTGTTTGAGAGCTGGCAGCTGCAGGGCGCCCTCGTCCGCGACGCCGAGCCGGCGCTGTGGGCGCACACCCAGGACTACACGGGCCCCGATGGGCGCTCGCGCACCCGGCGCGGGTTCTTCTGCCGCGTGCGCATCGAGGAGTACGGCGCGGGCCGCGTACGCCCGCACGAGCGCACCCACCCCGGCCCCAAGGAGGACCGCCTCAAGCTGACCAGGGCCACGCGCGCCAACGTCTCCCCCATCTTCTCGCTCTTCTCAGACCCCACTGGAGCCAGCTGGGACGCCCTCGCCCCAGCCACAGAGCAAGCGCCTTGGGGTGAGGTCAGCGACGCCGACGGCACCGTGCACCGCCTTTGGCGAGTTTCTGACCCCGATGCGATAGCCGCGGTGCAGCTCGCCACGCACGATGCCGAGCTGCTGATCGCCGATGGGCACCATCGCTACGAGACCATGCAGGCGTACGCCGAGGAGGTGGGCGGCGAGGGACCGCACCGATACATCCTCATGTGCCTGGTCGCACTCGAGGATCCCGGGCTGACGGTCTTCCCCACGCACCGTCTTGTCAGGGGCCTCGATGAGGGACGCCACGAAGCGCTCCAGCAGGCGCTGGCTCGCGACTTCGACATCGTCGACGTCTCCGCGGAGGAGATCGCCCCACCTCCGGGCACCGGTCCGCTTGAGCTCGGCTTCATCTCCGGGCGCGACGGGCGCCCCAAGCGGCTGACGCTCAAGGACCAGGCGATCGCCGACGCGGCCCTGAGCGGGCATTCCGAGCCTTATAGGCATCTCGACACCGGCGTCCTGGAGACATTGGTACTAAAGAACGCACTCGGACTCAGCGACGATGACATCTCCCACTTCAACGGCCTCTTCTACGCGCGCGACACCGCCGAGGCGCTCGCCATGGTCTCTTCGGGCGACTACGACGCGGCCTTCCTGATGCGCCCCACGCCGGTGCAGCAGGTGCGCGAAGTGGCCGCCGCCGGCGAGAACATGCCGCCGAAGTCCACGTACTTCTTCCCCAAGCTCCTGACCGGCCTGCTTTTCAACCCGCTTTCCTAGATCCCCGGGGGTATGATCAAGTGAGAGGGCACACGGAGCGAACAACGAAGGGATCTATATGACCGAGACGCAAGGGCTCACAAGGATGAAAGCCACCGCGCGTCGTGACGCCGGTGCCTTCAAGCACACGGTTCAGGTGCGCGACCATCAGCTATCCGTCGACGAGCCGCTCGACGCGGGCGGCGACGACTCGGGTCCGGACCCTCGTGAGCTACTCGCCGTGAGCCTCGCCTCGTGTACGGCCATCACCATGGAGATGTATGCCGCCCGCAAGGGCTGGGACATCGGCCATGTGGAGGTCGACGTCGAGTACAGCCCCGCCGAGCGCGGCTGTCCCACCAAGTTCCAGCTCGTGATGCGCCTGCCGGACGACCTTCCCGAGGAGCAGGTGGAAAAGCTGCGTGTGATCGCCGCCAAGTGCCCCGTGCACCGCGTGCTGGACGGCGAGGTCATGTTCCAGGAGCGCATTGAGCGCGTTCACCTGGCCGCCTGAGTCGCCCGCGAGCGCCACTCCAGCGCCCCAGCCGGGCGATCAGATAGCCGCTGCTGTGCTCGTGCCGCTGTTCATGCGCGGCGCCGGCGAGGAGCCCCATGTTGTGCTCACCCGCAGGCGCGCCGACCTGCGCCGCCACGCAGGCGAGATCTCATTTCCCGGAGGCCGCCAAGACCCCGAGGACGCAGATCTCGCCGAGACCGCGCTGCGCGAGGCCGAGGAGGAGATCGGACTGGATCGCAAGCAGGTGCAGCTGCTTGGCGAGCTACCCCCCACCTCGACGTTCGCCACCAACTACGTCATCCACCCCTTCGTTGGAACCATTCCCCCCGGCCTCCCCTGGCGCCCCTCGGCCAGAGAGGTCGAGGCGGTGCTCGAGCTGCCGCTGAGCGCCGTGCAGGCGTCCAAGACAAGGGCACCGATCGAACGTCGCGGCATGACCTTCGAGGTCGACGCGTTCATCGTCGACGACCCCCTCATCTGGGGCGCCACCGCCCGCATCCTGGAGGATCTGTTCGAGGCATTGAGGGTGGGTCGCTTCGGCGACGCCCTGCCCTCGTCGGGC
>JASLDD010000011.1 GCA_030151725.1 Solirubrobacteraceae bacterium
AGAGAAGGTCGTCGTGCCCTCCCTGGCCACAAGCGGCTCCAACAGCTTGATCGGGAGGACGTCACCGCCTGCAGCCTCGGGAGCTGCGTCAATTAGTTCTTCGACGGCGTCCAGGAGGGCTTCGCGGTAGCCGCGAGGCAGATCGTATGACCCGAACCACTTGATCAGCGCAGCGGCTGACCGCCGGCGAGCATTGGCTTGGGCTGCGTGTCACGGCTGATCTCCCACAGAAGATGGATCGCCGCCCGTGTTTGTGCGTGAGCGAACCCGGCGGTGTGGAGCAGAGGTACGAGTGCGCGCCGTGCGTCGGCGTCGGTGTCGAAACGGCCGGGCAGGATCTCCGGACTCCCGGGCCGGCGAATCGAGAAGGCGGCGCGCCAAGGCGATGATCCAGGGGCTGAGGTACCCCGCCGCGCCCTCGAGCGTCGCGAGCAGATGCCGCCGCTCCGACGCGTCCGCTGCGACGATGCAATCCTGGAGGCGCCGCAGGACAGCGTCCAGGATCGGCTGTTGACCTGTCGCGGTGAGCCGCCAGTCGAGCTCAGCGAGATTCGTGAGCAGATTGCCCGCCGCCCAGTCGGGCACATTCGCGACCCACTTGTCGGCGAAGCCCGTCGGGACGCCGTCCGGGCCTACGCAGGCGGCCCGCAGGATGTGGTCGCCCAGGATGTCCGGCGCGACACGTCGCTGGCGTCCTTCGCCCACAAGCAGGCCGGCTGCCTCCACCGCGCCGACAGCACGGCGTACAGTGTCGGGGTCGCTCACGAGCTGCCCGGCGAGCCACTCGATGACGGGCGGGTCGAAGATCAACGGCTGGTGTGCCGCGGCGAGATCGAGAAGTCTCCGCACCAATATCGGGTCGATCTCCTCGGAGACCCGCCCGCGCAGCTCACGGCTAAAGCGATGGAGGATGTCCATGCGCGCGGTTTCGCTGTCGGCGAGCTCAAGCGGCCTGAGGTCACCGTCGTTGATGAGCCGAGCCCCGAGCACACAGAGCGCGGGTACGTCACGCGTCATTCGTGCGAGCGCGTCCGCAGCGCTCGCGTGCACGTCATCGAGCTCTTCCTTTGCGAGGGCGGTGGCATCCGCAAGGCTGAGTTGCTCCATCGTGTCCGGTATCGCGATCGCCTGGGTTGGCACGCCGGCCTCGAACAGATCGACGCTGAGCGCGCCAAGGCGCTGCGGGCGTGTGGCGAGCACGATGGTTGGGGGATCATCAGCAGCGAGAACCGTTGCGAGTAGCGCGGACAGCTTCTCTCGCCGGTGAGCGTCGTCGATGAGCAACGTGTACCCGCCCTCGGGAAGCTCCTCCGCAAGAGTCGCCGTGACCTCAACTCCGTCCCGGAGCAACACCACTCGCTCTGCGGGCATCGCCTCGCTGAGCGCGCGCAGCATCCGCGTCTTGCCGAGACCTCCACGCCCGCTGAGAACGAGAACCCGCTTCTGCGGGTCAGAGACCGCGCTCACCATCTCGCGGACGAGCCCGCTGCGGCCCCGCAGGACCTGATCTGTCCGCAGACTAGCGACCTGCCGGTCAGCCTTCGTGAAGAACCGCTCTGCCGAGATCAGGCACAGCTCGCTGTCCGGACCGAGGAAACACCGACGGACGGCCGCACCGAGGTGGTCCTCGATCAGCCAACGCCCCGTCTCGCGCGGCAATCGTCGCACGTCGCTGCTCAGCTGCTCGATGTCGCGTCCGTCCCAGCCAGGCGCCGCCGCGAAAACCTTTCTCGCACCGGCGGACATGCCGCACGTGCACCAGAGACGATGCTCATCCGCAGGGTAGGCGGTGTCCTTGACGAGCTTAGTCGCGTCGGCCTTGTTGAACCGTTTGACCCGACGACACTGGATCGACCGCACTCGGCCGTCGCACAGGTCGACATGGATGTCGATGCCCTCCTGGTCATCCCCGTGCACCCCGTAGAGGTGTGCGTCGAGGACATACGGGTCGCTCATGATGAGGTCGAGAGCGAACCGCTCAAAGCGTTTCCCGCTGAGATCGGAGTCGTTCAAATCAAGCAGAGGTTCGCGCGGCGTGCCAGACATCCCGACCTCCTATCCCGGGCGGAGCCCGTCGGGGTACGGTGCGAGCCTATCCTCCGGGACCGGCAGAGAACGTTCCGAGCCGCACGGCATCCATCGCCGTGCGGAGCTGCGGAACTGCTCGTTGACGAAGCTAGGACGGCGGTTCAAGCCAAATCTCGCTGCGACCCACCGGCGGGGGTGGAGAGCTCCTGTGCACCCAAGGCAAGAACCGGCGAGCAGCTCTGGGAGGTGATGGCCCTCCTCGGCAAGCGCCAAAAGCCGCGTCGAGGTCATCGAGGTCGCAGATCGTCGGCCGACGTGCGTCGTCGGTGACGCCTCAGGCGTGACGTGCCGAAGGTGCGCCCAGAGCAGCGGTATTGCGCCACCCCGTCGCCGGCCTCCACGAGGACCGGCCAGATGCGCTCGACATCATTCAGGTCCATCGGCGGATAGGTCAGATGTCCGGCCAGTATGTCGGTGATGCGGTTCGTCATCTCGGTAAGCTTGTTGACCGTCGAGCGTTCGACATATTCAAGAACCGGCTTTTGGTCGGCTGCGGTTCGGGCCACGAGGCCGATTCGGCTCGACTAGAACTCGATGACGACAAGGTTCATACCGGCGTCGAGCACGAGGTCGGTCCCCATCCAGACGGTCCTTGCCGACTTGGTATTCGACCTCACCGTGAATACGCAGTGCTCCGCCGCACGGGCAGCGTCCAGCGACGCGCTCGTGACCCGTTTGACGTACTCCTCGCCGAGGCACCGATGAACGTCAGGAATCGTCCTCGGGCGCCGATTGCCAATGAGGAGTGATTCCGCGCTGACGAACCACGCTCAGGCGCGATGACGAGGCGATTCACCAAAACCCAAATGCTTGACCATCGCGGGATACACCTTTGCCAGCCTTTCTGGCGGTTTCGCTCGTTGTGCGAAGGCGCGCCCCGCTCTCACCTTGCTCCGGCCATACTGTCTCTTGACGTCGCCCCACACCGCCTCGTCGGCGCGGCGGAACGCACCCTCGATCTCCTCTTCGAAAGACTCCGCAAGACTGAAGACACCTATAGAGGCCCAATACGCGCCCCAAGTCTCGAAGTCATCATCCTTACTTGGACGGGCATCGTTGGATATGTCCTCGAGCTGCGTACAAAGCGTATTTGCATAGTTCGGGTCGCACGCCTTACCGTCGCAAAGGATTATCCACGGGATTCCGAACGCCTTGAGGTAGCGGGTGTAGGTCGCGAAAGCAGAGTCGCTGCCGACTGCGGCTATGACCAAGTTCAAGTCGTCTGGGACCGGAAGGCCGCCGTCCAACGCGATGGCAGGTAGCCAGAGGTCAAGCGCGCCAAGCTCGGTGTCACCCTCGACAAGCAGCACGGCATTCGCAAACAGGAGCGCGCGCACATCACTTGAGGCCATCATAAAACGCTGCATCTTGGATGCCTCTGTCGCCTCCTTGTGCGTAGATCCTTCACTGAGTCTGGTGCGATGGATCGTGGTTCGGCCGTCAGCACGACCAACACGAGTGATTCTGTCGATCTCCTCCGGGCCATCGGCTGGCACCAGAAACGGAGAATGCGTGATCAGCAGGCTTTGTGATGCGTTCTCCCGTACCGCGCTGAGCAGCCGGCGTTGAAGAGTCGGATGCAGGTTGATGGCCGGCTCATCGAGGATCATGACAGTGCCGTCGCCGGTGAGCGCTGTGCTGAGCACAAGGGCCTCCCACCGTCCGGCGCCAGAGAACTCCAGCGGGATCGCGCCCACCTCCTCGACAACCTCGACATCAATCTCGAACGAGAATTCTTCTTGGTTCCCATCAGTCTCTGCTGCATCGGGCGAGAGAGGTGTCGTGACGCGGCGAAGTCGTAGATCGAACTCCGCATCCGTCAACTGCTTGAAGAGCTCTTGTGTCCGCGTAAATCGCTCTCGCTGCTCGAGATCACCCAGCTTCAGGCGCAGCAGTTCGAGGGGGACTTCGTCTGTCCGACCCGGCTCTGCTGGAACTGTCAGCGCACTGGCGCGATAAAGGTGGCGCGCGAGGCCACGGGACTCGTTGACGATCATTATCTCGGCGAACAGTCTCGCCAAAACTACGTCGAGCAAATAGGTGCGGTTCTCGACGCCGAAGCCGAACGCCCGCATAAACTCGTGGACTGTGCTCGTCTCCTGCCAGTTAAACAGTGGCTGACCGGCGAGCTGAATGAACTCCCCTTCTCCTGGCAACAGCCGCCCGGGATTGAAATCGAAACTGATGTCCTGTTCGCTAGAGCTATCGAGCTCCTCATCGACAAGTAGGCGGTCAGGGCCACGGGTAGATCCAGCTCGCACAGATCCAGTGCGCCAAACGTGCTCGTCCAAGCGGCCGTGCACGATGCCGCCAGCTTGGTCTCCACGCATGACGTAGCAGTAGGTCTGCCCATCAACCTCAAACTCGTAGCCCGCGAAGAACCTCTCCGCTGGAAGACGCCGAAACGCCACAACCACGTTGCCACGGGATAGGAAATCCACCATATCTCGATCGATTGCCCCCAGCAGATAGCCATCGGTGCTCTCCGCCCGCGACTGGTTGGTGCCGACGAACGTCGAGAACAACGCGATCCGCAGCCACACGACGAGCCAGTCGCACTCGTAGTCCTGGTCTAGCTCTATCCCTACGCGCACACAGAAGCGCTCGGATCCCGAGC
>JASLDD010000013.1 GCA_030151725.1 Solirubrobacteraceae bacterium
GGCAACGGCACAGCTGAGATCTTCCACAGCCGCGCCGACGTGCTGTTCGCCAGCATCCATCAGGTCCCCCTCTTCCCTGGGACGGGCCTGCTCCAGGACGTGGGCTCGGGAGAGGGCGAGGGCTACACGATCAACCTTCCCGTCCCGCCGGGCTCTGAGGAGCCGCTGTGGCTCCAGCTGCTCGACCGCGTGGTGCTGCCGGCGGCCGTCGCCTTCGCGCCGGATTTGGTGCTGGTCTCGGCTGGATTCGACGCCCATGCGCTGGACCCGCTGGCGGAATGTCGTCTGAGTACAGGATCGTTCGTGGAGATGGCGGCACGGGTGCGCACGCTGGCGGATCGGGCGGGCATACCGCTTGGTGTAGTGCTGGAGGGCGGCTACAACCGCGACGTGCTCGCCGAGTGCGTGTGCGCGACACTGCCGGCGCTGGCAGGGGAGGTCGTGGCTAGACAGCCTGTCGTGTCCCTCGACGGCGAGCTCGACCCGATTGCCGAGCGGGCACAGGCCCACCTGTCTCGCTATTGGCCGCTCTGAGCAGAAGCCTCAGCCGAAGAACAGCTCGGCAGTTCTATACAGCGAGGGGTCCAGCAGCTTGGGCTCGCGCAGGGCCTCATCGAGTGAGACCTCCACGATGCCTGTGCTGCGCAGAGCAACCATCGTGCCGAAGCGCCCGGCAGCCACGGCATCGAGGGCGGCCACGCCGAAGCGGGTGGCCAGCACGCGGTCATAGGCCACAGGCGTGCCGCCACGCTGCACGTGGCCGAGGATCGTCACGCGGGTCTCATACCCGGTGCGCTGCTCGATCTCGGCCTCCAGCGTCACGCCGATGCCCCCTAGGCGCGCGTGGCCGAAGGCGTCGGTGGCCGTTCCGGGTCTGACCTGCAGCGTTCCCTCCTTCGGCGTGGCGCCCTCGGCGACGACCACGATCGAGAAGCTACGACCGCGTTGATGGCGGCTGCGCAGGTGCGAGACGACCTCCTCGATGTCAAACGGGCGCTCCGGTACGAGGATCGCGTCGGCACCGCCCGCGATTCCGGAGTGCGTGGCGATCCAGCCGGCGTGCCTGCCCATGACCTCCACCACCATCACGCGATTGTGCGACTCGGCGGTCGTGTGCAGACGGTCGATGGCATCGGTAACGATCTGCACGGCCGTCTGGAAGCCGAACGTCACGTCGGTGCCGCCGAGGTCGTTGTCGATCGTCTTGGGGACTCCCACGATCGCCACTCCCTCACGGTGCAAGCGCAATGCGACCCCGAGCGTGTCCTCGCCGCCGATCGGGATCAGAGCGTCCACACCCCGCTGCTCGAGCGTGCGGCGGATGCGCGTGGTGCCGTCCTGTCCATCGGCGTAGGGGTTCGTACGAGAGGTGCCGAGGATCGTCCCGCCGCGCGGGAGGATGCCGGCGGTGCTTTGGAGCGTCAGCTCATCGGCGCGATCCTCGAGTACACCGGCCCAGCCGTGGCGGAAGCCGAGGAAGCTGTGCTCGTCGCGGGCGAGGCCGCTGCGCACAACGGCGCGAATGACGGCGTTCAAGCCGGGACAATCGCCTCCTCCCGTCAGCAGTCCTATGCGCGCCATCGTTTGAAGCTAGCGCCTATCAGTCCTGGTAGGCGTGGCGGATGTCCTCAACGTCCTCCATGGCACCCATGAACGTGTCGAGCATCTCTGGATCGAAGTGCGTGCCACGTTCCGAGCGCATGGTCTCGATGGCGAGCTTGGCTGGAAACGCCGGCCTGTAGACGCGGTCGGAGGTCAGCGCGTCGAACACGTCGGCGACGGCCGCGATCCGCCCCTCGCGGGGGACCTCGTCGCCTCCGAGACCGCGCGGGTAGCCGCTGCCGTCCCACCACTCGTGGTGTGTGCGTGCCACCAGTGCCCCGACTTGCACGACCTCGGACGGCGAGCCGGCGAGCATCTCGTAGCCGATTTCGGCATGTGTCTCGATGACTTTGCGCTCCTGTGAGTCGAGCTTGCCGTGCTTGAGCAAGATTCCATCCGGGATGGCGACCTTGCCCACGTCGTGCAGCTGGCTTGCCAGCCGCAGCTGCTCGCACTCCTGCTCCTCGAGGCCCAACCGTCTGGCGAGGATCTGGCAGTAGGAGCTCATGCGCCGCAGGTGATGCCCGGTCTCCTCGTCGCGGAACTCGACCAGGCGGGCTAGTCGCAGGATGGTCTCGGCCTGAGATACCCACACCTCGCCCTTCGACACCTGCAGTTCTTGAAGCGCGCCCTCGAGTCGATGGCTGCGATCCTGGAGCGTGGTCTCCAGCGTGCGCACGAGTCGTGCGTTCTCCTGCTCGCGCCGCCGCCGGTGCAGCGCGTTGGCGACGTTTATCAGCAGCTCCCCGGAGCGCACAGGCTTGACCATGTAGCCGTAGGCACCGTGCTCGATGGCGCTCATCGCCAGCCCTTGATCGTCCTCGCCCGTGACCATCATCACGGCCGTGGCGGGATATGAAGCGCGGATGTGGGTGAGGAGATCCATGCCCGACTCGCCGGGCATGTTCACGTCGAGCAGGGCAAGCGAGTAAGTGCCGTCAGCGAGAAGCTCGCGAGCGCCGGCTGCGCCGCCCACGCCATCGCAGCCGTAGCCACTGTCGCGCAGCACACGCTCCGCCCAGCGTCGTAGGGGCTCGTCGTCGTCCACGATCAGCAGTTCCCTCATCTCATCCCTGCCCTCCATTGCGTCCCCCCGGATCGATCGATCCTTGACTCAGCACCTCCCCGACCTTCTCCAGCAGGCTCGTGGCGGTGAACGGCTTCTCGACCAGCACCATCCCCTGATCGAGATGGCCACCCGAGTCGAGGATCGGCTGGGCGAAGCCCGACATGAAGATGACTTTGATGTCTGGGCGCAGGCGACGGATCTCCTCCGCCAGCTGAGGGCCGTGCATCTGGGGCATGATCACGTCGCTCAACAGCAGGTCGATCGACGAGTTGCGAGCGCCGGCCAACGCCAACGCTTCGGCCCCGTGAGCCGCAACCAGCACTTCGTAGCCCGCGCCTTTGAGGATGCGCCCGGTTACGTCCCGCAGGGCGTCCTCATCCTCGACGAGCAGGATCGAGGCGTCGCCCCTCAGCACTGCTGCGTCGAGCGTCGGCTCCTGTTCCAGGAGCGGCAGCTCTGTGGCGGGGAGCAGGGCTGTGAACGTGGTTCCAACTCCCAGCTCGGAGTAGATCTGGGCTCTACCGCCGGCTTGCTGGACAATGCCGTATACGGTGGCCAGCCCCAGGCCAGTGCCTTGGCCGGCGGCCTTGGTCGTGAAGAACGGATCGAACGCTCTTTCGGCCACCTCGCGAGGCATGCCGTTGCCGCTGTCGCTGACACGCAATCTGACGTGCGGGCCGGGCGTGAGATCGGAGCGCGGCGCCGTGTACTGCTCGTCGAGGTCGACGTTGGCAGTGTCGATCGTCAGGGTACCTCCGTCCGGCATCGCGTCGCGAGCGTTGACGGCAAGGTTGACGAGGATCTGCTCGAGCTGCCCCGGATCGATGAGGACTGAACGTAGGTTCTCAGGGAGTCCGTTGCAGAGCTCGATGTGCTCGCCGAGCGTGCGTCTCAGCAACTGCTCGACATCCCGGACGACCGAGTTGACGTCGATGACCTCGGGCTGGATCACCTCGCGCCGGGCGAATGCCAGCAACTGATGGGTGAGGTGCGCCGCGCGCTGCGCCGCCCGGCTGATCTGCTCGACATCCGCGCGCATTGTGGCGCGCTCGGCGTCTGTCTGGGCGGGCGCATCGGCGCACAGGTCCGCGGTGACGAAGTCGGCGTAGTTGATGATCACGGCGAGCAGGTTGTTGAAGTCGTGGGCGATCCCGCCGGCCAGCTCGCCGAGACTCTCAAGGCGCCGAGAATGATTGAGCTGGTTCGTCAATCGCTCGCGCTCCGCTTCAGCCTCCAGCCGCTCCTTTTCGCGGACGACCGCTACGCGTTCGCTGATGTCGCGGATGGCGGCCGTGGCGAGTGTCCCAC
Organism: Solirubrobacteraceae bacterium; assembly: GCA_030151725.1. Classification (GTDB taxonomy): domain Bacteria; phylum Actinomycetota; class Thermoleophilia; order Solirubrobacterales; family Solirubrobacteraceae; genus Palsa-744. Next base: position 3,980 of record JASLDD010000013.1, read on the forward strand.
CGTCGTCGAGCAGGAGGCTCGAGAGGCTGATCTCAGCGGGGAACTCGCTCCCGTCACGACGCCGACCGGACAGCTCGAGCCCTAGGCCCATGGAGCGGGTACGCGGGTCAGCGAAGTAATCGGCACGGTGGGCGCGATGGGCAGCCGTGAAGCGCTCGGGGAGCAGCAGCTCGACCGGTCGGCCGATCAGCTCATCGCGCGGGTAACCGAAGAGGACCTCCGCTTGGCCGTTGGCGAGCACGATCTCGCCAGTGGCGCAGATCCCGATGAAGGCGTCGGGAATCAGCTCCAGCAGCGCTGTGTGGGAGATGAGCTCCCGCAGGCGTTCCGTCTAAATCGCCTCCCTGCGCGCTACGTTCGGGCTCCGTAGTCGAGCCTGGTCAAGCTGGGCCGCTAGTCGAGGCTCCCTGATCCAATTATCAGTCTATACGAATCAATCTGTAATGCGAGCTAATCGGTAGTAGTCCCCCGCAACCCTCAGATCCCTTCCCCCGGCAGGAACTCGTCGGTGAACGGAGGCAGGCCCGCGCCGGGATCGTGCGTGAGCAGCTTGTGCGCGAACATCCAGCTGCCGAAGGCGGCCCAGGCGGTCGGGTCCTGCCACCCGTAGGGCTTGCCCGAAGTAGTCGGTTGGGCTGCGGCGAGGGTTTGCTTGATCGATTCCAGCTGGAGCTTTGGTTCGAGCGACGGGTTGGCCTTGACCAGGAGCGTGGAGGCGGCGGCGGGGTTGGCGCGCACCTCGCGCTCACCGCGGGTGAGCGCCTGCAGGAAGGCGCGCAGGTCCTGGCCGCGGGTGCGCGCCTCGTCCGCGCGCACGACGAGCACGAGCTCGTTGTAGGTGGGCACGCCGGCCTGATCGACGGGGATGACCGTGGGGTGCTTGTGGGCGAGGCGCAGCTGGATGGCCTCGTAGTTCCAGAAGCCGCCCAGTGTCGCGTCGACCTTGCCGGAGAGCATCGCCGGCACGAGGTTGAAGCCGACGTTGACTTCGTGAGCCGAGCTGGGGTTGACGCCGGCGTGCTGCAGCGCGGTGCGCAGCTCGGCTGCCTGGTAGGCGATGCCGGCCGTCCCCACACTCTTGCCCGCCAGGTCGGCCACGCTCGAGATGTGCGCGGAGGGCAACGCGATGATCGATGTCAGGGGCCGTTGCACGAGCGCCCCGATGGAGACCAGCTTCAGACCCTGATCGCGGGCCAGCAGCAGCTCGGGCTCGTAGGAGATGGCCATGTCGACCTTGCCGGCGGCGAGCAGCTTGAGCGGTTCGGCGGGATCGGCGGGCGACTCGGGCTTGACGTCCAGTCCCACCGCCCGGAAGTCGCCGTGGGCGATCGCCGAGTACAGCGGCGCGTGATCGGCGTTGGGGAAGAAGTCGAGCATCACGCTGAAGGGCTTGACGGCCGGGGTGGAGAGCGAGTCCTGCTTTGTCCCGCATGCCGACAGCGCGACGGCGCAGCAGAGCAGGAGCAGGCATGCGCCGAGGAGCATCGCGCTGCGACGGCGGTTGGATTGCGGCTTGGTCAACGGGTCTCTCCTCGGGTTGGGATGCTCCAGGGGGCAAGGCGGCGCTGGGCCACGGCCAGCGCATAGAAGCAGGCGACGGCGAAGGCGATCAGGATGACGGTCCCGGCATACGCGCGCGGCGCCTGGAAGTTCACGTCGGTGACGATCTCGCGGCCGAGGCCCGGGTAGGCGCCGGTGGTGGGGGTGGCGGTCTCGGCGATGAACGCGCCGATGACGCCAATGGCGAGCGCTATCCGTGCGCCGCTCAAGGCGGCCGGGAGCGCCGCTGGGAGCTCGGCGAAGCGAAACGCCTGCCACCGCGAGGCATCGAGGGTGCGCAGCAGCTTGGGCTGCTCGGGGTCCACGGCCGCGAGGCCGTCGACGGTCGCGACGACGACGGGGAAGAAGCAGATGAGGGCGATCACGACGAGCTTGGGGAAGAGGCCAAAGCCCCACCAGAAGACCAGCAGCACGCCGATGACGGGGATGGGGATGGCCTGCGATCCGACGGCCAGGGGGTAGGCGGCGCGTCGCAGCAGCGGTGAGAGGTGGAGGGCGACGGCCAGTGCGAAGCCGCTCAAGAGCGCGAGCGCGAGACCGAGGGCCACCTCCTCGGCGGTGACCGCGAAGTTCCTCCACAGCAGATCTCCGTTGTTCCACAGCGCTGCCGCCACAGCATGGGGTGCGGGCAGCAGGTCGGCTTCGACATCGGCCACATCGACATAGATCTCCCAGGCGCCCAGCAGCACTGCGGCGAGCAGGATCGCCGGCAGGGCGTTGATGGCCTTGCGTCTCATGCCCGCGACCCTGTCGCGAGGATCTCGAGCGCGTGCTCGCGCAGGGCCACGACCTCGCTGCGCGCGCGCGGCCGTGGCAGCTCGACGTCCAGCTGTGCGATCACGCGGCCGGGCCGCGGCGAGAGGATCGCCACGCGGTCGGCGAGCAGGACGGCCTCCTCGACATCGTGGGTGACGAGAACCACGGTGCGGGGCTCTCGAAGGAGGGTCCGAGCGAGCCACTCCTGCATCTCGCCGCGGGTGATCGCGTCGAGCGCTCCGAAGGGCTCATCGAGACACAGGACCGGCTTGCCGGAGAGCAGGGTGCGCAGAAAGGCCACCCGCTGGCGCATGCCGCCGGAGAGCTCGCTAGGCCGCGCCCGCTGAAAGCCGTCGAGCCCCAGCTCGACGAACAGCGACTCGGCGCCGGCGCGCGCCTTTGCGCGCCCGAGGCCGGCGATGCGCAGTGCGAGCGCTGCGTTGTCGAGGGCGCTGAGCCAGGGCAGCAGGAGATCGCGCTGAGGCATCAGCACCGCAGGCGGGCAGACGATGGAGCCGGTGTCGGGGGACTGTAGTCGGCAGAGCAGCTCGAGCAGGGTGCTCTTGCCGCAGCCGCTCGGGCCGACCACTGCAACCAGCTCGCCGGGGCCCGCGCGAAGGGCGACGCTGTCGAGTGCCTGGACCCTGCCGCCGTTGACGCTCAGGTAGGTGCGGCTGACGTCTTGAAGGGCGATTGCGGCAGTGTCCGGCTGCTCGACGGCCGGCTGTGCGCGAGGCTGCAGTTGGATCGGCACTGCGCTCCCTTCGCGGGCATTACCCCACAGGTTCTAAGGGTCGGCGCCGGGGGAATGAGCTTCCCGTGCGCCATCTCAGCCGGCCTACCCGCCAGCCCCCCTGGTGTGTGTCTGCTCTGGCGTCGATGCTAGCGCGCAGCGGCGATCACGGGGCGGGTGAGGGCGCGCACGAAGTCCTCGAGCTGGGATGTGGTCCAGCACTCGAAGGCGGTGCAGTACTGCTCGTAGGCGGAGATGACGGAGTCGCCGTAGTTCCAGTACAGGCGCGGCTCCGGATTCAGCCAGAAGGTGCGCCCGGCGCGGGCGGCGATCTGGGCGAAGATGTCGGCGCGAGGATCGCGGCCGTTGGTGCGGGCGTCGCCGAGCACGATGACGGTGGCGCGTGGGTGAAGGTCGTCCTCGACCTGCACGAGGAACTCTGACCACACGCGGCCGTAGTCGGTGTAGCCGGAGATGTCGGCCACGCCGGCGTCGCCGGAGATGCGTTCGCTGACGGCTTTGAAGTTGCGCTCGTGCTCGAAGATGTCGGTGACCTCGGAGATGCGCTCGATGAACACGAAGGAGCGCATCTTGCGGAAGGTGTCGTGCAGGGCGTGGAGCACCGACAGGAAGAACACCGACGCGGAGGTGACGCTGGTGGAGACGTCGCACAGGACGTAGATCTCGGGGCGTTTGGGGCGGCGGGGGCGAAACTTGAGCACGACGGGGACGCCGCCGGTCTGTAGCGATGCGCGCATGGTGCGCCTCACGTCCACGTGGGCGTGACGGCGGTGCCCACGCGCCTGCAGGCCCTGGGTGGCAAGCCTGCGCCGCAGCTGCGCCACCACGCGGTGCACGGCGGCGAGGTCTGCCAGTGGCCCGGAGGGCAGCGCGCGGTCGAGCTCGCCGAGCGGTCGCGAGGGGGGCAGGTTGCCGGTGCGCTCGATCTGAGAGCGCTCGAGCTCGCGGCGCAGGAGCGCCTCGAAGCGGCGCAGCGCGTCGCGAGGCAGGCCGTCGCGGCGGGGGTCCTCGGGCGGGAGATCAGGTTGCGGCTCGGCGCGCAGGCCGAGCGCGCGGCGGATGCGCTGGACGTCCACGCCGATCACGCCGGACCCCTCCTGGCGGCGAGAGAAGGCCGCGATGGCCATCCGCGCGAGGTCGCGCATGGCGCCCTCTGAGCCGTCGCGCAGGGCGGCTGCGATCTCGGCCCTGAGCGCCTCGAGCTCCTGGTCTGTGAGCTCGCCCAGGCTGGCGAGGTCCTCCTCTTTGATCCCCTCGCGCGAGGCGGCAAGCTCGACGGAGCGGAAGAAGAAGCGGTCGAAGACCAGCTCGAACACACGGCGGTCCTCTTGGCTCTTGGCGAGCGTGGCGGCGAGCGCCTCGCGGAAGTCCTCCTGGGTCGTCCAGCTAATCTCGCGCAGGACTTCAAAGGCGTCGAGCATCTCGGAGGTGCCCACGGCGACACCTTCGCGGCGCAGTTCCTCGCCGAGCTCGAGGATGCGCGCGGGCAGCCCTTCCAGATGCTCTTCAGGGAGCGGCGCGGGCGGGTTAGGCGACATCGGCGGGCGAGCGGAGCTTCAGGCCCACGCGGTCGGCCACGACGTCCATGTCGGTCCTGTGCTTGACGATCACGGACATCGTTTCTAGGAAGACGTCCTCGTCGATGTCCTTGACGCCGAGCAGCAGCAGCGCGCGCGCCCAGTCGATCGACTCGGCGATGGAAGGCGGCTTCTTGAGGTCGAGAGCGCGCACCATGCCAATCACCTCGACGAGGCGGCGGGCGACGGTCTCGGAGAGCTCGGGCGCGTGCAGGCGCACGATTTCAAGCTCGTGCTCGAGCGCGGGATAGTCGAGCCATAGATACAGGCAGCGCCGCTTGAGCGCCTCGGTGAGCTCGCGCGAGTTGTTGGACGTGAGCAGCACCACGGGGTGGGTGCGGGCCTGCACGAGACCCAGCTCGGGGATCGAGATCTGGAAGTCCGAGAGCACCTCCAGCAGCATGGCCTCGAACTCCTGGTCGGTCTTGTCGATCTCGTCGATCAGCAGCACCACGGGCTTCTCGGAGGCGATGGCCGTCATGAGGGGGCGCGCGAGCAGGAACTCCTCGCCGAAGATGTCCTCCTGCACGGCATCCCAGCCGGTGTCGGTTGCCTCGGCCTGGATGCGCAGCAGCTGCTTGCGGTAGTTCCACTCGTACAGCGCCTTGGCCTCGTCGAGACCCTCGTAGCACTGCAGTCGCACGAGCTCGCGGTCGAGGTGCTTGGCCAGGGCCTTGGCGAGCTCGGTCTTGCCGACTCCGGCCGGACCCTCCACGAGCACGGGCTTGCCCAGCTTGGTCGCCAGGAAGGAGACCAGAGCGGTGGACTCGCCGGGCAGGTAACCCACCGCGCGCAGGCCGGCTGCCACATCTGCGACTGAGGCTGGCGCCGGGGACGGTGGGGCGGGCATCTCAGCCCAATGATAGGTGGCCGCGTCGGCTGGGCGCTGCGTGTGCGCGTGGGCGGTCACTGTTGCTCTGGGACTGCTGTATGACCATGGTTACACAGCGTTGAGATTCTTCATTAGATGGAGATGTGGGCTGGACCCACGGAGCCGATCGCGTACAGCGCTAATCGGTGGCAGGGGGTGAGGGTGGCGCGGGGTCCTCGAAGGACATCTGCTGGGAGGGCGGCGCTGGGGGGAAGCGTGGGCGCTTGCTCGTGGGCCGGGGGGGAGCCACCGCGGCCTGCGGCGGAGACTCGTGCCGCCGGCGGGGCTCATCATCGGGTTGATCGTTGCGCTCGGCGCGCGCGGGAACGGGTCGGGTGCCTCTGGCCTCGGTTGCGGCGGGCTCAGAAGGTTGGCGGCCGGCCCGGGGCACGGCGACGGTTCGCTGCTCGGGCTCCTGCCATGGCGCCGGGTGCTCCTCGACGTTAGGGCTCTCGCCACCGGGGTCGCGTGGGCGCGGACGCCTGCGCATTGCGGGCGGCGCCGGTCGCTCCTCGGCGCGCATCCGCTGACCGGCATAGAGCAGTCCGATTGCCAGCAGTAGGGCGATGAAGATGCCCCACTCGACGCCGACTGTGGCTGTGATGGTCTGGCTGGCCTTGAGACCGGGCTTGTCGAGTAGGCGATAGAAGATCAGCAGCGCGGCCCAGGCGCCGGCGACCATCACGATCAGCCCGTCGCCGCCGGGGAGATGAAAGCTGCCACCCTCGGCGCGCCTGAACAGCAGGGTGAGCACGCCGGCGCTGACGAGCAGGACGGCGGCCTCGACGAAGGAGAAGGCCTGGAAAGCGCTGAGGCTCGTCTGGGTGGCTTTGGCGGCGCCATGTTCGACGAAGGTGTTTGCCTTGCTGTACCAGGGCAGGAACATCGAGACGAACAGCCCCAATGACGTGAGGGCGGCCAGGCGCTGCTCGCGCTCGAGCTCACGCCAGGCATGCGTGAGCCTTGTCATGTCAGTTGGTCTCTGCCGCGACGGCGGCGCAGGGTGCTCACGCGCCTAGTCTAGGTAGCGCTGCCCCGGCTTAGTGGCGGCTGACGACGATGGTGCCGGTGGCCGTGGAGAAGTTGCCGGCGAGATCGGTGGCGGTGAGCGTCACGGAGAAGGTCCCGCCCTTGGCAGGCGTCACCCACAGGAGCTTTGGCTTGCCGTGTTCGACTGTGGCGCTGTTGCTCCACACCAGGCGCGAGCCCTGTTTGATCTTCAGCTGGACGCTCGAGATCTTCGACAGCGAGATCTGCACCCCGGCGCGTGTGCCACCGCGCAGTGTGGTCGTGAGCAGCGAGATCGCGGGGGGTGTTTTCAGATCGGCGCTGAAGCGCTGGGCGACGGTGCAGTAGACCTGATCGGCGGCGATCGGCGTGGCGGGTGTCTGTGCGCTCTTGGCGGCGGCTGTGGCCGTGGTGCCGCCGGTTGGGGAGGTTGTGCCGCCGGTGGTCGGCGAGGGGGCGGGCGGCGTGGGGGTTGTGCTTGTCGGCGGTGTGGCTGCGGCGGGCGTGTAGGGGAGCCCTTTGCGGGTGCGTTCGCAGAGGTGCTGGAGGAATTCGGTGAGCAGTTCGTGGTAGTTGAGGTTGGATTCGCCGTACTGGTTATATAGGGTCCAGGCGCCGGTGGCGAAGTGGGGAACTTCGGCGCGCGCCTCGTCGTCGCCGGCTTCGAATGGCTGCAGGCCGAGGGGGTCCTTGGTGATGGCGGTGTATTCGTAGAGCCCGACGAGCGCCTGGATGAAGCCGTTGAGGATGCGGTCGCTGGGCGCGTAGGTGTACTCGGCGTACCAGGTGCCGGCGGAGGCCTTGACCATGACCCCCTGCGGCGGGGCGGTCTCGAAGATGCCGACGGCCTGCTGGGCGGCGGTGAGGTCGGCGGGTTCTTTGAAGCGCGACCACGCGCGGGCGAGCACCTCGAGGCCCGTGCCCTGGGAGAGCCCGCTCGTCCACGGCGGCGAGCCGCCGTCGAAGCGGAACATGTACTCCCAGGCGATGCCTCCGGCGCGGGCTGTGGCGAGGGGGATGATTTCGCTGACCAGCTGGCGCAGGTTGGCGTTTTCGTGACCCGAGAGGTAGTAGCCGTTGCCCTCGCCAAAGGTGGCCAGCCACTGGATCTCGATGCCCTGGCCGGCGTAGTACTCCCAGATCAGCTTGCTGGGAGGGAAACTCACCCGCTCGCCGCTCGAGATCAGCGGTTCGGTGGTCCACCACTGGCGGTTGCGTTCGAGCGTCAGGAACAGGGCCGGCAGGCGCGTGGGGGTGAACTCGCCGGCGGCGGCGATGGCCTGCACGTTTGCGAGCACCGCCCCCAGCTCGATTCGTCGCGTGCCGCTGAGGTTGCCCAGAGAGTGTTTGGCGGCGAGGTAGGCGGCGTAGTACTTGGCGTAGGTGGCCTGTGGGATGGCGGCGCTGTGCAGGAGGCTCTGCAGAGCCGCGGTGACGCTCGGGCCGTGCTTGGCAGCCGCGTGCGCTCGCACGGGCACCCGGACGGGAGCCAGGGCGGTCGCCGAGGTTCGGCCGGCCAGGGCAGGCTGAGCTAGGGCCCCGCCCACTGCGATCGAGCCGAGGACGAGCGCCGCGAGATGCGTGGCGCGCACCGCGCCGATGCTACGCCGGGAAGCTCCCGTGTCTGCAGGGTGCGTTGCAGCTCGAAGTCTTTGCACGTCCCTGCAACACCGCGCCGAGGTGCGCAGTTGCGCCGCGGGCGCCTATTCGCCGCGGCCCAGTTCCAGGCCGCCGACCTCATCCAGCTCGTCGTCGTCATCGTCATCGTCGTCGAGCAGCGACTCCTCGTCGTCCTCGTCGAGGTCGACGTCGTCATCGTCGGCCATCAGCTCGGCGCCGGGTTGGTAGGCGCGCTGGAAGCGCTCGACGAGATCGTCGCGCTTGTTCTCATCGACGGCCACCTCGTCGGAGACGAGGACCCACTCGTCGCTCTCGAACTCGTCGAGGCCGAAGATCTCGTGATCGACCTCGGGAGAGTCGTCGACAACGATCATGATCTCGGTCTGGGGGTTGAAGTAGGTCCCGGGACGGATCGTGAGCTCGTCCAGCGTGAAGCGTCGCGCGTTGGTCACGGCGCGTTTATACCCCACGAGGCCCGCGAGATGCTCACGGATCGAGCTCCTCGAGCGTGCGCGCCACCTCTGCCTGCACGTCCAGCGGCTCCAGTCCCTGGCGGATACGGCGCTCGTTGCGCGCGATCACGAGCTGCTGGACCTCTTCCACGAGCCCGCTGTCGTGCCCTGCCGATCCGGCCTGCGGCGCAAGCAGGCGGGCCAGCTCGGCATCGATGTCCAGCGCGGGCTCGCCTCGACGGACCTGGCGTTCGGAGCGCGCATGGAGCATCTGGCGTATCTCGGCCTCCTGCTCGGCAGATGTGCTGGGGGCGGGGGCCTGCGTGAGAGCGCCGCCCCGGAGCTCGCTTTCGGGGGTCAGGCCGCCCTGGCCGATCTGGTCGTACATGTTGTCGCTGCCGCGCGTCAGTACGAGCAGCAGGGAGATCAGCAGCGAGAAGGCGACGGTGCCGAAGACCACGAAGCTGAGCCCGTTGTCGGCCAGGTCGAATGCCAGGATGGCGAGCGGATCCCGCACGCGCTCGATTGTTGCTCATTGGCCCGCTCTCCGCTACCCTCCGCTTTGCAGATTGACTGACCAGTCAATCTAATTTCACGCGCCAGCCGTCAGGGGTGCAGGCGCCGGCCCGCTAAGGAGATCTGAGAATGGTCGATTTCACGCTCACAGACGAGCAGAAGAACCTGCGCGAGATGGCGCACGACTTCGCAGTCAAGGAGATTCGCCCCGTTGCCTGGGAGTACGACAAGGAGGGCACGTGGCCGCAGGATCTGATCGAGAAAGCCTGGGAGGTCGGCCTGATGAACTCCCACATCGAGGAGGAGTACGGCGGCGCCGGCGCCGGCTACCTCGACGGCTGTCTGATCGAGGAGGAGCTCTCGTGGGGTTGCTCGGGCATCCAGACATCGCTCGGCTGCAACGGCCTGGCCACGGCGCCGATCGCGCTGGGCGGCTCTGAGGAGATCAAGAAGAAGTACCTGGGAATGCTCACCGAAGCGCCCAAGCTGGCCTCCTTTTGCCTGACCGAGCCGGACGCCGGCTCAGACGTGTCGGGCATGCGCACGACGGCTGTCAAGAAGGGCGACAAATACGTCATCAACGGCTCCAAGTGCTTCATCACCAATGGCGGCTACGCGGACTACTACACGGTCTACGCCAAGACCGACAAGGACGCAGGCCACCGCGGCATCTCGGCCTTTGTGGTGGAGCGCGACTGGGGCGTGGTCGTGGACAAGAAGGAGGACAAGCTCGGACAGCGTGCCTCCAACACGGCGACGATCTCCTTCAACGACGTGGAGGTCCCCGCGGAGAACCTGCTGGGCGAGGAAAACAAGGGCTTCAAGCTCGCCATGATGACCCTCGACCGCACCCGTCCGGGCGTGGCTGCCATGGCCACGGGGATTGCGCGGGCGGCGTTTGAGTTCGCCACCGACTACTCGCGCGAACGCGTTCAGTTCGGCGTGCCGATCGCAATGCACCAGGCGATTCAGTTCATGATCGCCGACATGGCAACCGAAATCGAGGCTGCGCGGCTGCTGACGTGGAAGTCGGCCACGATGCTCGACAACGGCGAACGCAACACGTTGATCTCCTCGCACGCCAAGCGCTTCGCCGCCGACGCTGCGATGAAAATCGCCACCGACGCCGTGCAGGTGTACGGCGGCTATGGCTTCATCAAGGAGTACCCCGTGGAGAAGCTGTTCCGCGACGCCAAGATCATGCAGCTCTACGAGGGCACCTCGCAGATCCAGCGCCTGGTCATCGCGCGCGAAACGCTGCTTCCGCGGCGCGCCGAGGAGCCGACGGCGGTCCCGGCGTAAGCAGGTTGCAGTAGGGCTTTTTATGGGAGACAACTTCGCGGGCTCCCCGCACGCAGGCCGGTTTCGCCGGTCGCCGCGCGTGCGGGACGTGCCCGCGGAGATCTCTCTCAGTGACCAGTGATCAGAGGAGAGCGATAGATGTTCGTGTTCAAGGCAGCGGTCGTCGGTGCGGGAACCATGGGTGGGCAGATCGCCCAGACGATTGCCGCCTCTGGGATTCCGGTGGTGCTCAAGGACATCGACGAGAAGCTCGTGCAGGCGGGGCTCGACGAGGCCCGCAATGTGACGAGCGGGCAGGTCGGCAAACTGGTCGAGCGCGGCAAGCTCACCGCCGAGCAGGGCGAGGCGCAGATTGCAGAGGTGCTTGGCCGGATCCACGGCACGACCTCCTATGAGGGCTTTGGGGACGTCGACTTCGTAGTCGAGGCGGTGCCCGAGCGGATGGAGATCAAGCAGGCTGTGTTCGCGGAACTGGACGCCGCCACCCCTGGTCACGCGATCCTTGCATCCAATACGTCTTCGCTGTCGATCACCGAGATCGGCGAAGCGACGCTGCGCCCGGAGAAGGTCATCGGCTTTCACTACTTCTACCCCGCTTCGATCATGCCGTTGATCGAGATCGTCGAGGGTGAGGAGACATCCGCCGAGACGGTCAGCGCCGCCGTCACGTTCGCCCAGACGATCCGCAAGCAGCCGATCACCTGCGCCGAGGTGCCCGGATTTGTCGTCAACCGCATCCTCAACTCGGGCATCTCGGAGGTCTGGCGCGAGCAGGAGGAGAAGGGGCTTTCGATCAAGAAGATCGACGAGGGCGTGGGCGC
>JASLDD010000031.1 GCA_030151725.1 Solirubrobacteraceae bacterium
CCCCAAGGCGCAGAGCACGCACGCGCTCGCCGACCGTCGAGGAGGCTTGGCAGGCGATGATCCGTAGATCGGGCCGCTGCTGGCATAGCCGCGCGAGCCAGACCCAACGCCGTGAACCGAGCACCGACGGATCGACGATCAGCACATCCGCCTCAATCGCCGCCAGAGCCTTCGCCGTGATCCTCAAGGAGAGCACCTGATGTCTCCAACCGGGTTTCTCCAGACGCTTGGCAAGGACCACCAGAAAGCCGGAGTCCCCGTCCAGAATGGCCACTCGCAGCTCACCTAGCTCTTCGCGAGCACCGCTCGAGCCCGCGCTCTGCGCTGCCCTGGAGCGTACAGCCAAGCGAGGCCGCCGGCTGCCTGTGCTCGTCGCGCCGTCCGCTGCGGGCTGCGCGATCGACTGTGGACGTTCGTAAGTCTTCATACCCCCTGCTCCGATCTCAAAACATGACAATGGGACGGGACTTGTACCTAAAAATTTCTCACATTGCAAGTCTGGAATATGCGGAATGTGAATACTTTGTAAATCCCGCCACGAAACCCGCCATTGAGGCGCCCTGATCAGGAGCTACGGAAGTGAGCGGCGTAAAAGAGAGCCACGTACGGATGCAACGCGAGAATCGCTCGCGCAGAGGTACGTCTCAGCGCATGCGGCGGCCCTGCTTGAGGGTGATCCCCTCGAGCACATGGGCCACTGTCTCGCAAGCATCGACGGCCGCCTCGAGCGACTCGAAGATGTCCTTCCAGCGGATCACCACCATCGGGTCGATCCCACCCGCGAATAGCGACGCGACCCCGTCGCGCTGGAGGCGATCGCCCTCGTTCTCCAGCCGGTGGATCTCAACCAGGTGCGGGCCCAGCTCGGTGCCTGTGCGCAATGAGCGCAGCGCCTGCGCGATCTGCTCGCCCGCACCAACGAGCACCTCGGCGAAGTCGACCGCCTGCTCCATCGGAGCCTCGACGCCGTAAAGGCCGAGCTGAGCCGCCGCCTGCTCGGAGTGATCGACGATGTCATCCAGAGCGGTCGCAAGCGCATAGCCGTCGCCGGCGTCGAACGGCGCCCCGACGCGGCCACGTCCGGCGAGGCGATGAATGATGTCGTGGGTGATGCGATCGCCTTCCTGCTCGCACACCTTCAAGTCCTGCGCCAGCGTGGCATGCTCGGGATAGTCGACCAGGAGGTCGCGCAGCAACAGGCCGCAGCGCTGTACATTGCGTCCGGCCTCCTCCACCAGAGCCATCAAGGTGGCGTCTACGCCGCGTCGCAGGAAGCTCATCCCGGCGAGGATATTGACCTACGCCAAGAGGCTCCTCGCTTTCACAGATTTTTTACGACTGGATAACCAGTTTGCAACGCCAAGGCGCCCCTCAGCTGCGACGCTCCGCGTCGTGGCGGCCTTCCCAGAAACTCCCGACGTCCCCGCTGACGTCCTCTACGCCGGCGAGCTCGAGATCAGGCTCTCCGAGGGCCTCGTGCTCGCCACAGGACGTCCGCTCACACTATCTGTGCGTGAGTTCGAGCTGCTCGTCGCGATGGCGAAAAAGCTCGGGGCGATCATCACCCGAGAGGATCTCTACCGAACCGTGTGGGGCGGGGAGCTCAGGCTCGGAGATCGGTCGGTGGACGTCTACGTGAGCAAGCTGCGCAGCAAGCTCGAGGATGCGCTTCCAGATCGCCGCTTCATCCACACTCATCCTGGATTTGGTTACCGGTTTCAGCCACAACCTTCACGAAATGTTCACACGGCGGATACCGGCGGCTGAAAAGACTACCCCCGTCACGCCGTTCGGCGCTGGGCCATGTCCCCGGCACGCCGTCACCAGACAATCCAGTCAGAGGAGATGTAGTGATCAAGAACAAGATGGGCGCACTCGCCAGCTGTGCGATGCTCGCAGTGGGCCTCGCCGCGTGCGGAAGCTCAAGTTCGTCGACGAGTAGTTCCTCGAGCAGTGCCGCGAGCACCACAACCGCGGCCGCCAGCTCGAAGACCGCCACGACTCCACCCACCGGTTCGGGAACCATCTCCGGCGCAGGCTCCACGTTTGCGGCTCCTGTATACGAACAGTGGGCCTCCTCGCAGTCGGGCCTGACGGTCAACTACCAGGCGGTCGGCTCAGGCGCCGGCATCACGGCCCTGGAGAGCAAGATCGTCGACTTCGGAGCAAGCGACCCGCCGCTGAAGCCCGAAGACGAAGAAGCGATTGCCAAGAACGGCAGCGCGGCCGTCCAGATCCCGATGTTCCTGGGCGCGATCACCGTCTCCTACAACCTCCCCGGTGTGAAGACCGGACTGAAGCTCGACGGCAAGACGATCGGTGACATCTTCTTGGGCAAGGTCAAGACCTGGGATGACCCGGAGATCAAGGCTCTGAACCCCGGTGTAACGCTGCCGAGCACAGCCATCACGGTCGTCCACCGCTCGGACTCCTCGGGCACGACCTCCGGCTTCACCAGCTTCCTGGCAGCCGTGGACCCCGAATTCAAGAGCAAGGTCGGCGAAGGCAAGGAAGTGCCGTGGCCAACAGGCACAGGAGCCAAGGGCAACTCCGGCGTCGCCGGAGCGGTGAAGCAGACCGAGGGCGCCGTGGGCTACGTCGAGCAGGCCTACGCGCTGCAGAACAACTTCACCTACGCAGCCGTGAAGAACAAGGCCGGGGCGTTCGTTGCCCCGACATTGGCTTCGGCCACTGCGGCAGCCCAGGGCGTGACGGTTCCCGCCAACCTCGGGATCAAAATCAGCAACCCCGCCGGTGCGGGCAGCTACCCGATCACCTCGCAGACGTTCATCGTCCTCAACAAGGACCTCTGCAAGGCCGGCACCCCCGGTGGCGAAGAAGCCGCCAAGGGCGTCGTGAAGTTCCTGGAATACGGCTTGGGCGAAGGTCAGAAGATCCTCTCGCAAGCCGACTACGCCGCGCTGCCGGCCGCAATCCTGGCCAAGTCCAAGAAAGCTGTCGCAGGCCTGGAATGCAACGGCTCGCCGGTCGGCGGCTGAGCACATGACGATTACTCCTCGGATCAGGTAGACAACCCTTCCGTGGAGGCAGCATCCCTACCCGGCGGCGAACGCGCACTGACTGCGCGTTCGCCGCTGGCGCGTCTTCCCGATCGAGTCCTCAAGTACGGGCTGACGCTGCTCTCAGCGTTGATCCTGGCGCTGATCGTCTACTTCTTCATCCGGCTCGTCGGAGAGGCGCGACCGGCGTTCGCCAAGAGCGGGGTCCTCGGGTTTGCCTTCGACAACAACTGGAACCCCAGCGCCGAACACTTCGGCGCCCTGCCCCTCGTCGTGGGCACGCTCATAACAGCCGCCCTGGCGCTCGTGATCGGTGTCCCCGTGGCGGTTGCCGCCGCGATCTACGCGACTGAGCTCTGCCCTCTGCGCCTACGTAGCACACTGACCATCCTCGTGGAGCTCCTGGCCGCCGTTCCCTCCGTCGTCTACGGCCTGTGGGGCATCTTCTTCCTCGCACCCAAGCTTCAGGGAGCAGAGCAGTGGGTGGCCGATCGCCTGTCTTTCGTGCCCTTCATCGGAGGGGGCCTCGTGACGATCCCCAACTACTTCATCACCGGCTTGGTCCTCGCGATCATGATCCTGCCGATCGTCAGCGCCATCAGTCGCGAGGTGATGACCACGGTGCCTCCCGATCACAAGGAGGCAGCGCTCGGGCTTGGCGCCACACGCTGGGAGATGATCCGCATCGCCGTCGTGCCCTACTGCCGCACGGGCATCGTCGGCGGCGCCATGCTGGGACTCGGACGGGCGATCGGCGAGACGATCGCCGTGACGATCCTGATCGGCGACGCGCCCAAACTCGGAGATCACCTGTTCGGCCAGGGCTACAGCCTTGCCGCGGTCATCGCGAACGAGTTCGGGGAGGCCCAGGGGGTCCATCGCTCCGCGCTGTTCGCCGCCGGCCTCGTGCTGTTCGTGCTCACCCTGCTCGTCAACGGCCTGGCCCGCTGGCTCGTTGTGAGATCTGCCCGCAGCCCACGCCCCAGCACCGGGGGCGGCTCCGTGCTCCTAGCCGACACGGCGGCGGGAGCATGAGCGCCCAGGTCCCCGCCGAGGACCGTCTGGCGCGCTTCGCCGTCAGCCCTGCCCGCCAGCGCAAGGACAAGCTCGCCCGGCGCACCATCTTGAGCGCGACCGCAATCGCGCTCGTGCCGCTGATCTTGATCCTCTACTACCTGCTGAGCAAGGGCCTTGGGGCATGGAGCTCGAGCTTCTTCACCACCGATCCCACCGGCAACACGTTCTTCAAGAACTCCGACATCGGCGGGGTCAAGAGCGCGATCCTCGGCACGATCGAGATGGTCGCCCTCGCCTCGGCCATCGCCGTCCCCTGTGGCGTAGGAGTGGCTGTGTGGCTGGTCGAGTACGGCAAGCGCAGCTGGTTCGCCCAGACGGTCCGCTTCTTCGTCGACGTCCTCACCGGCGTGCCCTCGATCGTGTTCGGGCTGTTCGTCTACATCGTGCTCGTGGTCGGCACCGGCAGCTCGTTTGCCGGCTACAAGGGCTCGATCGCCCTATCCCTCTTGATGCTCCCTGTGGTCATACGCTCGGCCGAGGTCGTGCTGCTGCTGGTTCCAACCGGCCTGCGCGAATCGGCGCTTGCGCTCGGAGCCCCGCGCTGGAAGGTCATCTTCAGCATCGTGCTGCCGACGGCGCTGCCGGGGATGATCACCGGCGTTCTGCTCGCAATCGCCCGCGCCGCCGGCGAGACCGCGCCACTGCTCTTCACCGCCGCCTCCACCAAGAACACCACCTACAACCTGGGCGGGTTCATGAACTCGCTGCCTGTGCAAATCTACAGTGACGTCACCTCGCCGACCAACTCCGTCGTCAACCGTGCCTGGGGTGCAGCACTCACGCTCGTCACCCTCATCCTGCTGCTCAACCTCATCGCCCGCCTCGTCTCGCGAAGGAGTCGCCTTGCATGACATCCACACGATCGAACACCGACGTGGCTGACGCCGAGTCCGAAGCCCGCCCGGAGCTCGAGCAGCCCCAGCAGCACTCGCCGCGGATCGTCCCCGCGAGCGCTCCAGCGCCAGCCGCCAAGGCGAACGGCGCGATCGAGGCCAAGCGCGGCCTCGCCCTGAGGCTCGAGCAGCTGCGCGCCTTCTATGGCGATGCCGAACAGGTCAAGGGCCTCGATCTCGAGTTCCGACCCAACGAGGTCACGGCCATCATCGGCCCGTCCGGCTGCGGCAAGTCGACCATGATCCGCTGCATCAACCGCATGCACGAGGAGATCCCCGGTGCACGCGCCGAGGGCAAGGTGATGCTGGAGGATCTCGATGTCTACGGCTCGTCCGTTGACGTCGTCGCCGTTCGGCGCGCCATCGGCATGGTCTTCCAGAAACCCAACCCCTTCCCCACGATGTCGATCTTCGACAACGTCGCCGCGGGTCTGCGCCTGACCTCACGCCGGGGCGGGCAGCTTCACGCTCAGGTAGAGGGGGCGCTGCGCAGCGCCGGCCTCTGGGACGAGGTCTCCGACCGTCTCGACGAGGCCGGAGCGGGCCTCTCCGGCGGGCAGCAGCAGCGGCTGTGCATCGCCCGCTCGCTGGCCGTGGACCCCGAGGTGATCCTCATGGACGAGCCCTGCTCGGCGCTCGACCCGATCGCCACGCTCAGGATCGAGGAGCTGATCGCCGAGCTCAAGCAGCGCGTGACTATCGTGATCGTCACCCACAACATGCAGCAGGCAGCGCGTGTTGCCGACCGCACTGCCTTCATGCTCGACGGCCAGCTCGTCGAGGTCGGCCCCACTCAGGAGATCTTCACCAACCCCAAAGACTCGCGAACCGAGGAATATGTCACCGGCAAGTTCGGCTAACGGCGAGAGCGGGAGCCCCGCTGCGTCGGGGCCGCTCGACAGCCACACGAGCACCGAGGGCTCTCACGGCCGCGCGAGCTTCCAGGCCCAGCTGCGCGAGCTCGAGGCCCACGCCCTCGGGGGTCTCGATCTGATCGTCGAGCAGCTCGACCGCGTGCTCGAGGCTCTGCACCACCAGGACGTCGAGCTGGCCCAGATGGTGATCGCGGACGACGACCGCGTCGACGGGCGCTATCTGGAGGTCCACCAGGGAATCCTGTCGCTGCTGGCGCTACAGGCCCCGGTAGCCGGCGACCTGCGCCTCGTAGCAGCCCTGCTGCACACGATCAAGCACATCGAGCGCATGGGCGATCAATGCGTGAACATCGCAAAGATGATCCCTCTCTCGGGCTATGAGCCACCCGTACATCACGAACTGCTCGAGGCGCTCGGCAAAATGGGCGCCTACGCACGCTCGGAGGTCATCCAGTGCAAGGCCGCCTTCGCCGGACGCGACGTGGGCCTGGCCGAGGACCTTGTGCGCCAGGACCGTGAAATCAACCGCCTCAACCGCGACATCTTCCGCCTGGCCATTGAAATCGGCGACGATCCCGACACGCGCGAGTGGGCCATGCACATGACGCTCGTGGCCCGCGCGCTCGAGCGCATCGGCGACAACGCCGTCGACATCGGCGAGCAGGTCGCCTTCGTGGTCACCGGCCTATTTCGCGAGTTCTCGGACTCCTCGCGCCCCTTCGGCGCGCTGCCGGACTGATCCGCGCAGCAACGCAGCAGCAGCCCCGCAAATAGCGAATGGGCCTGTGAAGATCCTGTGTCTTTTGTCTCCGACCGGTCATACGGACCATTTGATCGCTTACACTCCGCCTCGATGACGGCAAGCGTGAGCGCCGAAGGCCAGGGGGGTCCGTCACAGGCTCCCGACGGCACGGTCCCATCCTCAGCGTCTCTTCGGATCGCCGTCCTCGATCGCGACAGCGGCTTCATCCAGGTGCTCTCCAAGCGCCTCGACCGGCTCGGCTGGGAGCACCGCGTGCTCGCGAGCCCCGTCCCCGCAGAGGCCGTCGTCTCGATGCGCCTCAGCGCCCTTGTCGTCGACCTCGCCGTGCTCGGCCCCCAGGCGTGGGTCTGGCTCGAGCGCCTTTGCGAGGCTCTACCCGAGCTCGGCATCGTCGTCTGCACAGGCCCCTCCACCGTCGCCCAGCGAGTGCGCGGCCTGCGACTTGGCGCAGATGATTGGATCACCAAGCCCTGCCACCCCGAGGAAGTCATCGCGCGCGTCCAGAGCGTCGTGCGCCGCCGGCGGCGCACCGCCTCGCGCACCGAGACCAAGCCCGTCACCGCAGGCGACGTCGAGATCCGCCCCGACCGCTTCCAGGCTTACGTGGACGGCCAGAGCATCGATCTGACCCGCCGTGAGTTCGAGCTGATCGAGTTGCTCGCCTCGGCCGAGGGCCGCGTGCTCGAGCGCGAGGAGATCTACTCGCGGTTGTGGGGCTACACCATGGTCCGCGGCGATCGATCAGTGGACGTATTCGTACGCAAGCTCCGGCAGAAGCTCGAGAAGGCATCGCCGCAGTGGCGCTACATCCACACCCACTTCGGCATCGGCTACCGCTTCGCGGCCGAATCGACGGAGGTCGTGAACCCCGCGGACGTGCCCGCTTCAGTCCCCGCCGAGTGGGACGCCCACGGCCCCGAGGGCCGGCTCGGCGATCAGAGCGAGCTCGCGGGGTCGCATGAGGACCGTGAGCTCACCACGCGTCCCCTCTAGACGCATCACCGCAAGACCACCCTTCTTGAGATCCGCGCGAGCGCCCGTGAGCTCGGCAATCACGTTCGACAGGTCGGGCTCGTGCCCGACCAGCAGCAGACGCCCATCAGCGCTCAAGCCGGAGAGCGCATGGAGTGCATCCGAACCGTCAAAGCCGCTCGCCAGTGGCGAGTGCACGGAAAGAAGTCCTCGCTGCGCCTCCGGCCAGTCCTCCGCCGCGATCTCGGCGGTCTGGCGGGCACGCACCTTGGGGCTGAACAGGATCGCCTCAAAGCTCGCCGCCAGACGGGTGAGCGCAGCGCCCGCAATGCGCGCCTGGCTCTCCCCACGCGCGGTCAACATCCGCTTGGAGTCCTCGCGAGTGCCGTGTGGCTCGGCATCCGCATGACGAAGTAGCCAGAGCTGACGAGCCATTCCGATCGAGTGCAGCCTAGCGCGCCACGGCCTGGAGGCTCACTCTCCCGCGTCCATCGTTCAGGAATCCAGCGCCGGCGTGTAGCTTGAGAGCAAATGCAAGACCGCGATCACAACACAGACGAGCGCCTTGGTGGCGCCGCCCTCTCCATTGACGGCGGCGACGAGCCCTCGCTGTACCTGAACCGCGAGCTCTCCTGGCTTGACTTCAATGACCGCGTGCTGCAGCTCGCCGAGGACGAGTCCGTGCCACTGCTCGAGCGTGTGAAGTTCTGCGCCATCTACACGACCAACCTCGACGAGTACTACATGGTGCGCGTGGCCGGTCTGCGCGACCAGATCGACGCCGGCGTCGAGAAGCCCAGCCAGGACGGACGCATCCCCTCCGAGACCATTGCCGGGATCCGCGAGCGTGTGCTCGAACAGAGCCGGCGCCTGACCGACTGCTTTGAAGGCCAGCTGCGCCCCGCGCTGGCCGGCCACGACATCCAGGTGGTCGGCGTGCAGGAGCTCGACGAAGATCGCCGCGCCGATCTCGCACGCCACTTCCAGAAGGCGATCTTCCCCGCACTGACCCCTTTGGCGGTTGCTCCCGGCCGTCCCTTCCCATACATCTCAAACCTCTCCCTCAGCCTCGCCGTGCTCGTCCGCGACCCCATAACCGACCAGACGGTGTTCGCGCGCGTCAAGGTCCCCACCGAGATCCTGCCGCGCTTTGTGACCCTCAGGCAGGCCGCGCCCGACCCCCCGCTGCTGGTGCCGCTGGAGGACGTCATCGCCAACCACCTCGACGCGCTGTTCCCAGGCATGGAGATCGTCGACTACGACGTCTTTCGCGTCACCCGCGACGCCGACCTGGAGGTCTCAGACGACGCTGCCGACCTGCTGCAGGCGGTCGAGGACGAGCTGCGGCGCAGGCGCTTCGGCGAGGTGGTCCGTGTCGAGGTTGGAGCCAGCTGCTCAGAGCCCCTGCGTGAGGCTCTCCAGAGCCTTCTGAGGGTCGAGAATGAGGAGATCTTCCCCGTGGCCGGCCTGCTCGACATGGGCGCCCTGTGGCAGGTCGTGCGGCTGCCCGGCCACACCGAGCTGCGCGAAGAGCCGATCGGTGGCATCACCCACCCGCGCCTGCTACGCCACGAGGGCGACCGTCCCGACGTGCTCGGCGCGATGCGCGAAGGCGATCTGCTCGTCCACCACCCCTACGTCTCGTTCTCCACCTCTGTCGAGCGCTTCGTCGAGCAGGCAGTCGCCGACCCCAACGTCCTTGCCATCAAGCAGACCGTCTATCGAACCAGCGACGACTCGCCGCTCGTTCCCGCCCTGATCGACGCCACCGAGCGCGGCAAGCAGGCCGTCGCGCTGGTGGAGCTGCAGGCGCGCTTCGACGAGCGTATGAACATCCACTGGGCCAAGGCATTGGAGGAGGCCGGGGTGCACGTCGTCTACGGCCAGCCCGCTCTCAAGACCCATGCCAAGTGCGTGCTCGTCGTGCGCCGCGAGGGCGACGGCGTGCGCAACTACGTGCACATTGGCACCGGCAACTACCACTCCGCCACCGCCCGCCTGTACACCGACTTCGGGCTCTTCACCACCGATGAGCAGATCGGCGCCGACGTGGCCGACATGTTCAACTACCTGACCGGCTACGGGCGCCCGCTGCACTACCGCAAAGTGCTCATGGCCCCCAACCAGCTGCGCGAGGGCATCATCGACCAGATCGAGAGGACTGTCGAGTCGCACTCCTCCGGCTCCCCCGCGAGGATCGCCATGAAGATGAACTCGCTCGTCGACGGGCGCTGCATCCGGGCGCTGTATGCCGCCTCGCAGGCCGGGGTTCGGGTCGATCTCAACGTGCGCGGCATCTGCTGCCTGCGCCCGGGCGTCCCGGGTCTCTCCGAGAACATCCGCGTAGTGTCAATCGTCGGACGCCTGCTCGAGCACTCACGCGTCTACGCCTTCGATCGCGGCGGCGAGCACACCGTCTACATCGCCTCCGCCGACCTCATGCCGCGCAACCTCGACCACCGCGTCGAGCTCGCCGTCCCCATCGAGTCCCCCGACCTCCGCGCAGAGCTGCTCGACACCCTCGAACGGGCCTTTGCCGACAACCAGAGCTCCTGGGACCTCGACGGCGACGGAGTTTGGCACCGCCGGTCGCCCGGGCCTGGCGAGGAGCCTCGCAACCTGCAGCTCGAGCTCGCCGAGATCTATGCTGCCCGCGCAAGCAGCGAGCGTCCTGCCGAAGGGCGCGAGGGTGCCGGGCCGCCGACAGCTGCTGTTACGACGGGAGCGCTTCGCCGTTGAGGTCTCGTTCGAGATGCTCGGGTCTATATGTCTTAGTTGATTTGCTGTGTAGCCATGGTTATACAGCGAATGGCGCCGGCAACTCTTCCTCCTAGGACCGTGTGGGTCCTGGCAGGTGGGGACGCCACCAGGTTTACGGAAGTTTCAATTTGCCGATTGCTGCCCAGGTCGAAGCCTCAAAGTTGAGGCCGCAACGCTGGCAGACCATCAGGTCTCGTGGAGCGTCTGCGCCGCAACGTGGACAGCAGCGCGGCTCATCCCGTCTCGCTGAGCGTCTCAACAGGAGAGGGCCTAGTAGAAGAAACATGATGAGCACCAGCCATCCGAGGTCACTCACCTGCGCATCTGCGGCCGACGCGTAGCCCAAGACCGCGAGGGCGCAACCCATAAACAGAACACCGAGGAAGCCCGTCACTATGCGCGACACCAAACTCACTGATTCCCAGGCCGGGCTCGGGAGTTAGGTCGCGCCAGCGCGACGCTCAAGTGACACCCGCCGCTACGCCTGAGCAGGAATGGAGTCCAGTGCCTCCTTGAGATCGTCCACCGACTGGAAGTCCAAACCCAACATGTGATCGTGGCGGTGGCGGACTATGCCCTGCTCGTCGATCACGATCACAGCGCGCTTGACGCCGGCAATCGAGGAGAAGGCGCTGTAGGACTTCGCGACCTTCTTGTCCACGTCCGCCAGCAGCGGCACGTTGAGCCCGTGCTTTGCAACAAACGCCTCGTGTGAGGCCAGGTCCTGTGAGGAGATGCCCAGCACAGTGGCGTTCAGCGATGCGAAGTCGCCCCCGCTGTCGCGATACGAGCAGAACTGTTTGGTACACACCGGCGTGTTGTCGCGCATCTTGGCGTTGACAACCATGTGACCATCCGTGCCTGTGACTGGCCGAGGTCGCACGATCGTGGCCCACCCTTGGGTGCCACGCCACCGATTACGACGTCATCGGCATCCAGGTCCGTAGCGCACCGTCCGTGACTGGGCCTACGGTTGGCCCGTGCCGACGCTTGAGGAAATCACCTACGAAGCTGGTCGATCCGCCCTAGCTGACCAGGAGTCTGTCGTCGCGGGTGTCCGCCAGCGAACCGGTATGCAGCTCGCAGCGCACGCACTCGTGGCGTCGTTCCTGGGCGCAACGGCTGTCCATGCCCGTGGCCTGCACACGTGGAGTTGGGTAGCGCTGGCAGCACTCGTAACAGGACTGGTTGTATCGGCGATCCTCCTTGCTCCTTGGAAGCTCAAGTTCGCGGTGGACGCAGGCGACCTCTACAGGGAGCTGTATGACCAGGCCGCTGCGGAAGCGGAGGCGGACACGCTGGGCTGGCTCGCCGCCGCAGGCTTCGGCTACCAAAAGCTGCGAGCAGAGAACGGGGACAAGGTCCGGCGAATGTCTTGGCTATCGGGCTCATTGGGTGTCCTGGTGGTGGCACAGACTCTTGCATGGCTCGCTGCACTGGCGATACACTGATTCCCATGGCGCCGAGGCCTCTACCACCGCAAGAGATCAAGCCGCCCTCGACGTCGATCGGCATCGAGGAAGGTCGTGGTGGCTCGTCTCCGCGCCCTGCGCCTCGACCGAGCGGAGGCTGAACCACATGTCGCGTCGGTAGCGGCGCCCCGGTGGCGAGGGGTAATGGGCTACGTCCTCTAGGCCGCGTTCGGCGCCGGCAGCACATCGAGCGCCGCCTTCAACTCGTCCACCGACTGATAATCGAGCCCCAACAGGTGGTCGTGTCGATGCCGCACGACGCCCTGCTCGTCGATCACGATCACCGCGCGCTTGGTCCCTGTACGACCGTACGCACTGTACGCCTTCGCCACAGCCTTATCGACATCTGCCAGCAACGGCACCGTCAGACTGTTCTTCTGGATGAAGCCCTCATGTGAAGCCAAATCCTGGGAGGAAATCCCAACCACCGTAGCGTCGAGAGCGGAGAAATCGTCTGCCCGATCCCGGTACGAACAAAGTTGTGCTTTACACACGGGCGTGTTCGCGGTGGGCTGGGCTGGAGTCGGCGCGAAAGCCCCGCCACGACAAAAACCACATCTTTGGCGGGGCGCGACAAATGTTGCCGCGTTCGCGTCGTCTGGATCGCGTGCGACGTACGCCACGTCCATCGGATCAGAGGCCGGTCGCGAGCCTCTCGGCGGCGATCGGCTGGCGGGAGCACCTCGACATCGAGTCGCAGAACCGTAGGCGGCGGTCACCCGTCGTTTTCGTCGAGTTCCCGGTCGCGCGCCAGCGATTGGCTGATAGCGGTTTCGGCCGCCTTGACCATGGACTCCCAGAAGGTCTGGGCTCGGCCCCCTGGGCGTGCGGAGGTGGCAAAGCTGCGGGCTAGGTTCAAGAGTTCCGCGTCCTCCCGGAACGGCTCGCCGGGGGTACCGTGCCTAGAGCCCGACAGCAGTGCAGTGTGAAGCGACGCGACGAACGGATGGACCGCCTCGGGAGCGAGAGCGTCGAGCGTACTGCTGACCCAGTCCGGGCACCCCAACAGATGCTCGCCGGGCGCATCGGAGAGCATCTGCAACGCGACGTGTGAGAGTGCGGTGCTCTCGCCCGTGAGGGCGGTGGCAATGACCCCGAGCGATTCCGCGTCGGCGGCGGCGTAGGACCAAAATAGGGTGGCTGCGTCAAAGGTGTGTTCGTCATGCTCGGCTGTAAACCGCAGGATCCGCTCCAAGCACTCGATGCGCAGGTGCGGACTTTGAGCGAGTGGGTCTCCGCTCAGCCCGTCGTACGGAATGGGGTTATAGGTGTAGTCGTCCTTGCGCTCACGGAACCTTGTGAGCAGGTAGTCGAGGATCTGCCTTGGCCGACCCGCCGAGTCCATAATCAGCAATTGGTCGTGCCAATACTCGACGGTCGGGCAGGCCAGGAGTCGTTGCAACAGCAGTGCGTGCTGCTCGTCGTCCGGCTTCACCTCGTTGTGGAGGACCATGCATACGGCCTCTGCGAGCCCCGGATCTCGGAGGCTGGGGACGTTGAGGATGATCGCAAGCGCCAGGTCAGGATCGCTCATCGCCGCCCGGTGTGCAGCACTGACGGCAAGCCCGACGATCTGCGGGTCTTCGTCGGCTGCGAACGCGACGGCCAGTTGCCGCTCTGGCGCGGCGGGGTCCGCGAGCCACGCCATCCGATTTACGTAGTCGGCAGCGAGCCGCCGCAGGGCCAGCTCCGGGGAGGCTGCGATGTCGTCCAGCAGGTTCCGTGTGCGGTCGGGCTCGCCCGCCAGGCTCGCGGTCAATAGAACTCCGAGCGCCGAGGCGCTAGGGCGACTTCTTTCGCCGATCAGTATCCGTCCGGCTTTGAGCGCCCACTCGATGTCCCGCTCGGCGAGGAATCCCATGAAAGATCCTGGGGCCGCAGCGCCCCCCGAGGAGACGAGGAACTCCAGTGCGCCGTCGATTCGACCAAGCAGCGAGTCGACATCCTGTGCCTCCTTGACGAGCACCCTTGCCAAATGGCCCCATGCGCGACAACGGCCCTCCTCGGTCTGAAACCGGTCGAAGCCCCCGCCGAGTGCCCTGAGAAGAGACTCCTCGGTGCTCATCGGGTTGGCGGCGAGTATCCGCCTGACGGCGGTGCGCACTCCACGGATGTGGCTGTATCGGCTATGCCATGCCAGCGAGTCGCGTAGTCGGAGGGTCACCATAGGGTCCTCGCTCGTGCCGGTTACCTCGCCGATAACCTCAAGCAGGCTGAGCTGCTCCGCACGCCACTGAGCTACGGCGGCCCCGGGGACGGCGTGTCCGAAGTACCCGTGAGGCTCACGCAGCATGTCCCCGAGAAGGGTCGCCGCCGCCGAGCGGGTCCTAGCGGGAGCAGACATACAGCAGCGATGCAGAAACTGGAGGACACGCGCCCGGAACCCGTCCTCGACTTGGGGGTCCACGAAGTAGGAGGACCAGGAGACTCGACGGGAGTCAGAGAAGGTCGTC
>JASLDD010000083.1 GCA_030151725.1 Solirubrobacteraceae bacterium
CTCACGGCCGCCGACAAGGTGATCGTCCCCGTTCAGTGCGAGTATCTGTCGATGCGTGGGCTCATTCAGCTCCAGAACACCCTCGCGATGATTCGCGAGAACCTCAATCCAGGGGTGGACATCGAGGGTATCCTGCCCACGTTGGTGGACTCGCGAACGATCCACGCCAAGGAGGCCATCGAGATCCTCGAGGAAAACTTCGGCGATCGCGTGTTTGCCTCACGCATCCGCAAGACGGTCCGCTTTGCAGAGGCTCCAGTGAAGGGCATGTCGGTCCTCAAGTACGAGCCGGACGGCGTTGCGGCCCAGTCCTATAGGCAACTCGCGCAGGAGGTTCTCACCCAT
Organism: Solirubrobacteraceae bacterium; assembly: GCA_030151725.1. GTDB lineage: Bacteria > Actinomycetota > Thermoleophilia > Solirubrobacterales > Solirubrobacteraceae > Palsa-744. The sequence goes on from JASLDD010000083.1 coordinate 346, forward strand.
GGCCAATCCTAAGCGTGCGAGCATGCGTGAAGGCCCCCTGGCGGCCCTCTTCAGGAAGACCGAAGAGGGCGAGCAGCCAGCCGGCGAGCAGCCGACGGCGGCTCAGTCCAGCGCCGCACAGCCGCTGTCGCCCGCACAGGCTCCCGCCCCGCCTCAGCCGAGCTTCCAACCTCCGGCACCTGCGCCGTCTCATCCGCGCGAGAGTCACCTGCCCCATCCAGCCCTCAGCGCCTCCCCGCAACAGGCCAACGAGGAGATCCACGTGCCCTCGCCGCAGGAGCGTCTGCGCCATGCGTTCTCGTCGGAGATCCCAGAGAACGTGCTCGAGCGCCCCACCAGGCGCCCGGCGATCGACGAATATGCGCGCGAACCCGCGCCAAGCACTTCACCGGCAATCGCCGGCCAGCCAATCATACGCGTGGTGGGCGTTGGCGGTGGCGGGGTAAACGCGGTCAACCGCATGGTCGAGGCGGAGGTCGAGGGGATTGAGTTCCTCGCCGTCAACACAGACCTGCAGTCGCTGCAGCAGTCCACAGCCGACCTGACGCTGCACATCGGCGCTGAGCTGACGCGCGGGCTGGGCTCGGGCTCGGATGCGAACGTGGGTCGTCAGGCGGCCATGGAGGACTACGACCGCATGAAGGCCTTGTTGAAGGGCTCGGACATGATCTTCATCGCCGCGGGTGCAGGCGGCGGCACGGGTACGGGCGCGGCTCCAATTGTTGCCAGGATCGCCAAGGAAGTGGGCGCACTGACGGTGGCGATCGTGACGAAGCCCTTCGGCTTCGAGGGCACGCGCCGGCGCGAGCAGGCCGACCGCGGCGTGATTGCGCTGGCGGAGGAGGTCGACACGCTGATCGTGGTGCCAAACGACCGCCTGCTGGGCGTGCTTGACAAGCAGACGGCAATGGTGGAGGCGTTCCGGGTAGCCGACGACGTGCTGCGCCAGGGCGTGCAGGGCATCTCGGACCTGGTGACCCTCCCGGGCCTTATCAACCTCGACTTCGCGGACGTACGCACGATCATGAGCGAGGCGGGCAACGCGCTGTTGGGCATCGGCATGGGCGTTGGCGAGAACCGTGCCACAGAGGCTGCGCTGCAGGCCGTCTCATCGCCCTTGCTGGAAACCTCGATGGAGGGCGCACGCTCGATCCTGCTTTCGATCACGGGCGGCACCAACCTGTCGCTGTGGGAGGTCAACGAGGCCGCCAAGTCGGTCTCCGAGGCGGCGCATCCCGACGCGAACATCATCTTCGGTGCGATGGTCGACGAGAAGCTCGACGACCAGGTGTGGGTGACGGTGGTGGCCACCGGCTACGGCGATGAGGGTAGGCGCAAAAGCGTGAACCGCCTGCGTGAGCCGGCTGCCACGGGCGAGGTCAAAGTCCAGCGCACAGCGCCCCCACGGCCCAGTCGCGAGCGTCGCGGCGGGCTGTCGGTCGACGAACTAGAAGTACCCGAGTTCCTGCCGAATTTTTAACTGACCAGCGTCAGCGTTTCGCCGACTGCCTCGCTGTGGTATCGCTCTGCAATGGGCGAAGCTGAAAAGGGGGTTGTTGCGGCTGGGCATCCGCTGACTGCGGAGGCTGGTGCGCGGGTGCTTCGCGAAGGCGGCAATGCGGTGGATGCGGCTGTGGCGGCAATGCTCATGTCGTTTGTCACCGAGTCGCTGCTGACAGGCCTGGGCGCGGGTGGCTACATGCTGGTGGCGGGCGCGGGGACTGAGCCGACGTTGCTTGATTTCTTCGTGGAGGCGCCGTCACGCCTTGGGGACGGCAGCGAGGCGGAGCTCCGGGGGGTCGATGTGTCGTTTGAGGACGCCGCCCAGGTGTTCCACATTGGGCCGGCCTCCTGTGGGGTGTACGGGACCCCGGCGGGTGTCTGTGAGGCGATCCGCCGATGGGGGACGATCCCGCTGGAGGATTTGGTGGCGCCCGCGGCGCGGATGGCCCGCGAGGGGGTCCTGCTCAACGCCGGACAGGCCTATGTAGCGGAGATTCTCGCCGAGCTACTCACCTCAACACCTGAGTGCGCAGCCCTGTGGGCTCCGCAGGGGCGCATCCTGCGCGAGGGCGAGGTCCTGCGCAACCCCGACCTGGGCGATGCGCTTGAGCGCCTGGGCACCGACGGCGCCGCGCCGTTCTACAGCGGCGACATCGCCGAGGCCGTCTGCCGCTGGCTGGGCAACAGGGGGGGATCGCTGACGCGCGAGGATCTGGAGGGCTACGGCGCGATCGAGCGCAAGCCGGTCAGCATCGCCTATCGCGACCGTCAGATCCTCACCAACCCGCCACCGTCGGCCGGCGGAACGCTGATCGCCTATGCGCTGGCGCTGCTCGATCGCGGTCCCACACCGCCCTCGCTGGCTGCTGTGGTCGAGGCGATGAAAGCGGCGCAGTCAGAGCGCACGGCCGAGTTCGTCGAGGGGCTCGATCAGGAGGATTTCCTCGAGCGCTTCCTCGCAACTCGCCTGGGCTCGACTACCCACATATCGGTCATAGACGGCGAGGGGCGAGCGTGTTCCACCACGTGCACCAACGGAGAGGGATCCGGCGTGGTGGTGCCGGGAACGGGCATCCACATGAACAACGTGATGGGCGAGGAGGATCTCAACCCGCTCGGATTTCATCGCCATCCCGCTGGACGGCGGATGCCGAGCATGATGGCCCCCTCAATCGTGCTGGGCGACCGAGGGGTCGAGCTGGTGCTGGGGAGCGCGGGCTCCAACCGCATCCGTTCGGCGCTACTACAGACGATTGTGGCGGTGGTGGATCACGGTATGGATGTCAGGGCGGCAGTGGAGAGTCCTCGTGTGCACTTTGAGGATGGGGTGGTCTTTGCCGAGCCGGGCATCGACCTGACAGAGCTGGGAGAGGGGACGCCGATCGTCCGTTTTGGCTCTCTCAACCTGTTCTTCGGCGGCGTGCAGGCGGCGCTCGCCGGCGACGGGATCGTGTCGGGTGCCGGAGACCCGCGCCGTGGCGGAGTGGCGGTCAGAGCGTGAGAGCGCCGCGGCTTGCCCTGGCTGCCCTGGTGGCCTGTGTGACGCTTGGGGGTTGTGGCGGCATCAAAGCGGCCGACCTGTTCATCGTCACTCGCAGCGGATCCTCACCGCAAGCTCGTCTGACGCTGCTCGTAAACGAAGAAGGTGGCTTGCACTGCAACGGCGGCCACACGCTGAAGCTGAGCGATCCCGAGCTAGTCGAAGCGAGGGCCATCCAGGAAGAAATCCACGAAGCTGCCGCCAACCACCTATCTCTGTCCCCGCGCGCTGGCTCGGTGTTCAGCTACTACCTGCGCGATGAAAACGGCACGGTCCGCTTCAGCGACAACTCAGCGGGCCAACCCAAGGTGCTCCATCAGCTCCAGCAGTTCGTGTTGCAGACCGCCCAGCAGGTCTGCCATCTGGCGGAGTAGGGCGCTGGCGGGTGTAGGACGCGAGACGCCGCTGCTACCCGAAGCGGACCTTGCCGTTGGAGAGCGCCCGTGCCTGGGCGCGCTCGACGAGGTCCATGCGCTCCAGCGCGCTCTGCAACAGCTCGGTGAGCAGGAGCAGCCGTGCGTTCTCTGAGCGCAGCTCGAGCAGCTGCTGCTTTGCCTCCACGGCGAATTCGACTGTGGCAGCCATGCGGTAGGCATCCAGCCGGGCAAGCTCCGGCCCTTCGATCTCGCGATCGGTGGCTTCGCGCACGAGCTCGCTGTAGAGCTCCTGGGCCGCGGAGGCCGCCTCGGGATCGAGCTCCTCTGCGTCCTCTGTGAGGAACTCCACGATCCCGGACGGGTAGGGCATGTCGTCCTGGCGCTCCAGCAGGCTGAATGGTCGCGTGCCGCGGACGATGATGTTCAGGCGTCCGTCATCCATGCGATCGAGAACCTGCTCTATCTCACAGGCACAGCCCACGTCCTTGAGCTCATGCTCGGATAGCCACAGGATCCCGAACTCCCCCTCAGGGGCGCCCTCGGGAGCCTGCAGGCAGTGCTCGATCATGCGGCGATAGCGATCCTCGAAGATGTGCAGCGGCACGCTCTCCGTCGGCAGCGCCACGATCCCAAGCGGAAACAGGGGAAACCCCCCGATCGGTTGCGCTGGCATCGTCTGAGTCTAGTGTCCGGAGTCAGAAGTTCGACGGCGTTCCCCCGGCGTCTGCTCGCGCCTGACGCCCGCTCTTGCTCGTGCCCGCCTTAGGCGGAGGAAGGGCTGGAGAAGTCAGGCGGTCTCGGGCTTGCGCGCGGCGAGCATCAGGTTGTAGAAGATGGCCGCCGGCAGGCGCGACTCGAGCAGCCTGCGGTCGAGCTCCTGAAGCGCCAGGTATCCGCGGTAGGCGTACAGCCGCCATGCCCACGGCACCTCGTCTGGGTTGGCGGTGGCCTCGAGCGTGCGGTTGGTCCAGCCAAACCAGTTCGCCAGGAGCTCCTCGCCGCTCACACGCACGTCGCTGAAGCCGGCTCCACGGGCGACGCGAAGGAGCTCGCCGGGCGCAAAGGCGTGCACGTCCACAACGCTCTCGAGCGCCACATCCGGCTCCCCGCCGTCGTCACGCGGCGCAGGCCCGGCGCCGATCGCCCGGCGCCACAGCGGCGCCACGGTTCCGGCGAAGCGCTTGGGGACGTTGGCCAGCCGGTCGCCGTAGCGGGAGGGCTCGCCCGCGAACAGCACTGTGCCGCCCGGCGCCAGCACCCGCTCGAACTCGGCGAATGCGCGTGGCAGGTCGGGAATGTGGTGCAGCACGGCGTGGCCCAGCACCAGGTCGAAGCTGCCGTCGGCAAACGGCAGGCGCTCGGCGTCTGCGGGCTCGGTGCGAACCTCGAGGCCAAGGCGCTCGGCGTTGGCGGCGAGCGTCTCCAGCATGCCGGGCGAGATGTCGCTGCAGGTGGCCTCGCCGATCAGCCCCGCACGCAGCAGATTGAGCGTGAAATAGCCCGTGCCGGCTCCGATCTCGAGCGTGCGCGGGTAGTGGCCGGGCTCGTGTCCAAGCGCCTTGCGCAGCTTGGCTGAGACCTGGCTCAGGCCCATCTCGCCGAAGTCGATGCCCCACTTGGAGTCGTAGTGCCCGGCTGCCACATCGTGGTAGCGCGTGTTGGCGTCACGGATCTCCTCGGCGTTCAAGCTGGGCGGCACGGGGCGGCACCATATACTCGCGCGCCGTGCCTGCGCCTCCCACCCTCCATCAGACAGCTGCGAGCGGAGCGATTTCTTGACGTCAACAACATCGACCTTGTACGAGCAGCGCGATCAGCCCGATGGGGTGCCCCCGCTGGCGCTCACAGGGGAGCGCACGCTGCCGGACGTGCCCGAGGAGAACTACTGGTACCGCCGTCATCTCGTCGTCTATGAGTGGATCGCCCGTCGCGTTGGGGGCCTGCGCGTCATCGACATGGCCTGCGGCGAGGGCTACGGCACCGACGTGCTCGCAGGCGCCGCCGCGACGGCCGTCGGCGTGGACGCCAACCCGGAGGCCCACGAGCACGCCCGTCTGCGCTACCGGCGCGCCAACCTGCGCTACGTGCGCGACCTGATCAATGGCTTCTCCGAGCCGGCGGACGCGGTGGTGTTCCTGCAGACGATCGAGCACCTGGAGAATCCGGGCGCCGTGCTCGACCACTTCCGCTCGCTGGTCGGAGAGCAGGGGGTTGTGTATGTCTCGACCCCAAACGTGCTCACGCTGGCGCCCAAGGGGGCTCCGCGTTCGGGCAACCCGTGGCACGTCCACGAGTACCGTCGCCACGAGTTCGAGAGCCTGTGCCGAGAGCACTTCGCCCAGGTGGAGCTCTACGGGCTCTTTCACGCGCGCAAACTGCGCATCCACGAGCTGGCCATTCGGGCCGGTTGGGATCGCCTGCATCCGCTGCTCCGAGTCACCAAGCCTTTCTACGACTGGTTCACCCCCGCTATAGCCGTCAGCGACTTCGAGCTGCGCGGCGCTGAGGAGGCGGACCTCGAGAAGGCACTCGACTTCCTGGCGGTGTGCCGGCCGTGAGCGCGCGGGGGGATGGCGACGCGCTCGCAATCGTCCTGCACACCCACATGCCCTACGTGGAGGGCTTCGGCACATGGCCCTTTGGCGAGGAGTGGCTGTGGGAGGCGATCGTCGGCTGCTACCTGCCGGTGCTCGATGTGCTTGACAGCGGCGCCCCGCTCACACTGTCGCTGACGCCCGTCCTGTGCGACCAGCTGGAAGCACCGGGCATCGGCCAGCGCTTCACGGCCTTCGTGGATGGCACACGCCGCGAGACGCACCGCGAGGATGCCGCCGGGCTGCGGGCAGGAGGGCACGAGGACCTTGCACGCGAGCTCGAGCGCTCCTGGAGGGACTACGAGAAAGCACTCTCGAGCTTTCAGGAGCGCGGCGGAGCGTTGCTCGATTCGTTCGCTGCGCACGCCCAGTGGACCTCCTCGGCAACCCACGCGGTGCTGCCGCTGCTGGCCAGCGACGCGGGTGTGCGCCTGCAGGTGCGCGCCGGCGTGCAGGCCCACAGGCGACGCTTCGGCGAGAGCTGGCGCGGTGGCTTCTGGCTGCCGGAGTGCGCCTATGCGCCGTGGCTGGACAGGGCGTTGGAGGACGCCGGTGTGAGCGCAGTGTGCGTCGAGCTGACCAATCAGCTGGGGCTGGGTTCGGCCGCGCATCTGCGCCCGATTGCCACCGAGGCCGGCTTCCTGCTCGTGCCGGTGGACCGGGCGACGATGTCGCTGGTGTGGAGCGATCAGGGGTATCCGGCGGCCGGCGCCTACCGCGACTACCACCACCACACCGTCCATCACCACACCCCGTGGAACAACAGCGGCGACGCCTACGACCACAACGATGCGCTGGCGCTGGCGCGCGAGCACGCCGCGGACTTCGTCGCCCGTACCCGAGAGCGTCTGGCGAGCGCAGGCGTGCCCGGCGGGGGGCTTGCGGTCTGCGCGCTCGACACTGAGCTGCTCGGCCACTGGTGGTATGAGGGCGTCGCTTGGCTTGCGGAGGTTGTCGAGGAGTGCGCGCGCCAGAGCCTTGAGCTCGTGAGCCTGGACGATGCGCTGGAGCGCTTTGAGCCGGCGGCCACCGGCGAGGTGGCCGTGGCTGAAGCGAGCAGCTGGGGTCTGCACGGCGACCTCTCCACCTGGTCGGCGCCCGCTGTGGGCGGCATGGCGTTTGCCACGCGCGCGGCGGAGCTGCAGGTGCTGGCAGCCGGTGAGCGGGTGAGCACGTCGGCTGTGCGTGAGCTGCTGGCGCTGCAGGCAAGCGACTGGGCCTTCATGTGCTCGCGTGAGATCTCCGTGCCGTATGCCCGGGAGCGCTTCGATGGTCATCTACAGGCGCTGGAGCAGGCCCTCGAGCAAGGGTCGCAGGGCGATGCCAGCCGACTGCGAAATCTTGCCGGTGGCGTCGAGCGCTCCTCGCTGCTTGCCTTCTGAATTCCGCTGGCGCGCTCGCGCGCTTACTCCCAGTGCATCCCCTGCGGTGCGTCGCGCATGCGGATGACGTTCGCAGGCGATCCCGCCACGACGGCATTGGCAGGAACCTCCTTGGTGACGACTGCGCTCGTCCCGATGATGGCGTTGTCGCCGACGCTCACACCGCGCAGCACGCAGGCTCCGTAGCCCATCCACACGTTGTTGCCGATCCGCACGTCGCGCTTGTAGATGCCCTGCAGGCGGATAGGGCGCTCGACCTCTGTGACGCCATGGTCGAAGTCGATCAGCATGACGCGGTCGGCGATGATGCACTCGCGCCCGATGGACACGTGCTGGAAGGCCGAGATCGTGCACTCCTGTCCGATCACGGTCTTCGCTCCAATGCTCACCTCGCCCTCGTGCACGCGGATCTTGCATGCATGCCCGATCCACGCCCAGCGCCCGATCTTCAGGGTGGCGTGGGGTCCGATCTCGAGCTTGACTTTGGGACATATGAAGCAGATGCCGTCGGTCTGCAGGCGCCGGCCGTAGCGGATCTTCAATAGCGCCCACCGTGCGATCAGCATGGCGTAGTCGCGGCTCATCATGTGGTTGGCGCGCATGAAGCGCAGGAGTCCGAGCGGTCCACCGCGAAGCGGGGCAGGGGAACGACGAACCTCCTCAGTGGCCCGGTCGTCGGTGGCGTGGGTAGCGGCTTCGGCAACGAGCTCCATGGCTGAGCAGATCGTAAGGGACCGCTGCCAGGTGCGGCCGAGCGGAAGCGGGCTTCGCGGTCGACCCCTGCGATGATTGCGCGCTGCATGACCGAGAACTCACTTGCCCAGCGCCTGCTCGATGGAGACCGTCGCGCTTTGGCGCGCGCCATCACGCTGGTGGAGGACGACCGCCCCGAGGGCTGGGAGCTCGTGCGGGAGGTATATCCACATACGGGCAAAGCGGAGGTCGTCGGCTTCACGGGGCCACCCGGTGTTGGCAAGTCGACGCTCATCGGCGCCCTCACCAAGGCCCGCCGCGAGGCCGGGCGAAGCGTGGGCGTCCTCTCGATCGACCCTTCCTCGCCGTTCACACATGGGGCGCTGCTGGGCGACCGCATCCGCCTCACCGAGCACTTCCTCGATCGCGGGGTGTTCATCCGCTCGATGGCCAATCGCGGAGCCCTTGGCGGACTCTCAGAGGCTGCGCTTCAGGCGGCGCTGCTGCTCGATGCGGCAGGTCGCCAGGATGTGTTCGTGGAGACCGTGGGCGTCGGTCAGGCTGAGATAGACATCATCGACCACGCCGACACGATCGTGCTGGTGCTGATGCCCGGATCGGGCGATTCGATCCAGGCGCTGAAGGCGGGCGTGATGGAGATCCCGGACGTGATCGTCATCAACAAGGCGGAGCACCCGCTGACGGACACCATGGTGCGCGAGATCCGCGGGGTGCTGTCACTGGCCAACCTCGATCGCACGCCCGAGGAGGTGCGTGGGAGCTGGCGCGTGCCGATCATCAAGACGGAGGCCACGCGGGGACAGGGGATCGAGGAGCTGGTGTCGAGCCTGCAGGCCCATCGCGACCACATCCTGGACGCCGGCCAACTGCTCGAGCGTCGTGCGCGCAACCTGCGCAGCGAGGTCCTTGCGATCGCCACAGCCCGCATGCGCCGAAGGCTGGAGGAGGATCTGCGCGAGGATCCGGACTTCCAGCGACTGCTCGATGAAGTGGTGGAGCGCAAGCTCGACCCGGCGAGTGCGGCGTCGACGCTGCTTGAGCGCGCAGCCGGTGTCCAGCAGCCCGTCGAGTAGGCTGCGCCGGTCATGGACTACCTGGATCTCGCCGACCGCAGCTGGCCGCTGCTCGGGCGCCTGATGGCCGGCCACACAGCCCTCTACCGAGCGACCAACGGGCGCATCGGTCACCGCGTGCCGGGTGCGCCGCCGATGCTGCTGCTCGATCATGTGGGGGCCAAGAGCGGGACACGACGCACGAGCCCGCTGGTGTACGGCGAGGACGGCCAGAACCTCGTGCTGGTGGCATCCAAGGGTGGCTTCCCGAAGAACCCGGCATGGCTTCACAACCTTCGCGCCCACCCTGACACGACTGTCCAGGTCGGCTCACGGCACGTTGAAGTGCATGCGCGTGTGGCCGAAGGCGAGGAGCGTGCGCGCCTGTGGCCGTTGATGGTGGGTGTGTACCCCGGCTATGAAAGCTATCGCCGTCGTACCGAGCGCGAGATACCGCTCGTGGTGCTCGAGCCGCGACCGTCGTAACGCAAGGCTGCGAACGCAGCTGGCGTAACCGAGCAGCGTGGCGCTGTCAGGCGCCGAGCGCGCGCGCGATCACCATCTGCTGCACCTCGTCGGTGCCCTCGCCGATGGTGAGGATCTTGGCGTCGCGGTAGAAGCGGCACACGGGGTACTCCTCGATGAAGCCGTAGCCGCCGTGGATCTGGACGGCCTCCTCGGCGCAGCGCACGGCCAGGCGGCCGGTCTTGAGCTTGGCCTGGGCTGCTGTGAGGGTGAAGTTGCGTTCGGCGTCCTTCTCAAGAGCCGCTTTGTAGACCAGCAGTCGGGCAGCCACGATCTCGGTGGACATGTCTGCAAGCTTGCTCTGGATGGCCTGGAACTTGGAGATCGGCTTGCCGAAGGCGCGGCGCTCCTTGGCGTACTTGAGCGCCTCGTCAAGCGCCCCCTGAGCCAGGCCCACGCCCATTGCGGCCACGCCGATGCGGCCGATGTCGAGGATGTGCAGGAACTGCTTGAAGCCGGCGCCGCGCGGGCCGAGCAGGTTCTCCTCGGGTACGCGGCATTCATCGAAGGTCAGTGGGCGGGTGTCGGAGGCGTTCCAGCCCATCTTGCGGTAGGGCTCTCCCTGCTCGTAGCCGGGGGTCCCGTTGGGGACGATGATGTTGGAGATCTCCTTGCCCGCAGCGTCGTCCCCGCCGGTGACGGCGGTGATGCAGACGAGGCCCGAGATGTCGGTGCCGGCGTTGGTGATGAACTGCTTGGCGCCGTCGATCACCCACTCGCCGCTGTCGAGGCGGGCGCGGGTGCGCGTGTTGCCGGCGTCGGATCCCGCCTCGGGCTCTGTCAAGCCGAAGGCCCCCAGGCGCTCGCCAGAGCAGAGGCGGGGCATCCACTCGCGCTTTTGCTCCTCGCTGCCGAACAGGTACAGCGGCTGGGTCCCCAGTGAGGTGTGCGCGCACAGCGTGATCGCCACCGAGGAGTCGATTCGCGTGAGCTCCTCCACGGCGATCGCGTACGCAAGCGTGTCCCCGCCGGCTCCCCCGTACTCCTCGGGGAAGGGGATGCCCATCAGGTTGAGCTTCCCCAGCTTCTCAACGATCTCGTAAGGAAAGGACTTGGTCCTGTCCAGCTCCTCGGCCACCGGCGCCACCTCGCCCTCGGCGAATTCCCTGACGGTGCGACGGATCAGCTCGTGGTCGCTTGAGAGGTCGAAGTTCATGACGCCCGCCATTCTCACACGTCGCGTCTGGAAGGATGTCCACGCATGGCTCGCACGCGTCTGATCCTCGACTTCCTCACACGCGGGCAGAGCTACCGATATGGCCCGCATCGCTCTCAGCGCGCCGACCTCTACCTGCCGCTGGGCGCAGGACCGCATCCTTTGATGGTCGTGATCCACGGAGGCTCGTGGCACCGCCGCTACGGCAAGGTCGTGATGCGTGGGCTCGCCGCGGACCTGGTGCGGCGCGGATGGGCGGTGTGGAACATCGAGTACCGACGTCTGGGGGAGGGGGGAGGCTGGCCGATGACCTTCCAGGACGTCGCCGCCGCAGTCGATCACCTAACCGAGATCGATGCGCCTGTGGACCTCGACAGCGTGAGCGTCCTCGGGCACTCGGCGGGCGGCCATCTGGCGTTGTGGGCGGCCAGCCGCGAGCGCTTTCCGGATGGGATGCTCGGCTCTCAGCCGCGCGTGGCGCTCAAGCGCGCCATCGGCCAGGCAGCTGTGTGCGATCTGGCGGGCGCCTACCGCCTGTGGCGGGGAGGTGCCGCCAAGCTGCTGATGGGTGGCGGACCGGAGCAGGTGCCCGAGCGATACGCCGTCGGCGATCCGCTCGCGCATGTGCCGCTCGATCTACCCGTGCTGCTCGTGCACGGGGTGCTCGATGAAACGGTGTCCGTCGAGCTCAGCCGGCGCTACACCAGCGAGTCCCAGGACGCGGGCGGGCAGGTCGAGCTCGTCGAAATCGACGGCGATCAAGGGCGCCATCGAGCGCACATCGACCCACGCGGCGAGGCTTGGGCGGCTGTGGTGCAGTGGCTGCGCGAGCCGGTCAGCGTGTGAGTCGCGATGGCGCAGCCGAGGAGCATGATGCGCTTGTTCTCAGTGCTCTCGTCCTCAGTGTCGTCTCGCCACGAACGCTGTATAGCCATGGTTGCACAGCGTTCGCAAACAGACATACATCCCCAGGCCGCCCCCCAGCCCCAGGATGACCGAGCTCAGCTGGTGAAGGACCTGGCGAGCTGTACGAGCAGCCGCACGGCATAGCCCGAAGCGCCCTTGCCCACGTAGGGGCGATCTAGATCCCAGGCGCTGCCGGCGATGTCGAGATGCGCCCAGGGCACGTCGCCGACGAAGTTGGAGAGGAAGCTGCCGCCGACGATAGTGCCGGCCTTGCGCGCTTCGGGCGCGTTGTCGAGATCGGCGTACTTGCCCTTGATCAGCTCGTCGTACTCCTCGTGCAGCGGCAGGCGCCAAACGATCTCCCCTGTGTGATCTCCGGCAGCCACGACCTGCGCAGCCAGCTCGTCGTCGTTGCTCATCAGCCCGGCGTATGTGGAGCCGAGGGCGACGATGACAGCACCGGTCAGAGTCGCGAGGTCGACGATGCGCTCGGCGCCTTCTGCCACGGCGTGACAGAGACAGTCGGCGAGCACCAGTCGACCCTCGGCGTCGGTGTTGTTGACCTCGATGGTCTTGCCGTTGGCGGCGGTGACGATGTCGCCGGGCTTGATCGAGCGGCCGCTGGGAAGGTTCTCGGTGGCTCCGATGACGGCGACGATCTTGACGGGCAGCTGCAGTCGTGCGATCGCAGAGACGGCCTCGATCACGGCGGCTCCGCCCGACATGTCGAACTTCATCTCGGCCATCTTGGCTCCGGGCTTCAGCGAGATGCCGCCGCTGTCGAAGGTCACGGCCTTTCCGACGAAGCCCAGCGTGGGACCGGCGCTGTCGCCGGGTCCGTCGTAGGTGATGGTGATCAGGGCCGGCTCCTGCTCGGAGCCTTGTGCCACAGCCGCAAATGCGCCCATGCCCCGCGCGATGATCTGCTCGCGGCCCTCCACCTCTACAGACAGGCTGGGGATCTCGCTCCCCAGCGCCTTGGCGTATTCGCCAAGTGCCGTCGGAGTGAGGTCGTTGCCGGGCCGGTTCTGGAGGTCACGAGCACGGTTGACGGCCTCGCCGACCAACGCGGCCTCGGCGACGACACCATCCAGATCAGGACCGGCGACGATCAGGGTCTCGAGGTGCTTGGGTGGGGCATCCGCGTCGGCGGGCTCGCCGGCGCTCGACTTGTGCAGATCGAATCGGTAGTCGCCGATGATGGTGCCCTCCACGAGGGCGCCGGCGATAGCCGGCGGGCTGTCGGCCGGTAGCGCCCAGCAGAGCGCACGGGTGGAGATCTCACGGGCGCGTGCTCCAACCACCGAAGCGGCCACGCGAGCACGCTCGGGGGTGAAGTCCGCGCGGGTGCCAAGGCCGACCAGCAGCCAGCGCTTGCCGTCGGCGTGAGCAAGCGCCAAGGACTTGAAGGACTTGCGCGCCTCACCTGAGGCCAACAGCTCCTCCAATGCGGGAGGTGTCTCAGGCGGGAGACCTTCACCGTCGAAGATGCCGATCGCGACGGTGTCCGCGTCGCTGCTCGAAGGGGGTTGGGCAATCGCGGATATTTGCATTGGCGCCACGATATCCAGCTCGGGCACGGCTCGCCGGCATGGTCCCGGCATCCTCTGCGCGAGACAGCTCGGGCAGGCGAGCGACCGCGACGTGGCCATGGGGAGCGGGCGGGCGTCCACTACCATTCTCCCTCGTCCTGTCCCTTTCGCACGACCTTTAGGAGAGAGCCGCTCTAATGCCCAAGACCGTGATCCTCGGCGCCGCGCGCACACCCATCGGAAAGATGGGCGGCGGCTTGTCCTCGCTGGATGCCATAGAGCTCGGCGGTCTGGCGATGAGCGCGGCGCTGGAGCGCTCGGGAGTGGAGCCCGAGCAGGTGGAACACGTGGTCGTCGGCCAGGTGCTGCAGGCCGGCCAGGGGCAGATCCCCTCGCGCCAGGCGCAGATCAAGGCGGGCATCCCCAAGGAGGTCTCCTCGGAGACCATCAACAAGGTCTGCGCATCGGGTCTGCGGGCGACCGTGCTGCTCGACCAGGCGATCCGTGCGGGCGACGTGCAGGTTGGAGTGGGCGGGGGCATGGAGTCGATGTCCAAGGCGCCATATCTGCTCCCGCAGGCTCGCTTCGGCTATCGCATGGGCGACGCCAAGATGCTTGACGCGATGGTGCACGACGGGCTGACGAACCCCTTCTCGGGAAAGCAGATGTTCGTCGAGGCCACGGAGATCGGCGAGGAGCTGGAGATGACGCGCGCGGACCTCGACCGCTGGGCTTTGCGTTCGCACGAGCTGGCGCTGAAGGCGATCGACGAGGGACGGCTCTCGGAGGAGATCGTCCCGGTGACCATCAAAGGCCGCAAGGGCGACACAATCGTGGAGATCGATGAGGGCCCGCGACGGGACACCTCGCTCGAGCGTCTGGCTGCGCTCCCCGGCCTCGTCGGCAAGGAGGGCTCACACACCGCCGGCAACTCGCCCGGAGTCAACGACGGCGGTGGCGCGCTGGTGGTCTCATCGGAGGAGTGGGCCACGGCCAACGGCAAGGAGGCGCTGGGCGAGATCGTCGCTCACGCCCAGAGCGCCGACGACTTCGCCTACCTGGCGCGTACCCCCGCCAGCGCGGCCAAGAAGGCGCTGGAGAAGGCGGGCTTGCAGCCGGGCGATATCGACGTGTGGGAGATCAACGAGGCATTCGCCTCGGTCACGCTCAACTCGATCCGCATGCTCGGCATAGACGAGGACAGGGTGAACGTCAACGGTGGCGCGGTAGCCCTCGGCCATCCGATCGGCGCCTCGGGCGCGCGCATCCTCGGGACCCTGCTGATGGAGCTGCGCCGCCGCGGCGGCGGCCTCGGCTGTGCGGCGATCTGCTCCGGTGGCGGGCAGGGCGACGCGGTCATCCTCAAGGTCTGAGATGGCCGTGAGCGCTTCGCCGCGCGGGGCCGCTTTCTTCGATCTGGACAAGACGCTGATGGCGGGGTCCTCCGGGATCTTCTTCGCCAGGGCTGCCTACGAAACGGGGATGATCTCCCGCGCGCGGCTGGTTCGCGACGTCTATGAGAACGTGCGCTTCAGGCTGCTCGGGTCTACCGACGATCGCGCCGACGACGTACGTGAGCGGGTCGGGAAGATGATTGCCGGCGTGCGCGTGCGCGATCTGGAGCGGCTCTCACCGCGAGTGCTTGCCGGCGTGCTGCCGCGCTTGTATCCCGAGATGCTCCAGCGCGCCTATGCCCACCAGGACGCGGGCGTTCCGGTCTACATCCTCACGGCGGCCTCCCAGGAGATGGCCGATCTGCTCGCTCGCGTCCTCGCCTTCGACGGTGGGCTGGGCTCGCGCTCGGAGATCGTCGATGGACGCTACACGGGACGACCGGCCGGACCGTTCAACTACCGGGAGGGCAAGGTGGTCTCGATGCGCGAGCTCGCCGCGCGCGAGGGCCTCGAGCTGGAGTCCTCATACGCCTACTCGGACTCCGAGTCGGACCTGCCGATGTTGCGCGCGGTGCGCCATGCGGTGGTGGTCAACCCGGACGCGGCGCTGCGAAGGATCGCCGTGGAGGAAGGCTGGGAGGTGATCGAACTCGATCGGCTGGCGCGACGCCTGAAGGTGCTGGCGGCGCTGGGTGCGGGCACGGCCGTGGCATCGGTCGGCAGAGCGGTGCTCGATCGCGGCCAACCGCCGCGGGCGCGGAGTGGGCGGGCGCCATCGACGAGGGTGCGGGTCATACAATCGCGTGCGCCGCTGCGTCGCAGCGCTTGGCGCAGGCGGTGAGTGTGGGATCGTCCACTGCAGGGCGTGCCGTACGCTGGGCGCCAAGCTGGACGCGACCGAGCACATAATGTTTCCGCTGGAGGATCCCATGGCCATGCTTTACACCCAATTCCACTGCTGCGAGGTCCCTCTGTGACCCCCGCTGAGGCTCCAATCAAGGGAAAGATCCGCGTTGTGGTTGCCAAGCCGGGTCTCGACGGCCACGACCGTGGGGCCAAGATCATCGCGCGGGCGCTGCGCGATGCGGGCATGGAGGTCATCTACACGGGTCTGCACCAGACGCCCGAGCAGATCGTGGAGACGGTCATCCAAGAGGATGCAGATGCTGTCGGGCTGTCGATCCTCTCCGGCGCTCACATGACGCTCGTGCCTCGTGTAGTCGAGCTTCTTCACGAGCAGGGCGTAGACGACGTCGTCATCACCGTTGGGGGCACGATTCCAGCCGAGGACATTCCCGACTTGAAGCGTCTCGGCGTGGCCGAGGTGTTCACGCCGGGAGCGCCGACGCAGGCGATCGTGGATTTCATTCGCGGCGCCACAGGCGTCCGAGCAACTGATTGACTCGTCAGTCAGTCGCTCGAAGCGGTAGGATCGCCATCAACAGAACCCAAGGAGTTGTCTAGAGAAATGAAGATATGCGTCCTGGTTAAGGAGGTTCCAGACGCCGCCGTCGAGAAGAGGATCGACCCCTCGACGGGGCGCATGGACCGCAACGGGGAGAAGAATCTCAACCCGTATGACACGCACGCCATCGAGGCTGCGATGCAGATCAAGGAGGGCGGCGCGGTTCCCGTTGAGGAGATTGTGGCCGTGACCATGGGCCCCGACAGCGCCGTTCGCGCGCTGCACAAGGCCGTTTCGCTCGGCGCGGACCGCTCGGTGCACCTCAGCGATCCGGCTGTGGCCGGCTCTGATGTGGCCGCCACGGGCTATGCGCTGGCCAAGACCCTGCAGCGCGAGAGCCCCGATCTGGTGCTGCTCGGACAGCAGTCCGACGATGGCGAGTGCTACACGATCGGCGCGGTTGTGGCCGAGCACATGGGCATGCCCTCGCTGACGCAGGTCATCAAGATGGACGTGGAGTCCGATGCGCTGCGCTGCGAGCGTCAGGCCGAGTACGGCTATGACACTGTGCAGATCAAGCTTCCGGCTGTGATCTCCGTGGGTGACGCGATCAACGAGCCGCGCTATCCGTCGCTGAAGGCGATCATGGGCGCCAAGAAGAAGCCCCTCGACAGCATCACCGCCGCGGACGCCGAGATCGATCCCTCCAAAGTGGGCGGCGATAACTCGGCAGCCCAGTGGGTGGCGGCCAAGGCCCCGCCGGCGAAGGCGGCAGGCGAGATCATCGAGGACGAGGACACCGGCGAGACGGTCGAAAAGATCATCGCCTGGCTCGACGAGCGCAAGCTCATCTAAGGAGACCTGAAACGTTATGGCCAACATCCTGGTTTACGCGCTGCACTACGACGGCGCAATCAACAAGAACTCACTCGGCGCCGTCTCAGAGGGCGCCAAGCTCGCCGCTGAGCTCGGCGGCGAGGCACACGCGATCCTGCTCGGCGAGAACGTCCCGCAGGACCTGGCCGCCACGCTCGGCAACTACGGCGCCAAGAAGGTGCTCGTGGCCGAGGGCCCCGAGGGGCTCGCGCAGCCGCTGGTGGACGCGATGGCGAAGGCGATCGCCGACGGCGGTTACTCCTACGCGCTGTTCGGCGGCGGACTGCTCGGCTTCGAGATCGGTGCCGGTCTGGCGGCGCGTCTCGGCGCCGGTGTCGCCATGGAGGTCACGGCGGTGCGCGCCGAGGGCGGAGAGCTCGTGGCTGAGCGCCCGATCCTGGGCGACTCGGCGATCTCGGAGATCAAATACCGCTCGCAGGTCGGCATCATCATCGGGCGCTTGAACGCGTTCGAGATCAAGGAGACCGGAGGCGGCGACGCCCCCGTGGAGCAGCTCAGCTTCGAGCTGAGCCCGCAGGCGCAGCAGGCCACGATGGTCACCCGCGGCGAACAGCGTGGCGCGGACGTGGACATCGAGGGCGCGAGCATCCTGATCGCAGGTGGGCGCGGGTTGGGCAAGGCCGAGGGCTTCCAGCTGGCCGAGGATCTCGCTAGCGCCTTCGGCGGCAACAGCGCCGTGGCGGCAACGCGCGCGGTGGTGGATGCCGGCTGGTATCCCTATGCGGCCCAGATCGGCCAGACGGGCAAGACGGTCTCGCCCAAGCTGTACCTGGCGGCCGGCATCTCGGGCGCCATCCAGCACAAGGTGGGCATGCAGAGCTCAGAGAACATCGTTGCCATCAACAAGGACGCCAACGCCCCGATCTTCGAATTCTCAGATCTCGGGATCGTCGGCGATCTAAACAAGATCCTTCCCAAGCTCACAGAGGCTGTGAAGGCAAAGAAGGGCAGCTAGAGGGATGTGGGGAGCCGCGAGCGCTCGCACTGAATCGGCCCACCAATCACAGGAGGTCTGACGATGTCCGGTAACGGTTCCTCAAATGGGAAGGTCGCACCCGCGGCCTTCCCGCCCCCGGTGGACTCGCGCAAGGAGTTCATCAAGCGCGGCCTCGATCCGGAGGACGAGCTGATCGAGGTCGGCGTGGCGATCGTCGGCGGCGGCACCGCCGGCCTGGCCTGCGCCAACCGCCTGCTGCAGCTGCTGGCGGATGACCCGGAGACGATGGAGCGCCTCGGCGAAGTGCCGGTGGCGGTCATCGAGAAGGCCAAGACGTGTGGCGGGCACAACCTCTCGGGTGCCGTCATGCGCCCCGGTCCGCTGCTGGAGCTGTTCCCGGAGATGACGCGCGAGGACTGGCGCAAAGAGGGCTTTGCCTACGGCGAGGTGACCAAGGAGGCCGTCTACCTGATGCCTTCGTCGAAGATGAAGGTGCGGATCCCGACGCCGCCCAACTTCAAGAACCATGGCAACGAGGTCATATCGGTGTCGGCCATGGCGCGCTACCAGCAGCGCCAGGCCGAGGAAGCGGGCGCCTACATCCTCACCGAGACCTCAGCCACGGAGCTGATCGTCGACGACGGGCGCGTGGTCGGCGTGCGCTCGGGAGACAAGGGTCGAGGCAAGGACGGGGAGCCGCTCGGCAACTTCGAGCCCGGAACCGACATCAAGGCGCAGGCAACGGTCCTGGCCGAGGGCTGTTGGGGGCACCTTACGGGCGCCGCCATCAAGGAGTTCGACCTCGCTGACGGACGCGAGCCGCAGGTGTGGGAGCTCGGCGTCAAGGAGGTCTGGAAGGTCCCCAAGCCGCTCGACCGCGTAATCCACACGATTGGCCCGTGGCCGCTGAAGCTGTCCGCCAAATACGGGCAGATCGGCGGCACGTGGCTTTACCCGATGAAGGACGAGAAGACGGGCGAGGATCTCGTGAGCATCGGCTTTGTGATCGATCTCGAGTACGCCGATGCGACCACCTCGGCGCACGACCTGCTGCAGCTCTTCAAGATGCACCCGCTCGTCAAGGGCATCCTCGAGGGTGGCGAGCGCGTGGCGTGGGGCGCCAAGGCCCTGCCCGGCGGGGGTTACTGGTCGATGCCGAAGCTCACCATGCCGGGCGCAGTGCTCGTCGGAGACTCAGGCGGCATGGTCGACACGGTCGCGCTGAAGGGCGTTCACCACTGCATCATGTCGGGCAAGCTGGCGGCCGAGTCGATCTACGCGGCGCTGGTCCGCGGCGAGTCCTCGTTCGAGTCATACGAGCAGGCCATCGAAGACTCGAGCGTCGGCAAGGAGCTCTACCAGGAGCGCAACACCCGCCAGCCCTTCCAGAAAGGCTTCGTGCTCGGAGCTCCGCTGGTCAACCTGGCGATCGCCACCAAAGGCAAGCTGCCGCCCGGGCGTCTGCCGTGGCACCGCAACGACGACATGCCGATGTTCATCGGCAAGACCAAGGACAGCTATCCCAAGCCCGATGGGAAATACACGTTCGACAAGCTCTCCTCGGTGTTCATCACCGGAAATGCCACCCGCGATGACGCTCCCAACCACATCAGGCTTCAAAAGCACGTGCCCAGGGAGATCGCTGAGACATGGCGTTGGATGTGCCCGGCCGGGGTATATGAGATTCCCGAGGACGCGCCCGAGCATGGTGACGTGGACGTGATCGTCAACTACACCAACTGCGTACAGTGCGGCGCCATCACGGCCAAGGGGGGGCGTTTGACGACGCCCGAGGGTGGCGATGGGCCGCTTTATCAGCTGACCTAGCCTCACCGGCTGGAGACAGAAACGCGCGGTCGCGAAACCTGCGCGTATTTGGAGTGTTAGGGGGGCGTGATGAGATTCAACTCTTTTGCTGGATCGCCGTGGTCACGCCGCCTCTGTGCGGCGATGTGCGTGGCATCGCTGGGCGTCTTCGCGCTCCAGGCTGTGGGCGCATCGGCGGGCGGTCTTACCGCTGCCCAGACAGGCTCTTCCGGTGGGCTCACACCGGCCAAGGCCGAGGTCTCGGCCACGCTCGAGGAATGCCTCACAGCTGAAGCTCAGGAAGAAAGATCGGCGACGTTCGCCGGCGAAATGAACGCGATCGCGGGCACCGCCAAGATGGAGATGCGAATCGATGTGCTCGAGCGGATGCCCAATGAAATTGGCTATCACACGGTCACCGCGCCCGGTCTTGGCGTATGGCGCAGCTCGGCCCCCGGCGTGAAGGTCTACCGCTACCTCAAGCAGGTGACCAACCTCGCTGCTCCGGCCTTCTACCGCGCGGCAGTCCGCTTTCGCTGGCTCGGCCCCAAGGGGCGGCTGCTCTCTGCGACAGAACTGCACAGCCGCCGCTGCGAAGAGCCGGCTCCCGTCTCCCCCGTGAGCAGCACCCCACCTAGCGCTCCCGGAGGGACGACCCCACCGAGCACCGGTCCGGCGAGCTGATCGCGTCTCGCGAGAAGAGGTTGCCGGATGCGCCTCGCGGGCGGGGCGCTAGAATGAGTTCACGATGAAGACAAAGATCCACCCCACCTACACCTCCGCCCACGTGCGCTGCACGTGCGGCAACGAGTTCATGACTCGTGCGACCAAGGATGAGCTGCATGTAGAGGTCTGCTCGAACTGCCACCCCTTCTACACGGGCCGGCAGAAGCTCATGGACACGGGTGGGCGCGTAGAGCGCTTCCAGCGCAGGGTCGCCAAGGGCCGGTTGCACTCGGCGCAAGCTCGGTCAGCTCAGTAGCGCGATGTCGGCGCGTCTGGCCGCGGGTTCGCCTCCGCCTCCAGTCGCACTGAGCCAGGCAGCTGTAGCGACTCCAGACGCGCCCGTGGCGAGCCCGCCGCAGGCGCCAGATGAGACCCTCCCGCTGATCGACACAGGGCCGGACGGTGAGCTGAAAGCTCAGCGCGACGCCCCGGTCGGTGGCCAGGCGGTGCTCGAGGGCGTGATGATGCGCGGCGTCGCCAACTGGGCGGTCGCCGTGCGCAAGCCCACCCCGGAGCAGCTCAGCGATGGCGAGCTCTCGCCGGAGGAGGCTGCCCTGGGGGAGATCGAGGTAACGAGCTTCCCGCTGGACTCGGCAATGAAGCGACACCGTCTGCTGCGCCTTCCGATCGTGCGTGGCGTTGTCGCGTTGGGCGGATCGATGGTGATCGGCTTTCGAGCGCTCGAGGTCTCAGCCAACGCCCAGCTGCCGCCGGAGGAGAGCAAGGAGGGCAAGGAGCAGGAGAAACAGGACATCCCCAAGGGGGTGTGGGCAGGCACGGTGGTCGTGGCGATGGCGCTTGCGATCGTGCTGTTCTTCTTGATCCCCGTCGGCCTGACGAGCCTCGTCAAGCACCAGCTCGGCTCGTCGTTCCTCTTCTGGCTGGTCGAGGGCGTGATCC
>JASLDD010000090.1 GCA_030151725.1 Solirubrobacteraceae bacterium
GCGCGACCACGACTCCAGAAGTGAGCACGCCCGCCAAAGCGGCCAGCCCATCGGTTGCCAAAGAAGAAGCAAAAGACACCAAGGAAGCCGAAAAGCTCGAAAAAGTGCCGCTCAAAAAAGCCACCAAACTGCCGTCGAGCAAACTTGAAAAACTGACCAAGTCGAGCGGCAAGAAGCATCAGGAAGAAATCAACTCCCTTGGCGCTCAGCCCATTGAAACGGGCTGATGGAGCCGATCTCGTGAGCTCGGTCAACGGAAACGGAAGCTCGCCTCAGCCGCCTGAGCCGCTCCAGCCACACTCCCAGGCCGGCGCGCTGCTGCCCGTCGGCGGCGTGCAGCCCCCGCGCTCCGGACCAAGTGGCTCGATGGCCGACCTGCGTCGCCGCCGACGGGAGCTGGCCGAGCGCGTTGCAGAGCTCACGTGGGATCTTGGAGGGCTCACCTACGAGATGGCTGTCCGCGACCACTACCGGCTCGACGTGCTCGCGCGGCGGGCATCCGAGCTGCAGGAGGCGGATGCCCAGCTCGGGGAGGTCCAGCGCCTGCTGGCCAGCGCCGAGGCCGGCGTGCATGGTCAGTGTCGCTCCTGTGGAGCGGTCCACAGCCGCGGAGCCGCCTTCTGCTGGCACTGCGGCGCTCCGCTGATCGAAGAGGCCAGGCCCTCGATGCTGCAGTCCGACGCGCCCGCCTGACGCAACTCCGGGCCGTCCGAACGTTGGTCCATGAAGCCGTGGTGACGCTCCTCGGTGCAATAGCGTCTGGGAGGTGAGAGCGAGTGCTCTGCGCCCCACGATGGCGGGCCCGATTGCGCGCATTTGGGCAGCCTCTATCGCCTTTGCGTTCATCCCGGTATTTCTTCCAGCGGGTGCCGCGGGTGCCAGCCCCCCTCCCCGCGAAGGCGGCTGCCCGGTGCTTCCGGCGAGCAACCCGCTCAACCAGGACATCTCCCACGCACCGGTAGATCCCAACTCCGCCGCCTACATCGCGAGCATCGGCCTGAGTGGGCATCTGCACCCGGACTTCGGTACCAACCCCGGCTACGGCATCCCATATGCAGTGGTCGGACCGCGCCAGCCCAAGGTGCCGATCGCGTTCACCGAATTCGGCGAAGGATCTGAGCCCGGCCCCTACCCGATCCCGCCCGCCGTGCCTGTTGAGGGAGCGGGGGAAGAAGGTGACCGCCACGTCTTGGTGCTGCAGCGAGGGAGCTGCCGCTTGTATGAGCTCTACGCCGCCAAGCGCCGCGGCAGCGGCTGGGAAGCGGGCTCGGGAGCGGTGTTCGATCTGCGCTCCAACAAGCTGCGCCCAGAGGGCTGGACCTCCGCCGATGCGGCGGGGCTGCCGATCTTCCCGCTGCTGGTCCGCTATCCCGAGGTCCGCTCGGGCAGGATCGATCACGCGCTGCGCGTGACCGTCCAGCGCACCCAGAGGGGCTATATCCACCCGGCAACGCACTTCGCGTCCTCGAGCTCCGATCCGAACCTGCCACCGATGGGCCTGCGGCTGCGGCTGAAGGCGAGCTATTCCCTGTCAGGCTTCCACGGCGAGTCGCTGGTGGTGCTGCGCGCGCTCAAGCGCTACGGGCTGATCGTGGCCGACAACGGCTCCTCCTGGTACATCACGGGCGCACCAGACCCGCGCTGGAACGACGAAGACCTCGAACAGATCAAGCGCGTGCCGGGGGCCGCGTTCGAAGCGGTTCGCAGCGGACCGATCCTGCATCGCGGCTAGCAGCCGCGGGCGGCTACCTGCTTACACCCGAGCGACGCGTCAGGCCTGGCGCGTCGGCTCAGCCGCGACGGGCTGGTCCGGTGGCGTGGCGCCAAACGCCTCAGCTGCCTGCTGCTGGGTTGCCTGAGCCTGCTGCACAGGAACAGGCTGCTGCTGGGGCGTGGGCTGGGTGATGGCCGGCTGTTTGGTCTCGCCGCTGATCGAGTCCTTGAACTCACGCATGCCGCTGCCCAGCGAGCGCCCGATTTCAGGCAGGCGCCTGGCGCCGAAGACAAGCAGCAGGATTACGACCAGAAATGCGATGTGGAGTGGGTTATCTAGTCCCATAGCTACTTGTCAGTCTAGCCGCGCAGCGTCCGGCGCACCAGTTGGGCCGCCACGAGCAACATCAGGACCGCAAACGCGTCGCGCAGCAATGCTCCGGAGAGGGCATTGGCGAGTGCAACGCCGGCAACCGCGCCGGCCACCGATAGCAGCCCCAGGAGCAGTGCATCTGCTCGATTGACGTTGCCGTAGCGGTCCTGGCGGTAGGTGCCCACGATCGCCACTGGAACGATCGCCAGCAGCGACGTAGCCTCGGCCTGATGCTGTCCCAGGCCGATGAAGAACACAAGGCCGGGCACGAACAGCACGCCACCGCCGCCGCCCAACAGTCCGGCTATGACGCCGCCTGCGAGCCCCACGACGATCGCGCCGATCATCTGAGCGCCAGCTCCACCGCGCTTGCCACGAGCACCGCCGCGAACAGAAGTGAGATCGAGCGCGCCTGCAGGCGTTGCTGGAGCCATGTCCCGATCAACACGCCGCCCACTGCCGGCACGCCGACCAACGCCGCGTCGAGCAGCTTCACATTGCCATACAGGCCCTGAACTGCCGCCGCGAATGCGGCGATGAATACGATTGCCGCGAGCGACGTGGCGGTCGCGCGGCGGGCGTCATAGCCCAGCCAAAGCACCAGCAGCGGGACGATCACGCTACCTCCGCCGATGCCGAACAGGCCGCTAAAGAGGCCCGCCAGCGTGCCGATCGCCACCAGCTTGGCCGGGCGGTGGGACCCCTCCTCAGCAACCACGCGCACGAGCGGACGGGCCGGCCACAATGCACGCCATACTAGACATCGTGTCCCCCGCTGCCACGCTCGTGGAGGCGCTCGAGCCGATTCGCTCCGACCCCGCTCACGCCGCCATCCTGCTCGACATCGACGGCACCCTCGCGCCGATCGTGCGCCACGCCGCCGACGCGCATGTGCCCGAGGCCACCCGCACCCTGCTGATCGAGATCGCCAAGCGCTACCGCGTCGTCGGTTGCGTGAGCGGACGCCGCGCCGCCACCGCCCGCCAGATCGTCTCGATCGGGACCATCGCCTACGTGGGCAACCACGGCGGGGAACTGCTGCGCCCGGGAGCCACCCGACCTGAGATCGACGACGAGCTCGCCGCATGGACCGCCCGCGTGCGCGAGTTCGCGGCGCGCGTCTACACGGCAGAGCATCAACGTCTGCGCGTGCGCAGCGAGGATAAGGACTCGATCGCTGCGTTTCACTGGCGGGGCGCACCAGATGAGGATCTGGCGGCAGAGGCCGTGCAGGAGATCTCCAGGCTCGCCGAGGGGGAGGGTCTGGCCGTGCATTGGGGGCGCAAGGTGCTCGAGGTGCGCCCACCCGTACTGCTGGACAAGGGGCTGGGCATCGCCGCGCTGCTTCACGGCGGTCCGGCCACAGCCGCTGTGTATGTCGGTGACGACACCACAGACCTCGATGCCTTCCGGGGGCTGCGCACGCTGGTGGCTTCGGGCGAGCTCGAGAGCGCCCTGTGCGTTGCCGTGAGCTCCGACGAAGCGCCCCCCGACCTCGCGCGCGAGGCCGACATCGCGGTCGATGGTCCGGCCGGCGTGCGCGGGCTACTCGAGGCGCTCCTGTAGCGCCGTGCGCTTCGTCGACTTCCTCAGGACCACCGTGCTCTTGAGCGCCGGCGCTGCCACCGCGCTGGCGACGGTGACCGTGCTCGCCTCCGCCGCCAGCTCTGAATCCAATAAGTACCTGGTTCCCATTGCCGTCGGCTGGTGGGTGATAGCGGCCGTCATCGGCATGTGGCTGAGCAGGCGCGCCCACACCAGTCCGCCGATCGCTCGCCTGCTGTCAACCGCCCGCGCCAGCACCACGCTCCCCGAGCACCACCCCAGCGCGATCCTCGTCAACCGCCTTTGGCCGCTGCTGCTCTCCACGCTGCTGTCCGGAGGGCTTGCCTTCCTGGCGCCGCAGATCCCGGGCATCGCGTGTGGCTTTGCCATCATCTGGGCGCTTGCCTGGCGGCGCCAGGACGCCGCCGTGGCGGCCATCGAGGAGCGCGACGGGGCCGCCTTCTACGTGCAGCGCACGTCGCCCGTGCGTCCCATGACCCTGGTTCGTACGCCCGGCTTCTCCGCGTCGCGTCCCGAGCGCGCAAACGGTGCAGTGACCTGAAATGCAGCGCGCGGGGGTCGATGTGCTGATCGTCTCGCTCGGCTCCACCCACGGCCTGCGCGCCGCCGACGAGCAGCTGGCCGACTCGCTCAGGC
>JASLDD010000143.1 GCA_030151725.1 Solirubrobacteraceae bacterium
CCGAGAAGGGTGGCCTGCGCGAGACCATCGACGACATCTCGCCCATCGAGGACTACACCGGCCACCTGGCCGTGCAGTTCGGCGAGTTCACCTTCGACGAGCCCACCGCCTCGATCGCCGAGTGCCGTGAGAAGGACCTCACGTACTCGCGCCCGCTGACGGTCACCGTCGCCTTCATCAACCACGAGACGGGCGAGATCCACGGGAAGTCGCCCATGAACACCGACTGCTCGCGGATCTCTCCCGTCTCGCGGTTGATGAACGCCACGGTCACCGTCAGAGGACGGGCATACGTGAGGTCCTTCTCGCGGCACTGGTCGAGTGATGCGACGGGCTCGTCGAAGGTGAACTCACCGAACTGCACGGCGAGGTTGCCGGTGTAGTCCTCGATGGGCGAGATGTCGTCGATGGTCTCGCGAAGACCACCTGTCTCTGGGTCTGTCAGCCAGGCGAATGAGCGCCGCTGGATGTCGATGAGGTTGGGAACGTCAACTGTCTTGTTCAGGCGCGCGAAGCTTCTGCGCGTCCGGAGAGCGTCTACAGCAGCCAAGAAATGACTCCTTCGGAGGGCGATTCACGGGCAGAGGAGGGCGCCGAAGCGCGACTAAGAAAGATAGCACAGGCTATCCGCACCCCGAAGGGCAGCCAGCGCTCACGGACCCCGCCCTTCGAAAATCGCGTATGTGGCGCGACCTCGGCTTGTCGGGCGGCTACGGCTATCGGCTAGCGCTCGGCACTTTACCGGAAAGCGCGGGATTTTGTTAGGCGTGGATAAAGATCTGCGGACGGCGCCGGAATCGCTCAGCTGGAGAGGCGCGCCGCGGCGATCGTGGTGGGATCGCCGCCCTGCTCACCATCGCTCCTCGGATCTTCGGGGACTGCGCTCTCGACACGATTGCGGCCGTTGCGCTTGGCGGTGTACAGGGCCCTGTCGGCCGCCCGGAACAGCGAGACGGGGTCTCCGGCATCGTCCGGGAGAACGGCCACGCCGACGCTGGCGGTGACCGCCAGTTCGACGCCCGGCACGCTGATGGAGGCAATCGCGTTGCGGGTCGCCTCCGCCACGTGCACAGCACCGAGGCGGTCCGTCGAGGGGAGCAGAAGCAGGAACTCCTCGCCGCCATAGCGCGCCACGAAGTCGCTCTCCCGCGCGACGGCGGCGAGGCCGACGCCCACTGCGGCGAGCACATCGTCCCCGCGGTCGTGGCCATGGACGTCGTTGATCCGCTTGAAGTGGTCGACATCGACGATCAGCGCCGCGAGCGGCGTGTTCGTGCGCGACGCCTGGGCGACCAAGCGCTTGAGCGTGTCCTGGGCGGCTCGATGGTTGGGCAGCCCCGTGAGTCCGTCGGTTGCTGCTCGCAACTGGGCCATTGCGAGGTTGCGCAGGTTGCCGAGCACGGGAGCCGCCTGGGAGACTGTTTCGCGGATGCGCTGGCGATCGCGGGGCGCTGGGCAGCGATCATGGTTGACGAGGACCGCCCCGATCACCTCGCCGCTGACGAGCAGCGGCTCGCAGGTCTTTACTCCCGGCAGTCCGCCGCAGAGCTCACAGCCCTGCAGGGCATCGCTGTCGCCGCCCTCGGCGTGACCCCGC
This sequence comes from Solirubrobacteraceae bacterium, assembly GCA_030151725.1. Lineage (GTDB taxonomy): Bacteria > Actinomycetota > Thermoleophilia > Solirubrobacterales > Solirubrobacteraceae > Palsa-744. The sequence goes on from JASLDD010000143.1 coordinate 1,598, forward strand.
CCGAGACGCATCGCCAGACAGGAGCGCGGTCGCGCGCCGATCATCGGCTCGCGCAGCGACTCGAAGGCCGCCAACGGGGTCTTCGGTTCGAGGCGATCGGCGCTGTTGTTGCGCGTAAGGACCAGCACGTGGGCGCCATCGAATGAGCGCTCGAGCTGTCGCCGAAGCAGTTCCTGCGCTTCGTCCTCGCTCTCGGTCACCTGCAGGATGTCGATGTATTCGCTTTCGCTGGCGGCGTAGCGATCCTCCTGCCGCTGCCGGTCGAGCAGGCGCTTGAGCGTGACGCCGACCCGCGCCATCGCTGCAACCGCCAGCAGGGCGATCGCCCCCGCTACGAGCAGCCACAATCGATCGACGCTGTAGGTGTGGCGTGCGCTTTCATAGGCGTCGGCGGCGGCCTCCAGCTCGATGGGATGGCGCTGAGCGACGAACGCGATCAGGGTGGTGAGCGTCCCGGCCAGATCTTTGGGGCTCAGGTGGCGCGAACCCACTGGAGCCACCGGAGCCCGTTGATGAGTCAGCGCGCTGCTGCCTGCGAGCGCAAGGAACGACTGCCACGCGCGCGGGATCTGCTTGATCTGGGCCAGCTCAGAGGGAGGGTCGTGCGAGTGGACGCGCACGAGCTGCGCGACATCGGCGTTGACCTTGGGGAGGAGGATTGCGTCGAGTTCTGCCTTGAGGCCCGCCAGCTCCTGCGCGTTGCTCGTGGCGGCTATGTCGAGCGTGACGGCCTGAGCCCTGGCGAGATCGCTGCCCAGCTGACTGCTCGCCTGCTCGGTGAGCAGGTTGTCGGCGTAGATCTGCCGGTTGGCCGCCTGAACGTCGCCCATGCCGTGCAGGCCGAGCCACGCGACCGCCAAGAGCGTGATCAGCAGCACGAACAGCGCCACGAAAAAACGCATGCTGACACTGAGCGCGAGGGAACGCATACCGGTCCATCGGCTGCATGGCGGTGACGCTGAAGCCCTCGGCGCTTCCTAGCCGAAGGTACAAGCTGAGCGACTGTGCACGACGCCGATCAGACGTCGTGCACAGAGTGCTCAGACGGAAATACGGGTGCTACTTGACCTCGACGGAGGCGCCTGCCTCCTCGAGTTCCTGCTTGAGCTTGTCGGCCTCCTCGCGGTCAATGCCCTCCTTGACCGGCTTGGGAGCCTCGTCCACGAGCGCCTTGGCCTCTTTGAGCCCGAGACCGGTCGCGGCGCGCACGACCTTGATGACCTGGATCTTCTTGTCACCGGCTCCGGTGAGGAGCACGTCGACGGTGCTGCTGACTTCCTCCTCGGCGCCGGCGTCGCCACCGCCACCGCCACCGGCGGGAGCGGCGGCGGGAGCTGCCATCGCAGCAGCCGAGACGCCGAACTCCTCCTCGAGCGCCTTGATGCGCTCGGCGAGCTCGAGCACCGAAATGCCCTTCAGCTCCTCAATCCAATCCTGTGTGCTGCTAGCCATGTGTCAGTCCTCCTTGGTGGGATTCGTCTCGGCGTCCTCGGACTGAGCCTCAGCCGAGACGTCCGCCTTGTTGTCGTCTTCTTGCGCCGGCTCGTCCTGCTCCGACTCAGATTTGCTGTCGTCGCTCGCCTCGGCCTGCGGCTCCTCGGCTGGAGCCTCCTCAGCGGCAGGAGCCTCCTCAGCCGGGGTCTCAGCCTCGGCAGGGGGTGCCTCGGCTGCCGGTGCCTCCTCGGCTGCCGGTGCCTCCTCGGCAGCGGGAGCCGCCGCGGCGACAGGCGCCTCTCCCGCGGGGATCTCGCCGGACTGCTTCTTCTCGTTGACCTGACCGAGAGCGACGGCGAGTCCGCCGATGAGCGCACCGAGGGAGCGCACGAGCCCGCTGACGGGCGAAGCGACCACGCCGACCAGCTGGCCGTAGAGGACTTCGCGAGAGGGCAGACGGGAGAGCGAGCGGATCTGCTCGACGTCGAGGGGGTCGCTGCCCATGAGGCCGCCCTTGAAGGGCAGCAGCTGGGTGGTGCGCGCGTAGTCGGCAACGGCTTTGGCCGCAACGGCGATGTCGCCGCGGACGAACGTCAGGGCGGTGGGCCCGGCGAGAAAGTCCTTGAGCGGCGCTGCGCCAGCCTGGTCGGCGGCACGCTCAGTGAGCGAGTTCTTGACGACCTTGAAGCTTGCGTCGGCGTCACGCAGCTTGGTGCGCAGCTCGGCCACCTGGGCAACTGTGATGCCTCTGTAGTCGACGGCGAAGATCGCCTCGGACTCGTCTATTTTGCTGGCGATCTCGGCGATCGCCACGGCCTTTTGGTCTCTGTTCATGTGGGGCTCCTATCCCGGTCTTGCGCGGCCTGGTGGCCTGCCGCCGGGGGTCTCTGGTGGCCTGGTGGGTGACGCTAAGCGGCGACTGCGGCCGCGGGCGCCTCCTCGACGATTTCACGTGTACGACTCGAATCCACCTTCACGCCCGGACCCATGGTGGAGGCGATGGTGATGGAGCGCAGGTAGCGGCCTTTGGCAGCCGAGGGCTTGGCGCGGACGAGCTCTTCGATGACCGCTGCGTAGTTCTCGAGCAGCTTGCGGTCGTCGAAGCTGGCCTTGCCGATCACCAGGTGCACGATCGCCGTGCGGTCGGTGCGGTATTCGACCTTGCCCGACTTCGACTCTTCGACAGCTTTGGCGACGTCCATGGTCACGGTGCCGACTTTGGGGTTCGGCATCTTGCCTGAAGGCCCGAGGATGCGCCCCAGGCGCC
>JASLDD010000204.1 GCA_030151725.1 Solirubrobacteraceae bacterium
GCGCTCGATACAGTCCTCCGGCAGAGCGCGCCCGAGACGGGCCTCGGCGGCGCTCCCGATCTTCGCAATCAGCAGACCCAGATAGTAACGGCGCGCCACCGCGAGCGGGGTCGGCAGTCCCGCGGCGGTGAGGAAGTCTGCGAGGACTTCGTTGGAGATGACCTCACTGTCGACTAGCACGCCGTCGCAGTCGAAGATGACGAGCTGGGGAGCGGACATGGGCTGGAGATCCTGACGGTCGGCGACGACGGAGGGATCTGCGGTCGAAATTGACCCCATTTGTTGATTATTAAGTGCGTAATGTCTCTTTATTACCAAGCCTCGTAAATGTCTAGCCGGTTCGATTCGGGCTCATGGAACATGCGTCTAGTGACGATTATCGATTTCAGATGTGGGTTCCAGCGCTCAAGCATGGGGGAAATATGCGATGCGAGTTCCGATGCCGCCCTCCGCTCCAATGAACGATTCCAGTGAGGATCTCCACCTGCTCGGCGCAGCGCTGAAGGCCCGCGCGGAGGACGTGCTGAGCCGCACGATCACGCGCACGGCAGGCGCTGGACACGATGTGGACGCGGTTGTTCAGGACAGCTTCGAACGGATCAGCAGGAGCTCCACCGTGGCGGTCTCCCGCTGGCTGGCCGGCGAGGGCCTCGAGGTTGCGCGCGAAGCTGGCCAGGAAACGTGGGAGATCTTCGGCGAGCTGGCTGCCCACAGGGCAGCGTCCCTGAACGAGGTGACGAGACGTTGTCTGTGCTGGCGCGACTCGATGGCCGAGGTTCTGCGCGAGAGCGCAGCCGAGCTGGACGCGTCCTCGGAAACGCTGGGCGAAGCTCTGAACATCCTGCAGCTGAGCCTGGAGTTCAGCCTGGTGCGGATGTGCGAGTGCTTTGAGATCGAGCGCAAGCACACCGATGAAGAGCTCAAGCGCCGCGAGGAGGAGCTGGCGTTCCTTGCGACGCACGATCCGCTGACGGGCCTGCCGAACCGGACGTTGATCCTCGACCGTGTGGAGCAGATGCTGGCGCGCTCGCGCCGCAACCAGACGCCGGTTGCGGCGCTGTTCATCGACATCGACAACTTCAAGGGAATCAACGACACGCTCGGTCACAGCGTGGGCGACGAACTGCTGCGGGCGGTGGCGGCGCGACTTGAGGGCGTGGTGCGCGATGTGGATGCGCTGGGGCGCCTGGGCGGGGATGAGTTCGTTGTGATCACGGAGGACCTCTCGATGGCCTCGGGCGCGGAGCTGATCGCTGAACGCCTGCTGGACGCGCTCCAGCACCCGTTCACGCTCGGAGACGAGCAGGAGACGCGCGTGACTGTGACGGCGAGCGTGGGGATCGCCACCGGCGAGGGCTGCTCGGCGGAGGAGCTGCTGCGCGAGGCCGACATCGCGATGTACAGCGCGAAGTGGGACGGCAAGGCCCGCTACTCGGTCTTCGAGAGCGGCATGCAGGCGGCGATGCAGAACAACATGGAGCTCGAGATGGACCTGCGCGAAGCGCTGGAGAGCGGCGAGTTCTTCCTCGCCTACCAGCCGACCTTCGACCTCATCGACATGAGCCCCACCGGCCTGGAGGCGCTGATCCGCTGGGAGCACCCGACGCGCGGCGTGGTCCAGCCAGACGACTTCATCCCGATGTTGGAGGACACAGGGCTCATCGTCGAGGTCGGCAGATGGGTGCTCGAGCAGGCCTGCGCACAGGCGGCCGCCTGGCGTGAGAGCGGATACCCGATCGTGATGGCGGTCAACGTGTCGGGGCGCCAACTCGACACGGACGCGCTCGTGGACGACATCAGGCGCGCGCTCACCGACAGCGGCCTAGACCCGGCGGCCCTGACGATCGAGATCACCGAGACGACCCTGATGCGCAACATCGAGGAGACCGCCCTGCGCCTGGCCGAGATCAAGAAGCTCGGGGTTGGCATCGCGATCGACGACTTCGGCACGGGTTACTCCTCGCTTGCCCACCTGCAGCGCTTCCCGGTCGATGCCCTGAAGATCGACCGGTCGTTCATCTCGGGCCTCACGCATAACCAGGAGGGCGAGACTCTGCTGCGAACGCTGGTGCAGCTCGGCAAGGCGCTCTCGATCAAGACCTTCGCCGAGGGCATCGAACAGCAGCGCGAGCTCTCACTGCTCAAGGACGAGCGCTGCGACAGCGGCCAGGGCTTCCTGTTCGCGCGACCGCTCGATGTGGCGGGGACGGAGGCGTTCTTGCAGAGCTGGTCGCCTGCGGTTGCACCGGGCGTGGCAGCTGCGTCCCAGCAGGTCTAGGCGGCCTTTCGGCGGTCGCTCGATCGCTCGCGGGGCGCGCTCTTCGAGGTGAGGAGGAACGCCTTGCTGACGCTTATGTGTTTGCCGCCGACAGGCGTGAAGGTCGAGTCGGCGGTCAGCTTGATCCGCGTCGAATGCTCGAGCAAGTGCTTGCCGGCCGCGGTCAGCTTGATCTCCAGGACCACCGTAGCGGTCGCGGTTGCGGTGATGTTTCCGCTGGCGATGAGCACGGGCTTGGACTTGACCTTGGCGAGCTTTGCTCCAGCCGGCAGCTCGTACCAGGCGAGTGTGAGTCGTCCCGCCTCGGGGGCTTTGATCGACATGCTCAACCCATCATGTCGCAGAAGAGCACCAATCGTGGTGGCATTGCCCGCGGGGGCCAGCTGTCGAGAGAGCAGAGCGGTGATCTGCTCGTCGGTAAGCGCCGCCACGGTGACGGGACCGACCGGCGCCGTGCTTTCGCCGACCACGGCAACGCTTGCGAGCGAGTCCACAGCAGCCGTGAGGCTTTCGCCAACCACGACGGCGCTGGCGAGTGAGGTTGCGTGCGCTGAGCCGACGCTGTTTGCGGCGGTCACGAGGACGAGCAGCGTGGAACCCACATCGCTCGAAAGCTCCGTGTAGCTTGGGGTGCCCGCCCCCGAGATCGCAATGCAATCCTGCCCTTGGCTGTTGCACCGCTCCCATTGGTAAGCAAGCGATGGTGTCGGGTAGCCGGACCATGAGCCACCCGAAGTCGTCAGAGTGTCCCCCTCGGCGGGGCTGCCCGAGAGCATCGGGAGCGATGTGTTCGCCGGTGGTTCGGTGACGGCCGGAGTGGGACCTGCTTCGGCCGTGCTGGAGCCGGCGTCGGTGGTGGCGCTCACCTGCACCTCCAGCGTCATGCCCGCGTCGAGCGCCGCGGCGGTGTAGCTCGAAGAGGTCGCACCCACGATCGGGGCGCAGCCCACCCCCACAGCGTCGCAGCGCATCCACTGGTAGGTGAACGTCGGAGCCGGTGAGCCCGTCCAGGAGCCGGCGGAGACTTCCAGCGTCTGCCCGACCGCCGCCGATCCGGAGATCGAGGGGGACGTGATGTTGGCGGGCGCGGTGACCGTCCATTCGTAGCTCGCCGTGCTGGTGTTACCCGCCGAGTCTGTGGCCTGCACCGTGAAGGTGTGCGAGCCACCATCGAGTTCGCCATAGCCCTGGCTGGTGGGCGTGGTGCACGGCAGCCACGCTCCGCCATCGAGCTCGCACTCAACGGCTGAGACCGCGTCGTTGACGGAGAAGTCGAAGGCGGCTGAGGTCGTCGCGGTCGGATTCGCGGGCTGGGATTCGGGGGCGATGCTCACCGCTATCGGGGCCGGGTCGAGGGTGAGGACGGACACCGTCCCGGTCAACGTCGGGCCACCCGACTGCAGCGCAAACGGCGGATACAGCGGCTGCGTCTGACCTGAGAGGAACGGAGAGCTCGCCACCAGGTAGCCACCGGAAGCATCCAAATCCAGCCCCGACGTCTTGTTGAGATGCGTGCTGTCGGCGAGCGCCGCGACGAGACGCGGGCTCAGCGGGTTGGAGATGTCGAGGACCGCCACGTCCGCGCCCGAGAACGCCGACACATATGCGAAGTCCCCGCGCACGCGTATCCGGTAGGCCCCGTTCAAGCTCGTGCTCGCCAGCGACGCCACCACTCGGGGGTCGGCGGGATTGCTCCTGTCCACGACGGTCAGCCGACCGGGCGATATCTGGTCGGCCACGTAGGCGTACTGGCCGCTCACGGCCACATCCACGGGGGCATTGAGGTTCGTTGTGTCCTTGAGCGACGCCACAACTTCCGGGCTTTGCGGGTTTGCGATGTCCACCACGGTGAGGCGATCTTGGGAGGCGGCCGTCACATAGGCATAGCTTCCGGAGACCGCGACGGCCGTGGCGTGCCCAAATGCACCCGTGCCCGTCCAAGGAGGTGGGAGCGTCGTGTTGTGAAGCGCCGCAACCAAGGTTGGGGAGGCTGGATCGCTGATGTCGATCACGGCGAACGCGTTGCCCACAGAATGGTTCGGACACGGCTGCCCGGTCAGGCATCCCTGCGCAGCGACAAAGGCGTCGCTGCCGGAGATGGCCACCCCGTAGGCACCGAACAGTGATTCGGTGTCGTGCAGCGAGCCCACGATCGTCGGCGATGCGGGATCTGTCGCGATATCCAGGATCGTGAGGCTGTTGCCAGTCCCATCTTCGTTGGTTTCAGATCCGCTCGGGCCGTTGCGATTCTTGGATACGACGTACGCGTAGCCGCCGACGATGTTGACCGTGGTCGCATTGATCAATGCTTCGCTGGCTTCGCTCACGCCTGCGATCACCGGTTCTTCAGGGTCGGAGATGTCTACCGCCACCAGCCTGCCGGCGTAGTAGCCGGTGACGTACGCATACTGGCCCGACACTGCCACCGCAGTTACGCCGGGCAATGTCGCTGAATCCGCGATTGTGCCGATCAGTGTCGGGTTCCCGACCGCGTCAGCGCTCGCCGGGGCGAATCCCATCATGGCCAAGACGGCGATGCCCGACGCCCATACGCCGGGGCGAGAAACTGCACCAAGAGCCACCCCCACATGCTGTCACGATCATCGGTCGGGCAGTCGGAATTGGCCGAATCTCCGAGAACACCGCGTGCCGCGATGGGCATCGAGGACATTTCAATCCGAGCATTGCATCAATGCATCACTTATGATGTGTTATATCGTAAAAAGCGGATAACACATCATAATCGATTTGAAGATAGGAAGATCTATTGCAAATATTACATCAGATTAGATGCATTACCATCGACTTCCGATATAACTAGTCATAACTGATGCATTTTGATGAGACCACCACAAACGCAGGCGTTCTCGCCGAGCTCGGCCGACGGCTGGAGCGCCATCGCCTGGAGCGCAACTTGACTCAAGCCGAGATGGCGCTCCAGGCTGGGATCGGCCAGGCAACCGTCCAGCGCGCCGAGCGAGGAGATTCGGTGCAGATGACCTCGATGATCAAGTTGCTGAGGACCCTGGGGCTGCTCGGCGCGCTGGATCTCGCTGTGCCCGAGTCGATCGACCTCCCAATTGCGCAACTGGAACGCGAACAGCGCAAGATCCGACGACGTGGCCGCGGCCGCCGAGGTGGCGCGTCCGCCGACTCCCCCGAAGCCACACAGGCGCCGTGGAGGTGGGGCAGTGAGCCGGAGTCGGAGCATTGACCGTCGCGGCGGTGACTCTCTGGGGATCTCGCATCGCCGCCGTCTCGACCGATCCGGGCGCAGGCTACGCAACGTTCCAATACGACCCGGCATTCGTTCGCAGTGGCATTGAGATCGCGCCGATCAGAATGCCCCTGCGCCTCGAGCCATACAGATTCCCAGGCTTGCCGCAGGACGCCTTCAGGGGCTTGCCAGGACTGTTGGCCGATTCCCTGCCCGATCGGTGGGGCACCGCGCTAGTCAACGCCTGGCTGGCCTCACAGGGCCGCAACGAATCGAGCTTTGATGTCGTTGAGCGGCTCTGCTACGTCGGTACCCGCGGCGTGGGTGCGTTGGAGTTCCAGCCGGCCCGCGAGCCGGCGCTCTCCCCTAGCGCCGATCTGCAGCTCGACGCCCTCGTGCGATTGGCGAGCGAGGTGCTCGCGGAGCGCACAGAATTCGTGGCCGAGCTGAGCGAAAACCCCGACGAGGAGGCTATGAAGGCGATCCTTGCCGTGGGTAGCTCCGCGGGCGGCGCGCGCCCGAAGGCGTTCATCGCCTACAACGACGCCACCGGCCAGGTGCGGTCCGGACAGGTCCACGTCGATGCCGGTTTTCGTCAATGGCTGTTGAAGTTCGACGGCGTCTCGCGCGCCGGCGACCACGGCCTCACTGACCCCGAGGGCTGGGGCGCGGTGGAGTACGCGTACTCGAAGATGGCGAGCGCGGCCGGAATCGACATGACCGAGTGCCGGCTTTTGGAGGAGAACGGCCGCAGGCATTTCATGACCCGACGCTTTGACCGACCCAAGGGCGGCGAGAAGCTACACATGCAGACCGTCGCGGCACTCGAGCACGTCAGCTACAACGAGCCCGGCACGTACAGCTATGAGCAACTCCTGCAGCTGATGCGCCGACTCGGGCTCGGGACGCCTGTGGTCGAGCAGCAGTTCAGGCGCATGGTTTTCAACGTTGTCGCACGCAATCAAGACGACCACGTGAAGAATGTCGCTTTTCTCATGGACCACGAAGGCGCGTGGTCATTGGCTCCCGCCTATGACGTCATCTGGGCCTGGAAGCCCGGCAACCCGTGGCTCGACACTCACCAGATGTCAATCAACGGCAAGCGCACAGGGTTCACAGTGGCCGACCTGCGCGAGATCGCGAGCGTGGCGGGTCTGACGCGCGGCCGTGCTGAGACCATCCTCGCTGAAGTCACGACCGTCGTCTCGGGCTGGAGAGCGATCGCCGAGGAAGTCGGCGTGAACGAGCAGATGGCAGACCACATCGGCAGCTCGCACCGCCTCGATCTGCCGCCGCTCTGACGTTCGCGCTTCGCCGGTACTGCGTCCGAATGCGAGGGGTGAGCGACGGGACTCGAACCCGCGGCCGCCTGGACCACAACCAGGAGCTCTACCAACTGAGCTACGCCCACCAAGCGCTTCAGGCACGAAGTCTAGCGGCGCGTCAGCCCTGATTTCCAGCTGAGGCCCCAAGCTCGTGTTCGGCCTGCGCGAGCGCTTCGCTGGGAGAGACCGACGGGGCTGCCGCCGCCGCACGCTGCCACGCAGCCAACAGCTCCGTTGGTCGGGAGCCGAGCAGCGAGGCCAGCTGCACGCCCAGCGTGAGTGGGTCAGCAACCGGAACGCTGGGTGCTGCGGACTCCTCTCGGTCGGCCACCTGCGCGCGGGCCGCCTCCTGGATGCGCGCATCCTCCTGCGCCTGTGCGTGTTCGTCCTCGACCTGTTTGATCGTCGTGAGCACCCGCTCGGTGATGTCCTCGCTGCGCCGCTCGGCGGCGCGCCAGCCGCGACCCATCGAGAGTTCCTGGAAGGCCAGCTCCGGCCCTTCCAGGATCGTGATCTCCGCCTCGTGGGGGTTCCATTTGCGTTCCCCGAATTCCAGCCATTCCATCCGCGCCCACGGAATCGCCACCGCGCGCAGCTCGGCTTCGCTCAGGTTGAAGCGCCAAGCTTTGTGCGGGAACTGGCGCAGCTGGATGTGGAACATGGTCCAGAGGCTAGTGGGATGCTTCGCGCCGGCGCTCCTCGACCGTCGCCAGACGCGCGTTCATGATCTCCACGGCTTCGGGGTTGGAGTCGATCAGCACGTAGCGGCGGTCGAGCTTGGCGGCGACCGCGCCCAGCGTGCCGCTGCCCGCGAAGAAGTCCAGGCACCAGTCGCCCGGGCGCGTCGATGCCTGCACCATGCGCCGCACTATGCCCTCCGGCTTCTGAGTCGGATAGCCCGTCTTCTCCTGCCCCGCCGTCGGGACGATCGTGTGCCACCAGACGTCCGTCGGCAGCTTGCCTAGGGCAACCTTCTCGGGGGTCACCAGGCCGGGCGCCATGTAGGGCTCGCGGTCGACCTGCTCGGAGTCGAAGTGGTAGGCGTCGGGATCCTTCACGTACACCAAGATCGTGTCGTGCTTGGCGGGCCAACGACGCTTTGTGCGCGCGCCATAGTCATAGGCCCAGATCAGCTCATTGAGAAAGCACTCCCTGCCAAAGATCTCGTCCAAGAGCAGCTTGCAATGATGGGCCTCGCGGTAGTCGATGTGGAAGTACAGCGTGCCCTCGCGGTCGAGCAGTCTGTGAGCGTGCATCAGGCGTGGCCTCAAGAACGCCATGTAGTCATCGAACTCGTCCCTGTAGCTGTGCTCGCTCAGCAGCTCCGTGCTGTAGCGGCGACCCTGGAAGCCCTTGCGCCCCTCGCTGTCCTGAACCGCTCTGAGCGTCCTTCGTGCCTGCGGCTTGCCGGTATTGAACGGCGGGTCGATGTAGATGAGTTGAAAGGACCCATCCGCAAGCGTGGGCAGCAGCTCGAGGTTGTCCCCCAAGAGGATCCTGTCTGTCTCAGTGGTCACAGGCGCACGCGTCTTATGCCCCAGAGGTTACGTTCGCCGCCCGATGGAGGTGCTGAGACGGCCAGACGTGTTCACGTGTTTACTGCACCTCGTGACGAGAGATCGACAGGCGCAGCAGGCGCGTACCCGAGCGCGACGACTGCGTATATGCGTCTCGCTTGCATGCGGAGTCGTGATGCTAGTGGTCGCGCTGCCCGCCGACGGGCTCGAACCCGGTCTCACGGAAACTGTGAGCGCGCCTGCGTCGCTCGCCACTGTCGTAATCGACGCACGAGCGGCGCGTGCGCCGGTCCCGCGCGAGTTCCTCGGTCTCTCCTTTGAGCTCTCAAGCGCATCTCAGCTAGCCGCCTACGGTTATGAGGGCAACTTCGCCACGCTGCTGCGCTCGCTTGGACCCGGCGTGCTGCGCTTGGGCGGCGCCTCGGCCGACACGCGAGTTGGGTGGACTGACGCCCTCACCCCAGCCCCTGCCTGGGCTAGCAGCCTGCTCGACATGACCGATCTGCGCGGTCTGCGCAGGCTCGCAGAGCGCAGCCGCTGGCACATCCTCCTGACCATCGGCCTTGCCCACTACGAACCCGTCGCCGCCGCCCGTGAGGCAGCCGCTGCCGCATCTGTGCTCGGACCGTGGCTGGCGGGAATCGAGCTGGGAAACGAGCCCGACTCCTACGCCCGTCACGACCTGCGGGCTCTGCCCTGGACCCCCTCCGCCTACGAGGATCAGGTGAGTGCCTATCGACGGGCCATCGCCGCCAGCGCGCCCGGATTGGCCGTGGCGGGACCCGGGGTGTCGGGCTCGCGGGCCTTCCAACGGTGGGGTCCGGCGGAGGTGCGCAGGCAGCACCCGGCGCTGTTGACTGGACACCACTACCCACTCAGCTGTAAGACGCTGCCCGCACCCACCATCGAAGAGCTGCTCAGCCCTACCACCCGCGAAAAGGAGGGCGCGTCGCTGCTGCGTTACATGTCCGTGGCGCGCTCCAGTGCCACCCCGTTTCGCATGGATGAGACCAACACGGTCTCCTGCGGGGGACAGGCCGGCATCAGCGATACCTTCGCCTCAGCCCTGTGGGCGGCCAGCTACATCGCAAGGACCATGGCCGCGGGCGCGGTCGGCATCAACCTGCAGGGCAACCCGGCCAACTGCCGCGGCTACTCGCCGCTGTGTGCGCCCGCACCGCAGCTTCTCCAAAGCGGCGCCCTGCACGCCCAGCCCGAGTGGTATGCGCTGCTGCTGAGCAGGGAGCTGATCGGCGATCGGCCGCTGCCCTCACGGATCCTCTCCTCCTCCCCACTGAACCTCTCCGTCAACGCCCTGCTAACTCCCGCCGGCGCCCTGCACTATCTGATCGTCGACAACGAACCGACCGGAGGCGCAGCGACGGTCCGCCTCCGTGTCCCGCCACGCTTCAAGTTCGCCTCCGTCCTGGCGCTGAGAGGTCCCTCGCTCGCCGCCCGGTCAGAGATCACGCTCGGTGGCCACACCGTGACAGGCACCGGCTCCTTCCATACCCTGCCCGGCCGCTCCCCGATCGCGGTGCGCCATGGCTCCGTCTCGCTGTCCGTCCCTGCGGCCAGCGCCATGCTCGTGACCGTGACTGCAGCCGGCCCCAAGAGCTAAGAGCTCGTGGCCTCAACCCACTCGTAGCGTCGACCGCACAACTCGTGCCAACGCAAGATCGGCAGGCTGTACAGCGAGCCGGCCGCAGGTACGCGGGCTGGCGTCAGGAAGATCGCGTCGAGCACCGCCGCCCCGCCCTCGCCCGGCGCGAGCGTCGTGGCGTCGCGCGTCACCGACAACACGTGCACACCGGCCGTCAGATGCACACCGATCGGGGGCACCGTGTCGGGCACCAGCGAGTTGCCGCTCAGCTCAGCAGCGACCGACTCGAGCGGGCGTCCATCGACCGCCAGCTTGACCGTGGGCATCAGCTGCCCCTGGACCCACACGTCCCATTTCCCCCCCGCCGGCACCCGGAAGCGCAGCGACAGCCGGCCCGGCCGATTCATCACCAGCCCCTGACGCTCGCGTCCCCACCCGCGCGGATGCTTGACACTGTGCAGGCGCAGCCTGACGATTGACTCGGCCGCAGCCCCCACCAGACGCAAGTCGCCAGCGTGCCCGGCGAGGAGCGCGGCCAGGCGGCCGATCTCTCGACACTGCTCGCCGGCCCCACCGCTCGTGGCGAGGTGCTCGAGCGCAGCCCTTGCGCCAGGACGTCTGCGCCATACCTCGTAATAGGAGCCCTCCCACACCAGGCTGTACGCGCTCGGCGGCCGCGGCTGCGCGGGGTCGCGTCGGACGATCAGCAGCGGATATGCGCTCAGTGCCGCTGGACGTGCAAGGTTCAAACGCACCGGAGCGCCATACCCGCCGGCGAGATTGGCCACCGCCGGCGGCGGATAGGCGAAGTCGGGACCGCCGACGTCGAGATCGCGCAGCTCGTACATGGAGT
>JASLDD010000222.1 GCA_030151725.1 Solirubrobacteraceae bacterium
CGCGCGGTCATCTCCAAGGCGGTGCAGGCTCAGCGCGCGCGCGACGCAGCGCGCAAGGCTCGCGACCTGACACGCCGCAACTCCGCGCTCGCGAACTCCACGCCCCCGGGCCAGCTCGCCGACTGCTCGGTCAAGGACCCGTCGCTGGCCGAGCTGTTCATCGTCGAGGGCGACTCTGCCGGCGGCTCGGCCAAGCAGGGCCGCGACCGCTCCACGCAGGCGGTCCTCCCCCTGCGCGGCAAGATCCTCAACGTGGAGAAGTCGCGCATCGACAAGGTTCTCCAGAATGCCGAGGTTCAGGCGCTGATCACCGCCATCGGCACAGGCGTTCGCGACGAATTCAACATCGAGAACGCCCGCTACCACAAGGTTGTGCTGATGACCGACGCGGACGTCGACGGCGCCCACATCCGCACGCTGGTGCTCACGCTTCTGTTCCGCGAGATGGAGGAGCTGATCAAGGCCGGCTATGTCTACATCGCCAAGCCTCCGCTCTACAAGCTCAAGCAGGGCTCCCGCGAGCGCTACATCGAGAAGGACTCCGAACTGGAGGAGATCCTGCTGTCAGACAAGTGGGAGAAGATCGAGGTCTTCGACCGCCACGGCAAGCAGTTCAAGCTCACGGAGGCACGCTGGCAGCGCTTCACGCGGCTGCTCAAGCAGTACGAGGGCTGGTCCTCATCGCTGCGCGCCGCTCACGGGCATGACGTGGTGCAGTTCCTCGAGGAGTCCTCGCTGCTGGATGAGCAGGTGCTGAGCGCAGATGCCGCGATCACGTGGCTGGAACGTCAGGGGGCCGACGGTGACGCGCACGCCACCGAGCTGCTCGACGCCGACGAGAACGAGTTGCGCGTCCGTGCAGTCGAAGAGAAGACGGGCTTCGCCCGCATACATCGGATCAAGCACACACTGTTCGACTCGCAGGAGTACCGCTCGCTGGCGCGCGTCCATGGGCAGCTGATCGAGCTCGCCGGCGCACCCGCCTTTGAGGTACGCCTCGGCGATGCGCGCGAGCCTGCGCCCTCGTTCGAGGACCTGCACCCGGCGGTCATGACGGTGGCGCAGCGAGGAATCAAACTGCAGCGCTTCAAGGGCCTCGGCGAGATGAACGCCGAGCAGCTTGGAGAAACCACGATGGCACCCGCAACCCGCACGCTCGCGCAGGTGACGCTCGACGATGCCTTCGCCGCCGACCGCATCTTCTCGATGCTGATGGGCGACCAGGTCGAGCCGAGGCGCGCCTTCATCGAGGACAACGCAAGGGCGGTGGCCAATCTTGATGTGTAGAACAGATGGGAACAGCGCTTCTGTGAGGAGGCATAGTGGCATCTGCTGATGTGATCGGCGGGGGCAACGTGGAACCGCGTGCGCTCGAGGAGGAGATGCGCACGGCCTACCTCGACTACGCCATGTCGGTGATCGTTGGGCGCGCCCTGCCCGACGTGCGCGACGGGCTCAAGCCCGTCCACCGTCGCGTGCTCTACGCAATGAACGAGCTGGGTCTCGGCCCCACCCGCTCGTATGCCAAGTGCGCCAAGATCGTGGGCGAGGTGATGGGCAACTATCACCCCCACGGCGACTCCGCGATCTACGACACGCTCGTGCGCATGGCACAGAACTTCTCGATGCGCAACGAGCTCGTCGACGGCCAGGGCAACTTCGGCTCGATCGACGACGACCCGGCTGCCGCCATGCGCTACACCGAGGCAAGGCTCGCCCGCATCGCCACGGAGATGCTGCGCGATCTCGACATGGACACGGTCGACTTCGTGGCCAACTACGACGGCTCGCGTCGCGAACCGCTCGTGCTCCCGGCGCGCTTCCCCAACCTGCTCGTCAACGGCTCGTCGGGCATCGCCGTCGGCATGGCCACCAACATTCCCCCGCACAACCTGCGCGAGGTGATCGACGCGACGGTCGCCTACATCGACGATCCGGACCTAGAGGTCGATGGGCTGATGGCTCACATCAAAGGGCCGGACTTCCCCACCGGAGGCATCATCCTCGGCCATGGCGGCATCCGTGACGCCTACGAGACGGGCCGCGGACGCGTGCGCGTCCAGGCGCGCGCCCATATCGAGCCGCTCAGCCACGGCAAGGAGGCGATCGTCGTCACTGAGCTGCCGTTCATGGTCAAGAAGGGCGGCCCCGGCGGGCTGATCGAGAAGATCGCAGAGCTCGTCCGCGACAAGAAGATCTCCGAGATAGCCGACCTCAACGACTACTCCGACAAGCGCGGCATGCGCCTGATGATCGAGCTGAAGCGCGACGCCATCCCCAAGGTCGTGCTCAACAAGCTCTACAAGCACACGCCGATGCAGACGACATTCGGGGTCAACATGGTCGCGCTCGTCGACAACGTCCCGCGCACGCTCAACCTGCGCTCGGTAATCCACAACTACGTCGCGCACCAGCGCGAGGTGATCGTGCGCCGGACCAAGCACGAGCTCTCCGAGAAGGAGGCCCGTGCGCACATCCTCGAGGGGCTGCTCACCGCTCTCGATCACCTCGACGAGATCATCGAACTGATCCGTGCCTCTCGCGACCGCGACAACGCCCGCGAGCAGCTCGTCGCCCGCTTCGAGCTGAGCCCGATCCAGGCCACCGCGATCCTCGATCTGCGTCTCTCGCAGCTGACCGCGCTTGAAGCGGACGGCATCAAACAGGAGCATGCCGACGTCTCCGAGAGGATCGCCGAGCTGCGCGCGATCCTCGGCGACGAGAACCGCGTGCTGGCCGTCATCAAGGAGGAGCTCGCCGAGATCAGAGAGCGCTTCGGAGATGAGCGGCGCACCGAGATCAGCCACTCCGAGGACGAGATCGACATCGAGGACCTGATCGCCGACCAGCAGATGGTCATCACGATCACCCAGACCGGCTACATCAAGTCCCTGCCACTGGCCACCTACCGCCAGCAGCAGCGCGGCGGGCGCGGCGTTACAGGCATGGACATGAAGGACGGCGACTTCATCGAGCACCTGTTCGTGTGCTCATCCCACGACTACCTGCTGTTCTTCTCCAACCGCGGCAAGGTCTATCGCTCGAAGGTCTACGAGCTGCCCGAGGCGCAGCGGACGGCCAAGGGCCGCGCGCTCGTGAACATCCTGCCGCTGGCCGAAGGCGAGCGCATCCAGGCGGTGGTCTCCACGCGTGACTTCTCAGAGACGCAGTACCTCGTGTTCGCCACCCGCAACGGCACCGTCAAGAAGACCGAGCTGGCGACCTACAACACGCCGATCAAAGCGGACGGCATCATCGCCATCAACATCCGCGACGACGACGAGCTGCTGGCCGTGCGCGCCGTCGATCCCGACGACGAGATCATCATGGTCTCCCGTGCCGGGCTTACCGTCCGCTTCGCCGAGTCCGACGCCCGCGCAATGGGCCGCGACACCACAGGCGTGCGGGGCATGGACGTCGGCAAGGACGGCCGCGTGATCGCCATGGATGTGGCGCGCGACGACATGGACCTGCTGGTCGTCACCGAGAACGGCTACGGCAAGCGCACCCAGATCAGCCAGTACCGCAAAACCAACCGCGGCGCCAAAGGCGTCAAGACGATTGGCCTCACCGAGAAAAAGGGTGGCTTGGCGGGAGCGCTCGTGGTGCGTGACCATCAGGAACTCGTCTTCATCAGCGTCGGCGGCATGGTCCAGCGCACCTCCGCTGCCGGGATCTCTCAGCAGGGTCGCTCGGCCACCGGTGTGCGCGTGATGAACCTCAAGGACGATGACGCCGTGAGCGCTGTCGCACTCGTCGTGGACGCCGGCGAGGATGGCGCAGCGGTAGACGATGCGCTCGAGACCTCCGCGGATGCCGAGGCTCCAGATGACGCACCCGCCACACCTGTGGATGCCGAGGCTCCAGACGCCTCTCCCGCGGTCTAGTTGTAAGACCCGAGGAGGTTGTTCAGCTCGTGTAGGCGAGTTCCGGGTGGCTTGTGGCTGAGGGAGCCGTGTGGTCGTCGCCAGTTGTACTCCTCGAGCCAGCCGGATAGCGCTGCGGTGCGCTGTGCAC
>JASLDD010000255.1 GCA_030151725.1 Solirubrobacteraceae bacterium
GCCCCCACGGCATCCGGTGCCTGATCGATCTCTGACATATCGCTCTCCTCTTGCTTTGAACTCGGCCGCGCGCTGGGCCCGGCACCTAGTCTTTACCTTCCCCCATATCCCAATTCA
Organism: Solirubrobacteraceae bacterium; assembly: GCA_030151725.1. Classification (GTDB taxonomy): domain Bacteria; phylum Actinomycetota; class Thermoleophilia; order Solirubrobacterales; family Solirubrobacteraceae; genus Palsa-744. The sequence goes on from JASLDD010000255.1 coordinate 118, forward strand.
TAGTCGCCCCCACGACCATAGCTCGGGTTGATTTCAGAACCTGTCTTGAAGGGTATACCCTCGAGGTATGGCACCGGCATCCGCCAGCCGGCCTCCCACCGACGACGCCTCGCACGTGGCTCGGGAGAGTGGCCCCAAGCCGGAGGGCGCAGACGAGTTGACTCAGGAGTCGCACGAGGTGTTTGGGCCGGTCGAGCTCGAGCGCTTGACCAAAGATGACGGCCGCGCGCTGATCCTCTACAGCACCCCCGACGACGGACGACCGTGAGCGAGCAGCGCTTCAACGAGCTGCGTGGCGAGCAGGTCGTATACGCGATTCACCGCCAGGACCGCACGTTCCTGCCGGCCCGCGAGCACTGCCCGCTCGACCCCACCCAGCCGGGAGGGGCAGAGACCGAGATCCCCCGCCCCACATTCGAGATCGCGGTCTTCGACAACCGCTTCCCCGCCTTCGAAGCTCCCGATGGCGCAGCCGAGGTGGTCGTTTATACCGCCGACCACGACGCCTCGTTCGGATCGCTCGAGCCGCAGCGCGCAGAGGCGTTGATGTGGGTTTGGCGCCACCGCTACAAGGAGCTCGGCGCACGCCCTGACGTCGACTACGTGTTCATCTTCGAGAATCGTGGCGTGGAGGTCGGGGTGACGCTTCACCATCCCCACGGCCAGATCTACGGCTACCCCTTCCTGCCTCCCGTTCCCGCCCTCGAGCTGGCCGCCGACGAGCGTCTCGGCGGCTGTGCGCCCTGCGCGCTCCTTGCCGGCGAGCTCGAGCATGGCTCACGGGTCATCTATGAGAACGCGGCCGTGGTCGCCTATGTCCCGTATGCCGCCCGCTGGTCCTACGAAGTGCACCTCAGCATGCGCGATCATCGTCCCAGCCTGCTTGACTGCACGCCCGCAGAGCTGAGTGGGCTGGCGGAGGCACTACAGCGCGTAACCCGCGGATTCGATGCTCTCTGGGAGCGGCCGTTCCCATATGTGATGGCCGTCCACCAGGCGCCCACCGACGCTGCCCACGCGGGCCAGGGACATCTGCACATCGAGTTCTATCCGCCGCTGCGCACGCCTGAGAAGCTCAAGTACCTGGCCGGCTCAGAGCAGGGTGCGGGAACGTTCATCTCAGACGTGTTGCCCGAGGAGTCAGCCATCGAGCTGCGCGAGGCCATCGCCCGTGGCGCCTGAGCGCACGTGCGCCTTTGCGCCGGGCCGCGTCAACTTGATTGGCGAGCACACCGACTACAACTATGGTCTCGCCCTCCCCTTTGCCATCGCTGAGGGCGTCACCGTGCAGGCCGAAGCATTCAGCACCGGATCGCCTATCGGCGAGATCGTCGAGGCGTATGCCGGCGATCTGGACGAGCACGACGAGTTCTTGCTCGACGAGCCCTCCCCTGCGCGCGGGTGGCGAGCGTTTGTGCGGGGCACCGTCGCTGAGCTCAGCCGCGCCGGCTATCCCCTGCGAGGCGCCCGCCTCCAGATCGAGGGCGATGTTCCGCAGGGCTCCGGGCTGTCCTCCTCGGCTGCTCTGGAGGTGGCCCTGTGCCTGGCTCTCGTGGAGCTCGGAGCAAGCGGCGAGGAAGGTGAGAGCTCAGACGATCTCGACCGCACGGAGATCGCGCAGCTGTGCGCACGCGTGGAGAATGACTGGGTCGGCGCTCATACCGGCCTGCTCGACCAGCTCGCCTCGCTGTACGGCGCCCCTGACACGGCGCTGTGCATCGACTTCAGCACGCTGGAAGTCGATCCGGTGCCGCTCGAGCTTGACGGCTGGCGGCTGGTAATTCTCGATTCCGGCGAGCGCCACGCGCATGCCAGCTCTGGCTACAATCAACGTCGAGCAGAATGCTCGGAGGCCTGCAAGCTGCTGGGAATCTCGTCCCTGCGCCAGGCCACCGCCGAGGACATCGCAGGGTTGCCTGAACCGCTGCACTTGCGCGCCAGCCACGTGCTCGGCGAAAACCAGCGCGTGCTCGACACCGTAGATGCGCTACGCGTGAAGGACCTGGCCGACGTGGGCCGCCTGCTGGACGAGTCGCACGAGAGCCTCCGCGACCGCTACCAGATATCCACCCCGGCAGTGGAGGCAGCTGTGGAGCGTTTGCGACGAGCTGGCGCCGCGGGAGCAAGGATGGTCGGCGGCGGCTTCGGGGGCAGCATCCTCGGCCTGTTCGCCCCCGATGTGCCGGTGCCGAACGACACGCTGGAAGTGCGCCCGGGGCCAGGCGCGCACTTCATTACTTAGAGGGTGAGTGCTGTATAGCCATGGTGTTACAGCAAATTTTTTATATGTAGATGGAGTGCGGAGCTGTCACAGACGAGTCACAACCACCGCACAGGCTGTGACCACGATCGCCAGCGAGAGAGCCGCGAGCGCTCCGTCGAGCGGACCGAGCAGACGCTCGACGGAGAGCTCTTCGCTACTGCCATCCGAGCGCGTGCGCTGCCCACTCACCGACACCGTGCGGCGACGCAGCTCGCGGGCGGGCGAGCTCAGGCGACGCTGGGCCACGCTCATGGCGGTTGCTCCCGCCGCTAGCAAGAGCCCTGAGACGCCCACTTCCTGAGCGTTTGCGAAGTAGCCGGTGAAGGCCGGAAAGGCGCCCCATCCCACAGCGAACCAGAGATCGCTGTGGAAGCGCCCACCTGCCAGCTCGAGGTTGTAGGCGGGCAGGAACAGGGCGCCTGCCAGCACCAGCGGCGCCAGCCAGGCAGAGACCGTGAGCACCCCCACCACACCGATCGCAACCGCGCCCAGCAGACTGACGGTCGCGGCGGTGCGCAGCGCACCGTCGCTGAAGCCTGTGCCCAGCGGCCGGTCGTGCAGCTCGTCGAGCACGTGCGCAGCCACGCCCACCGCAAGAGCGAACGCCGCCAGCCCCCACAGCAGCCGGTTCACGTAAAGGTGCGGCGCCACGGCGGCACCGAGTGCGAAGTAGCTGAGGTGCCAGAGCGTGTAGGGCGGGTGCAGCAGCGTGAGCGCATCGCCCATGCGCCCGCGCCCGACCGCATAGAACGCAGGTCGCAGGGCGAGCCCCATCGTCGCTCTCAAGCCTTGCTGGCGGACATGACGATGCCGCCGCCGAGGCTCATGCGCCGGACCTGCACGTTCTCGAGGCCCGCCGCTTCCCAGTATCCGACGATGCGCTCCACGGGGTGGCGCTCGTAGAAGCCGCGAATGCTCGGCCCGAGGAAGTGGCCCACCTGCGCCCACTCGCGCGAGGCAAGCCGTCCCAGCGTGGGCAGTCCAACGGCGGTGTAGAAGCGCCAGGCCAAGCGCGCGAGCGCCAGGGGTGGCACGCCGAACTCCAGCGAGGCCACACGGCCTCCCGGGCGCACCACCCGCGCCAGCTCCCGCATGGTGGCTGGGGGATCGTCCACGTAGCGCAGCAGATAGGTGAACGTGAGCGCGTCAAAGCTCGCATCGTCGAAGGGCAGCGCCTCGGCCTGCCCCTCGATCAGCTCGACGCGCGTGGCCGGCTCGGAGGCAAAGCGCGCGCGGGCCGCAGCGAGCATCGCCTCGCTCTGGTCGATCCCCACCACCGAGCACTCACACCGCGAGAGCAGCTCCGCGGCGACCATGCCCGTCCCGGTTGCCACGTCGAGTACCCGCTGGCCTGTCCTCGGCGCGACAGCGCTCACCAGCGCGCGGCGCCAGCGCGGGTCCTGCCAGAAGCTGAGGGCCGCTGACAGCGCGTCGTAGTGGCGGGACAGGCCGCGGAACAGCTCGATCGCCTCACGCTTGCGGGGGGAAGTGGCGCTGGTTGTGGAGGAGCTCATGCGATTTGAGATCTGACAGGCTAACCGGCCAGAGACCGAGCCGGCCGCGGCTCACAATCGACAGCGAGGAAGGCCATGGCAGAACGACCCAGCTCCACACCCTCTCCCGCACACTCGGGCAGCGTCATCGCCATCACCGGCGCATCGAGTGGGATCGGCGAAGCAGCCGCGCGACGACTGGCGCGCGAGCCTGGGGCAAGCCTCGTCCTGATCGCCAGAAGAGAGGAACGGCTCAGCGCCCTCGCTTCCGAGCTGGGTGCAAACCGCACGAGCTTCGTGGCCGTGGATCTGCTCGACGAGGACGCCCCGTCGCGGATCCTCGCCCATGTGCTCGAGCGCCACGCACGGCTCGACCTGCTCGTCAACAACGCGGGTGCCGCCTGGCGCTCGAACTTCGCCGACGGGGGCTATGAGAACGTCAGGCGCACCATGGCCATCAACTTCGACGCCCAGATACGCCTCACGGAGGCGCTGCTCCCCCTGCTGCGCTCGAGCGCCCCCAGCGCGATCGTCAACGTGGCCTCGACCGCGGGGCGGGTGGCGCGCGCTGGAAGCGGCGCCTACAGCGCCTCCAAGTTCGCGTTCGCCGGCTGGTCGGATGCGCTGTGGGCGGAGGAGCGCCCCTACGGCGTTCACGTCGGGCTGGTGCTCCCCGGCTTCATCTCCACGGAGGGCTTTCCCCAGTCGGAGCTCACCGCAAAGCCGTGGACGCGCTGGATCGTCTCCACCCCGGAGGCGGCCGCCGAGGCGATCCACGAGGCGGGCATCGGCCGCCGGCCCGAACGCTATGTGCCACGACCCTACGGCCTGGCGGCCGCGCTGCGCATCATCGCCCCCGGCCTGGTCCGTCGCGCGCTCGGCGGGAGCGCGGCGGCGGTCATGACGACGACGACCGGCCCCGACATGGCTGAGCGGCGCAACGGAAGCCACGCGACCCCGTAAAGCTGAGCGTCGCAACGGAAGCCACGCGACCCCCGTAAAGCTGGACGGGAGGCGGCGACGGCTAACCTCAGGGGATCGCAACTCAGGCGCTCGTAACGGGAGCAACCGGCTTCATCGGCGGTCGACTTGCCAAGTCGCTGCTCGCCGGCGGCGTGCAGGTGCGCTGCCTCGTGCGCGACCCTGCGCGCGCGTCGCATCTGCGGGATGCCGGCTGTGAGCTGCGCAAGGGCGACGTCACCGACGCCGCCAGCCTGGAGGGGATCGGCGAGGGCGTGGACGTGGCCTACTTCCTGATCCACGCCATGGCGGGCGGCGCGGGGTACGAGGAGCGCGAGCACGAGGGCGCGCTCAACTTCGCCCGCATGGCCAAGCGCGAGGGCATCGCTCGAGTCGTCTACCTGGGCGGACTTGGCGATGAGAGCGTCTCCAAGCATCTGCAGAGCCGCCACGACACAGCGCTTGCGCTGGCGCAGGAGGGTCCGCCGCTCACGTACTTCCGCGCCGCCATGGTCGTGGGAGCGCAGAGCGAGTCCTATTCCACGCTGCGCCACCTCGTCAAAAGGCTGCCCGTGATGATCGCCCCCAGCTGGCTGCGAATCGCCACGCAGCCGATCGCCGTGGATGACGTGATCGAGTATCTGCGCACCGCCCCCCAGGTGCCCGAGTCGCTGGGAGCCGAAGTCCAGATCGGAGGACCAGACGTGCTCTCCTACGGCGACATGCTCGACAGGATGGCTGTAGCCATGGGCCTGCGACCGCGGCCACGGCTGCCGGTGCCTTTCATCACGCCGTGGCTGTCGGCGTTGTGGCTCGGGCTGGTGACGCCTGTGGACACCAATGTGGCGCGACCGCTGGTCGAGGGACTGACGACCGAGACCATCGTCACCGACCCCTCCGGCGCCGCGCACTTCGCTGTCGAGCCGCTGTCCTTCGATGAGGCGCTGAGGCGGGCTGTAGCCGAGGACGAGGGGCGCTCGGCGCCGGCCTGAGTCGAAGATGAGGCACGCGAAGCGGGGCGCGCTCGTCCTCTTCACTCGGGACCTGCGCGTGCACGACCAACAGGCGCTGAGCGCTGCCGTGCGCGAGTCCGAGGTGGTCGTACCAGCCTTCGTGCTCGACCGAGAGCTGCTTGGCGGCAGCTGCGGGGCGCCCAACCGAATCGCCTTCCTGCTCCAGAGCCTGACCGATCTGGACCGCTCGCTGCGCGAGCGCGGCGCACGCCTGATCGTGCTCAGGGGCGACGTGGTCGAGCAGACGCTGAAGCTCGTGCACCAGTGTCGCCTGTCTGCCATCCACATGAGCGCCGACTTCACCCCCTACGCACAGAAGCGACACCGCCGGCTGCGCCAGGCGTGCGAGACGGCGCGCGTCGAGCTGCGCGTCCACCCGGGCGTGACTGTGCTGAGGCCTGGGGAGATCACGCCGTCGGGCGGGGATCATTACCGGGTGTTCACCCCCTACTGGCGTGTGTGGAGCACCATCGATCCGGGCTCGGTGAAGCGCGCGCCCGGGAAGATCGCGATGGGAGACGTGGGCCGCGCGGGCGCCATCCCGAAGCTCTCCAGTCTCGTGCCCGCAGCCCCCTCGCCGGAGCTGCAGGCGGGCGGCGAGAGCGCCGCGCGTTCACACCTGAAACGCTGGCTGCGCGACGACGCCGCTCGCTACGAGCAGGTCCGCAACGAGCTCGCGCGTGAGACCTCGCGCCTGAGCGCATACCTGCATTTCGGCTGCCTGTCCCCGCGCGAGGTGCTCGAGCGCTCGGGGCGCGGCCCCGCCGCGGCGAGCTTTGCGCGGCAGCTCTGCTGGCGTGACTTTCACCATCAGGTGCTTGCTGCCAGGCCTGAGTTGCCCTCGCGCGACTATCGCTCCAAGGGCGATCGCTGGCTGAGCGACGAGCGCTCCCTGGAGGCGTGGCGCACGGGCCAAACGGGCTACCCAGTGGTCGACGCGGGCATGCGCCAGCTCGCACTCGAGGGCTTCATGCACAATCGCGCTCGGTTGATAGTGGGCTCGTTCTTGACCAAGACGCTCTACCTCGACTGGCGTCTTGGCGCCGCGCACTTCGCCGGTCTGCTCGTGGACGCTGACGTGGCGAACAACGTCGGCAACTGGCAATGGATCGCCGGCACCGGTAACGACACACGTCCCAACCGCGTGCTCAACCCCGTCAGCCAGGGGCAGCGCCTGGATCCCCACGGCGACTACGTGCGCCGCTACGTCCCAGAGCTCGCCGACATCCCCGGCCGCGCAGTGCACGAGCCGTGGCGGCTGGGTCGCTCCAGTAAGACCTTGCGATACCCCGACCCGCTCGTGGACATCGCCCTCGCTGCTGCCGAGTTCCGCGCCCGCAGGACAGCTCACGCCGGCTGATGACGACGTTGAGCACGCCCGGCGTGACGCCCGCAGCTCGCTACATTCGCCAGGTGCCCCAGCAGGTCCCCATTCGCGAGCAGTCCATCCGGCTTGGACAGCTGCTCAAGTTGGCAGGTGTGATCGACAGCGGCAGCGAAGCCAAGGCGCTCCTGGCCGAGCATTCTGCTCTGGTCAACGGGGAGCCCGAGACCCGTCGCGGCCGTCAGCTGCGTCCGGGCGACACCGTGACGATCGGCGAGCACGAGCTACAGGTGTCCGCCGCTGCCTAGATCCGGGGTCAGCTCAGGCTCGCGATGATCACAGGTTCGCGCGTCGGGGCAAGACTGCCGCCGATCGGCTCGGAGGTGACGAGGATCTCCTTGACGCCGCTCACGCTGCCGGGCACACCCACGGTGGCTCGGCCCTTGGTCGTGACAGTGAACAGCGCGTTGGTCGGCTGCGGCGCTCCGGCGCGTTTCACCCAGACCTCATACACCCGGTCGGGCGAGGTCTGCGGCATGCCAGAAATATTCAGCTCGGCGTGCCCGTCACTCACCTGGAGCGTCGCGCTCGCGTGCGGCGCGAGCACCTGTGCGTGGATCACGCGTGTCGAGGGGCTCGAGCTCCCACCCGAGATGAGCGCGATCGCTATGGCGGCCACGACGAGGGCGGCCGCGGCCAAGCCCATTACTGGGCGCAGTCCCAGCGACCCCATCGCAAAGCGCCTGCGAGCAGAGCTGCCCTTGGCGCCCGCCGGCAGCTCGCCAACGCTCGTCATGATCCGCTTCTTGAGCGCGGGCGGGGCGCTCACGTGGGGTGCCATCGCCGGTAGCGCGTCTGCGACCACCTGCAGCGCGGCGACCTCCTCGCGGCACACCGCACAGGAGGCCAGGTGCACGCGGAAGGCCGCAAGCTCGTTGTCGGGGAGCGCGCCGAGCACGTAGGAGGCGGCGTTGCCGTCGCAGTCGGGGGTGTGGGTCCGCGGCTCTTCAGAGCTCATGGCAGCACCTCCGCGGGATCTCCCAATGTCATTCGCATCTTGGCCAGCCCCAACCGCATGCGCCCCTTGACGGTGCCCACGGGCGTGTCGAGCATCGAGGCGATCTGCACGTGGGTCATGCCCCCGAAATACGCCAGCTCGATAACACGGCTCTGCTCGGCGGGCAGGTCGCTGAGCGCGTCTTGGATTTCGCGTGCCTCCTCGCGCCGGGCCACCTCCAGATCGGTGCGCTCGGGTGCGACCAGCCGCTCCTCGATGCCCTCCTCGGCGATGACGCCCCGGTCGCGCACGCCGCGCCGGCGCAGCGCGTCGATTGCCCGGTTGTGCACGATTCCCAGGACCCACGTGCGGACGCTTCCGCGCTGGCGGTCATAGCGAGCGCGACTGTGCCAAAGGGACAGGAATGCCTCCTGCACGACATCCTCAGCCAGCGCGCGTTGACGACACATGCGAAAGGCGAGCGAGAAGGCAGCGTCGGCATGCCGGTCGTAGACCACCTCGAACGCGTCCGCGTTGCTCCTGTAGACGAGATGCATGAGCTCCTCATCCGCGAGCACGCGCAAGCGGTCGGCTTGCCCGCCCGCACCAGCTGAACGAAGAGGATTGAACATGCTGCCCATGTTTACGGCCGAGCCCTTCATTTGGATCACTGCATCCCAGCTCTTCAAATGAATGCAGATGCTTCGGACGGTGCTGACACTCAGAACTACGAAGCCGAATCGGTGGGACGTCCCCCCTCCTCGGCCAGCCGATCTGCTCGCCGTCTGTCTTTGCGGTCGATGACTCTCGCGAGCAGAACGCTGAGCTCGAACAGCAGGTAAAGGGGAACCGTCTCCAGCAGCAGCGTGACGGCGTCTCCCGGCAGGAAGGCAGCGATCGCCCCGCAGGCGGCAATCGCATAACGGCGGTTGTGTCGAAGCTGCTTGGTGGTGACTATCTCTGCACGAGTCGCAGCAAGGATCGCGACCGGCACCTGGAACACCAGCCCCATTGCCAGCAGCGTGACAGCGGCAAAATGGTAGTACTGGCTGGCTTGAACCAGGACATTGAACTGACCGCTGTTGAAGTTCTGAAAGAAGCGCACAGCCGCAGGCAACACAACGAAGTAACCAAACAGCACGCCCGCCACAAACAGAAATGGGATCGCCAGCATCAGCGGCGTTGCAATGCGCTTCTGATCCGGGCTGAAGGCCGGCAGCAAAAAGCCGTATAGCTCATACAGGATGATCGGCAGCGCCAGGATCAGCGCGAAGATCAAAGCGATGCCGATCGTCGTGGTGAACGGCTCGCCGATCCCTAGCGTCACGGGCTTGTTGCCCTCGGGGGCAGCCGAGAGGTGCTTGATAGCACCACGCAGCTGTGGCGTGACGTGTTCGAGCGAGCCACGCGTGGCCGCCGAGACGCCGCTTCCGGGCCGTTGCAAGGCGGTGACCACGTCCTGCAACTGGGTGGCCACCGTTCGCGCGCTCTGCTGGACGGAATATGTGGCCCCGAGCGGCCCATTTCCAGCTTTGACCTGTTTTTGGGTCTCGTGCGAGAGCGGCTTGTTGATGATGTCGAGCAGCGCGTGGTTCTGCCACATGCAGAACCCGAAGGCCACCGCGAGCGCCGCCAGCGAGATGATCAGGCGCCCGCGCAGCTCGTGCAGATGATCGACCACGGTGAGGCGGTCTTCGTGTCCGATCCTGCCTACCGCTACCGCCATGATCTCTCCGCTCGTCTCGTTCGTCTTGTGAGGATTCAGGGACTGCCCGGAAATCCGCGACTACGCGGAGATCTTCTCCCGGACCACCTCTGTGACGGGCTGTGGCTGGCTCACAACGGGAGCGTCCTGGTGGGGTACAACGAGCGTCGGTGTGACGACAGGCTGCTCGGCGACGTGCTCGTGACCCTCGCCGCTGAGCGCATCCTTGAAGCCGCGCATACCGCTTCCGAGCGATTTACCCATCTCGGGGAGACGCTTGGCGCCGAACACGAGTAGCAGCAGAATGAGGAGAAATGCGATGTGAATTGGATTATCGAGACCCATGCGGGTGATGCCTCCTAAGGTTAATTTCCGATGCCCTTGTCCGACGAGCCGAGTTCCTACCTGTACTACGCGGGGGGAGCGAGGGTGGATCACCCGCAACTCCCCCCGTTTACAGCTATTTCTTGATCAGCGGGCCGGCCTTGGCCAGCACCTGCGCCTTGGTCAGCGGGATGTCAAATCCTTCGCTGGGCGTAGGGCTCTTGCCGATGAGCAGGTCGATTGCGGCTGCGTGCCGCGCCTCGATCTGCACGATGCTCCCGGCGGCCGCCAGCACCTGCTTGCTCTGCAGCGACGGTGCCGCCCCGTTGTAGGCCCCTACACCGGTGTTCTCGAGCACCGATGCGAGCGCCAAGAACGAGCTCTGACTGGTGGCCGGGAAGGAGAACGTCGGTTTCGCAACCGGCTTGGCGCCGAGCGATTTGATGGCCGCCGTCAGGGCGGTCACGTGCTCGGCCTCCTCTTCGCCGAACATCTTGGCGTAGCTCTTGGCTTCGCCGCTGAGGTTAAGCGACTTGCCCTTGACGTTGTAGAAGTCCGCCTCGAGGTACTCGAGCGTGAGAGCGAAGTTGAGGATTTCGCCATCCCCGCCTCCAGCTTCCGCCGCCAGCGCCTGTGAGACGAACGGAGTTACCGCCGAGGCGCCGTAGAACGCTCCAGCGGCAAGGGCTCCACGCAGGATGAAGCTCGAGCGCGTGAG
>JASLDD010000256.1 GCA_030151725.1 Solirubrobacteraceae bacterium
TGCGCGTGGTCGAGTGCCTCGAGCAGGCCAGTCGTGACAGCGACCCCGTTGGTCGCCTGGGCGGCGATGAGTCCCTGACCGTGCTCCAGGACATCCCTGCGCCAGACACCGCCGTGCGCGTGGCCGAGAGGATCCGCGAGGCGCTCTGCAACACGTTCGAGCTCTCCTGCGGATCCGTTGAGCTCGGCGCCTCCATCGGCGTGGCTTGCGCCGAAGGCCTTCGCATCGACGCCGACGCCCTCGTCAGGCTCGCCGACGAGGCCATGTATCGCTCCAAGGCGCAGGGCGCCAGCCGGCCCATCCTCGCCTGCTGAGCCCTCTCTGCGGCCGCCAGCAACGCCTTTACAGCGGGTTCACGTAGCAAACACAAAAGGGGGCGAAGGACTCGCGCCTCAGCGCGGCCTCCGCCCCCTTTGAGCTCAACTCAGAGCCTTGTGGCTAGGGCGCGTATTCGAGGTTGCCGTGAGGAACTTCCTCAAGGATTTCCCCGAAGTATTTGCCGTTCTTGCGTTCTTCTTCGCTCAATTTGAATTCTTCGCACTGACCTTCGCCATATTCGAAGAGCAAGCCCGAGAATTCGTTTTCGATCAAGAGCTTGTTAAACGACCGTTTGCCCTTGGTTTCAGGTTCGTTGTAGTAGCTGGCAGCCGTGTATTCGCCGTTCGGCTTTTTTTCAGCCTTGCGGGGGATCGTCTGTTCGGGCAGCGTGATCAGGCATTTGAGCGAGTTGATCTTCAGTTCGATCGACCCCCCCGCCAACGTCGCCTCGCCGCCTTTTTCTTCGAGTTCCGAGCCCGCTTCCGCGAAGCCGTTGTTGTGGTATTCGAGCGCCAACGGCGTCAGGAACTTCGTTTTCAGGTAGATCGGTTCGCCGCCGATTTTGGCTTCCGTGGTGCAGCGTTTGAACTTGATCGACGTCGCGAACGTCGACGACATCAGCGGGGTCATTTCGCCACCCTTGGCCGTTGCCGACAGGCACAGGATTTTGAAGGGGCCGAGTTTGAATTCCTGTTCTTCCCCTTTGCCTTTCGACGGGCCCCCCGATGAAACGAATTCGCCCGCCAGAGCGGGCGTCGCGGCGATTGCAAGCGAGCAAAGCGCCGCGCCCACAACCAGCGTCCTCCTAAGGTTTCTCATTCCTCTGCATTCTCCTTGATGCTGGATCGATGCCGATCGCGGCTGCGGCCGGCCCTCCGACTGGTCCAACCCTCCGACTGCTCCAAATATCCCTCTTCGCCCCTCACGGGCCGCCACCGGCAGCCTGACCCGCGAATCCTACCAGGAAGGCTGTAATGGAGTAGATACTTGCCGCACGCGTCGACAACCCGTTTACATTGGCTTGATATGGGGCGCTTAAGCGCTTGTCGGACCCTGCAACGTGCTTGAGGACGCGTCGGGTTGACTTCGCGAAACCGGCCCCGGCTACGCCGGTGGCACGAGCTTCTCAGCTTCGGCGATCCGTAAAAGCCCGCAAATTGCACCCCAATCTAAGAGTCCAACTAATGAAATAGTTCGGTTTCTCAGGTAGAATCCGCGTCTCCCCGAGCACTCGTCCGGCGGGGTGGTACTCGTGGGCGAGCGCTCCCTCTCAACTTCCACTGGGAGCCACCCATGAACGCACAGCCACCGCCACGTCCACGGATCTCGTCCTTCCGAGGCGTGCTGCCCCAAGAGCCCCTCGCCGAAAACCTAGGCCCGCTGCAGAATCTGCCCGGCCGTTGGTCTGGATTTGGGTTCAACCTGATCGCACGCCCCAACTTCGAGCAGGGCAACCCGCTCTTCCTGCAGCTGAGTCTCACCAAGGAGCACCTCGAGTTCACCGCCATCGGCAGCAACGTTCCGAACCGCGGCAGCAAGCAGGACGACATCAACCTGTTCGGCGTGACCTACCTCCAGCAGATCAGCCAAGCAACGCCGCCCGGCGGCGCGCTGCACATAGAGCCGGGGATCTGGATCACCGTCCCCGAGACAAACGCCCCTCCCGCCGGACCTACGATCACCCGCTTGGCGAGCATCCCCCACGGCGACGCCATCAACCTCCAAGGCCAGAGCATCTCCATTGATGCAGGCCCAAAAATCGAACCAGCCAACACGGTCCCCTTCCCCATCGGGGGCGCCGCGCCACCCCCAGGCACGAAAAACGAGATCCCCGAGTACGACCTCGCGCTCGCCAGCCCCTTCCGCACCAGCCCGCTTCCCCTCCCAATCACCCAGGCGCTAGTGGACGACCCCAACACACTGCTGATCGAAGCGCTCAAAGGCCTCAAGGTGCTGCACACCGAGGTGCTCGCGGTTTCCTCGATTCCCCACGGTGGTGTCGAGAACATCCCCTTCGTCGTCGAAAACGCCAACGCGGCCTCGGTCTCGTCGATCTTCTGGATCGAGACCGTCGAAAACGAACACGGCGGGGTGTTCCTGCAGCTCCAGTACACCCAGACCGTCCTGCTCAACTTCGACGAGCTCAGCTGGCCCCATGTGTCGGTCGCGACGCTCGTGCGGACCTTCTAGATGCCTACGCCAAGCCAAAACAGAAGAAAGGGGCGCGTCCGATGCTCTTGATGAAGCCCGAGCTCTTCGATGGACTCGATACGCCCCTAGGCCTTCAGGAAGCTCTCCAGACCGCTATCGAGCTCGAGCACGCCACCATCCCGGCCTATCTGTATGCCGCCTTCTCGCTGCAACCTGGCGTCAACTCCGAGATCGCCGAACTGATCAGGAGCATCTACATGCAGGAGATGGCTCATATGGCGCTCGCCTGCAACCTCCTGAACGCCATCGGCGGGACCCCTGAAATCGACACCTCCAAGTTCATCCCGACATATCCCGAATCGCTGCCCGGGACCGTCGAGCACCAGCTCTGCGTCGGACTCGAAGCATTCTCGATTCCCCTGGTCAGGAAAGCCTTCATGGTCATAGAGGAGCCAGAGCATCCGATCGAGATCCCGCCCGACGCAGCCGCCGAGCCCGAAAAGCCGCTGACGATCGGCGCCTTCTACCACGCCATCAAAGTAGAACTCGAAAAAGTCGGCGAGAAGATCTTTACCGGCGATCCCAAGCGTCAGGTCGCCGGCGTCTTCAAGGAAGTCACCGCCGTTGACGACATGGCAAGCGCCTCGATCGCGATCGAAACGATCGTTGAGCAGGGCGAGGGGACCGCCACCAACCCCATCGAGGCCGAGAGTGAAGAAGAAGAACCGGCGCACTTCTACCGCTTCGCCGAGATCGCGGAAGGTCACAAGCTCGTGCCCGCCCCCGGCGAGACGCCGCCGTGGCGCTACTTAGGTGAGGCGATCCCGTTCGACCCGACGAAGGTGTACCCGGCGAAGCGCAACCCCCGCAACAACTCCTATCCCGCCGGCTCCGCCGTTCGCCAGGCATCTGAAGCGTTCAACTTCGCCTACACGAGCGTCCTCAAGGAACTCCATGGAGGCTTCAATGGAGAACCATCCAAGATCGGGACGGCCATCCGCCTGATGGGCAAGCTCCCCGATCTGGCCCAGACACTGATGACTATCGAGCTCGCTCCAGGCGAAAACGGCGGTCCCAGCTTCGAGTACCAGGCAACTGCCCCCACTGGCGCTTAGCCCGACCTTGCGACGCGCCCGAGAGGATTCGAACCTCTGACCTTCGGTTCCGTAGACCGACGCTCTATCCAGCTGAGCTACGGGCGCAGCGCGTCGTAGTCTAGTTGGCCTCTCGATTGCGAGCCGGGCGGCGTGCGCATAAGCTGCCACGACACAAGGAGTTCTGTTCATCAGAACGCAAGGAGGTGCTCGTGAGAGCTCAGCCGGCAGGCGACTTCGACTACGAGCGCGCGGGAGCGCGCTACTCACACGTGCGTAGGCCCGATCCACGCATCGCCGCGCAGCTACACAAGGCGCTAGGACCGGCGCGATCGGTCCTCAATGTGGGTGCTGGAGCCGGTTCCTATGAGCCAACCGACCGCTATGTCGCAGCCGTCGAGCCCTCCGCGTCGATGCGCTCGATGCGCTCGCGCGAGCTGGCCCCCGCAATCGATGCCACCGCTGAGAGCCTGCCCTTCGACGACGGGAGCTTCGACGCCGCCATGGCCTCCATCACCGTCCATCAGTGGGCCGACCCCTGGCGCGGTTTGGCTGAGATGCGACGTGTGAGCCGCGGGCCAGTGCTCGTGATGACCTTCGACGGCGATGAGCTCGAGCGGTTGTGGCTGGGGGAGTACGTGCCCGAGCTCTTCGACGCCGAGCGCAAGCGCTATCCGGCCATAGACGAGATCTGCGAGTCGCTCGGAGGCAGCGTCCAGGTCCAGCCCGTGCCCATCCCCATCGACTGCCCCGACGGCTTCACCGAGGCCTTCTACGCCCGACCCGAGCAGTTCCTCGACCCCGAGGTGCGACGCGCACAATCTGCGTGGGGCTTTGTCGATGAGGCCGTCGCCTCGCGCGCGGTGGAGAGCCTGCGCCAGGACATCGACTCTGGACGTTGGGATGCGCGCCATGGCGCGCTCAGGGAGCAGCCCGAGTTCGTCGGGGCGCTGCGCCTGATCGTCAGCCGCCCTTAGCCGTCGGAGTCGCGCTCCTCGCCAGCCAGCAGCTCCATCAACAGCGAGTCGTGCCAGCCCTCTCCCCCCACGTCTCGCTCCGAGCAGCGCATCACGCCCACCGGCCGGAAGCCGACCTTCCCATACGCCTTGATCGCAGCCGCGTTGGACACGGCTGGATCGATGGTTATGCGGTGATGGGCGTGCTGGTCGATGAGCAGGCGCACGACCCACCTCACCGCCTCCGTTCCAATCCCGCGTCCGTGCAGCGCCGGATCGATGAACAGATCGATGCCCGCGTGGCGATACTTGGGCTCAGGCTCCTCCCAGTACTGGATCAGGCCCGCCACCACTCCGTCGAACTCGATCGTCAAGCGCGTCGACTGCGGCTCGTCCCACGGGAAGCTCGCATCTGGCTCATCCCACCAGCGGAGCACCTCGGGTGTGCCGTGGATGCGCAGCAGCTCAAGCTCATCGCCCTTTGCCAACGGGCGCAGCGTCACGCGGGCACGTAGCGAAGGTTTGCCGTGCCCCTCGGAGGCTTCGGGAGCAACTGCACTCGACTCATCGAGCTCGCCTCGCCCCTCGCTCTGTCCACCGCCATCAGTCATATTCTCCTCCACCAACCATAGGATCAAATCCATCGCGGCCGAGCCGCGCATACGACCATCGACTCGGAAATCCACGCGCCATGTTGCTCTACAACTCCCAGGTCTCAGGCACCTGTTACAAGGTTCGACTGCTGTTCGCACAGCTCGGCCAGAGCTATGAGCGGCGCGAGGTCGACGTGGTCGACCGCTCCAATCGATCTGAGCTCCTGGGCGCTCTCAATCCGGCGCTGCGCGTACCCACGCTCAT
>JASLDD010000271.1 GCA_030151725.1 Solirubrobacteraceae bacterium
GAACGCCGCGGGCGTGGCTGTTTGCGATTGCGCGCAACGCGTCTCTCGACGAGCTGCGTCGCCGTGCCCGGCGCTCGGAGCTGCCTGCGAGCGAAAGCTTGGACTCGCCGCAGGCGACTGAGCATCTCGAGCATCTCGAGCGACGGGCCACGGTCCGCGACGCCCTCGCCACGCTGACGATGCGCGATCGCGAGGTGGTGCTCCTCAAGTTCCACGGTCAGCTCTCAAACGCAGAGCTCGCCCGGGCGCTTGGCATCAGTGAGTCCAATGCAGGCACGCGGTTGCACAGGGCGCTTGAGCGGCTGCGTGCGACGTGTCTCGAGCTAGAGCAACGGGAGGTCGCATGAGGATCATCCACTTCCCCACCGAGGAGGAGAAGACCGCCGAGCAAGCCTGGCTGGTGGAGCTCGAGGCAGCGCTCGACGGCAGTGCCGAGGACGCCGGCGCCGACCGGTGGCGTGAGCTTCGCAGCGATGTGCGCGCGCTGGCAATGCCCATGACGCCGGAGTTCGAGCGCGCGCTCGGCCAGCGGATCGCCGACTCTCGAGCTCGCGTCGGGCGCGTCCGGCGTCTTGCCGCCCGTCTGCGCTCTCTTGGCAATCACAGGCGCCCGCTGGTGGCGGCGTTGGGATCTGGCCTTGCGGTGCTGATTACGGTCATGGTGCTCGTCCAGCCATGGAGCACAGGTGGCTCGGCTGTCGAGAGATTGGCGCCGGTTGGCCGTTCGGACCTGGGACCCTCGGGGCCCGAAGTGAAAGCGGACAGCCAATCGGCAAGCTCCTCGAGTGCGGCTCCCAAGGCGAGTAGCGGGGCCGCGGCGCCGGTGCCCGCCACGTCAGAACCCCTCAGCGCCACCCCTACCAACCGCGTCCAGCAACGTGGGGCCTCGCTGAGCCTCGGGGCGGACCCCGCCGACGTTCAGTCGGTCGCCGATGCAGTGACCCGCGTGGTGGTGGGCTTGGGGGGCTTCGTGCAGAGCTCCCACGTGCAGGTGCAAAAGGAAGGCTCGAGCGGGGCCGAACTGGCGCTCAGAATTCCGAGCTCCAAGCTCGAGAGCGCGCTCGCCTCGTTGGGAGAGTTGGCGCCGATTCTGGCAGAGAGCCAGTCGACGCAGGACATCACCAACTCCTACGAAGCCGCGCGTCGAGCGCTCTCCGACGCCAACGCGGAGCGCCAGGCGCTTCTTCGCGCGCTCTCGGCGGCGAGCACCCAGGGGCAGATCGACAGTCTGCGCGAACGACTCGGAGGTGTGAGCCGAGCGATCGCCCAGGATCACAATGCTCTGCGAGCCGTCTCCGCCCGTGCCGGCAACTCCGAAGTCGATGTCACGGTGGTCGGCGATGCCCACGCCACGAGTGAAGGGCTCACGTTGCACAGGGGACTGCACGACGCCGGCCATGTGCTGCTCGTCACCTTGACCGTCCTGCTGATCGGCGCTGCGGTAGTGGTGCCGCTGGCGTTGCTGCTTGCCGGCCTGGTGGCCGGCCGTGGAGCGCTGCGCAGACACCGTCGCGAGCGCGTACTCGACAGCATCCCGCGCTAGGCGGACCGCGTTTCGGCGGGTGCCAGAGCGCCGCTGTGCTCGTGGACGAAGTCGCCAATCAGCTCGGCGAGTCGTGCGGGCTGGTCGATGGGGACAAAGGCGCGACTGTTCGCGACCCGCTCCAAGCGCGCGCCGGGGATCATCGCCGCTAGGCGCTCGGCGAAGCGGATGGGGAAGACCAGATCGTCGGGCGCCCAGGCGAGCAGCAGCGGCAGGGGACTGCGGCTGAGTCGCTGGCCGGCGGCGACGGTGTCACGGCTGTCGATCGCCCTGAGCGTGGCGGTGGCGTCGGCGCGCACCGAGCGCTCGCGCATGGGCGCCATCCAGGAGGCTGTGAGGTCGTCCGGAATGCGCTCGTGGCTGAGCATTCCAAAGCCAAGGCTCGAGCGGCGCAGCCAGGAGGAGCGAGTCAGCTGCGCGAGCAGCCAGTAGGCGCCGGGCACGTGGGCCAGCCATTGCAGCGGGCGCAGCAGCGGGGGCAGGAAGTTCTCGAGGCAGTCGCAGTTTGTGAGCACGAGGCCGAGCAACCGCTCGGGGTGCTCGGCGGCGAGGATCTGGGAGATGGCGCCGCCGGTGTCGTTGGCCACGACAGTCACGCTCTCGAGTTCCAGCGCGAGCATGAACTCGGCGATCAGCGCGGCGATTCCGCGCGGCGAGCGATCGGCTCCAGGACGCAGAGGGGTGAGGTGTGAGCCAAGTGGCCAGTCGGGGACTATGCAGCGGTGCCTGGAGGTGAGCGCCGGGGTCACCTGACGCCACAGCCGTCCATCCACCAGCAGACCGTGGACGAACAGCAGCGTCTCGCCGTGGCCTTCGTCGCGGTAGCGGATGGTGCCTTGGGAGAGCTCGATCTCGCGGTCCATCGTCCGTTGCCTCCTCTATGTTGCATACAGAATGTACGTAATTTACATACAGACTGTATGAATGTCAATCGACAGGCTGCACGCTCTGCTTCCACGCGCGCAAAGCTGATCCGCGCGGCCCGTACGCTGTTCGCGCGCAAGGGCTATGCGGACGTGGGGACCGAGGAGATCGTGCGCCGCGCGGGGGTCACACGCGGCGCGCTCTACCACCAGTTCCCGGCCAAGCAAGATCTGTTCCTGGCGGTCTATGAAGAGGTGGAGCAGGATCTGACCCAGCGGGTGGCGGGGCTGCTCGGCGCGGTGGAGAGTCCGCTCGCCGCAATGCGAGCCGGGATCGGCGCCTTCCTCGAGGCATGCCGCACACCGGAGGTCCAGCGCATCGTGTTGATCGACGGGCCCTCGGTGCTCGGCTGGGAGCGCTGGCGCGCAGTGGCTGAGGACAACGGGCTGGGGCTGCTGGAGGCGGTGGTCGGCGCGGCGATCGAGGCGGGGGAGATCGATCCGGTAGCGGTCACACCGCTCGCCCACCTGCTGATGGGGGCACTCCACGAGGCGTTCCAGCGTCTGCGCCACCGCCGCGGTCGCATCGGGATTGCGCACCACCAGCAACGCCGCCTCGTCGAG
>JASLDD010000115.1 GCA_030151725.1 Solirubrobacteraceae bacterium
AGCTCCTCGACCTCGAGCCCCTCCAGCTCGATCGCAGGCTCGGGCGGGTTCAACGCGATCAGCGCCTGGAACAGCGGGTGACGGCCGAGCTCACGCTCCGGCGCAAGCGCCTCCACCAGCCGCTCGAACGGCAGCGCCTGATGCTCGATCGCGCCCAGCGTGCGCCGCTTCACGCGGTCCAGCAGCTCGCGGAAGCTGGGCTCGCCCGACAAGTCCCCACGCAGGACGAGCGTGTTGACGAACGGCCCGATCAGCTGCTCGAGCTCGGCCTGGCCGCGAGTGTCGACGGGCGTACCGACGACCACCTCCTCCTGACCGCTGTAGCGATGCAGAAGCACCTCGAACGCCGCGAGCATGACCATGAAGAGCGTCGCGCCCTCGCCCCTGGCGAGCGCGTTCAGGCGCTCGAGCGTCTCGGATGAGAGCTTCGTGCGCAACCATCCTCCGCTGAGCGTGGCCACCTCGGGCCGCGGGCGATCGGCGGGCAGCTCGAGTTGGGCGGGGATGCCATTCAGCTCCTTTGACCAGTGCGCGAGCTCGCTCTCCAGGCGCTCCCCCTGTAGCGCCGTGCGCTGCCACTGGGCATAGTCGGCGTACTGGATCGGCGGCTCGGGTAGCGCCGCCGGGCGGTTGTCTCGGTAGGCACCGTAGAGCGCGCCGAGCTCGGTGAAGAAGACGCCCTTCGATCCCCCATCGGCGGCTACGTGGTGCACGACGACCTGGAGGATGTGCTCCGCCGGGTCGATGCGAAGCAGCGCTGCGCGGATCAGCGGCCCCTGCGCCAGATCGAACGGAGCCTGCGTGCGCTCGTCGATCAGCCTCTTCACCTCACCCTCGGGCTCCGTCTCCGCGCTCAAGTCGACGAACTCGAGGCTGACCGGGCGGGAGGGCTCGATCACCTGTACCGGCCGACCATCCTCGACCGCGAAGCGGCTCCTGAGGACCTCGTGTCGACGCACGATCTCGTTCAGAGCACGCTCGATCGCGACCACGTCAAGCGCTCCTCGCAGGCGTAGCGGCCAGGAGATGTTGTACGCCGCGCCTCCTCCGATCTGGTCGATGAACCAGAAGCGCTCCTGGGCAAATGAGGCGGGACGAACGCCCGCGACCGGAATCAGGGGCGCGGGCCCGGCAGCGGTGGCTGTCAGCCCGGGGATAGGCGCGTGCGTCTGCGAGGGCTGCGACGCGCCTGCCTGCGAGCTCTGGGCGGCGGCCGCCCTCCTCAGCGCCTCGACGCAAGCCGCGAGACCCGCCACGGTCGGGTCCTCGAACACGGCGCGAAGCGGGAGCTCGATCTCGAGCTTCGCGTCCAAGCGGCTGACCAGTCGCGCGGCGAGCAGCGACTGGCCGCCCAGCCCGAAGAAGTCATCGTGGGCGCCCGCTCGCTCGACACCAAGCACCTCGCAGAAAACTGATGCGACGGCCGCCTCCGTGGCGTTGCGCGGCTCCACGTAATCGTCCTCGGAGCTCGTCGGCAGCTCCGGCGCGGGCAGTGCCTTGCGGTCGATCTTGCCGTTGGGCGTGAGGGGCAGCTGCTCGAGCGTCACGATCGTCGCCGGCACCATGTACGTAGGCAGGCTCTGACCGAGGAAACGGCGCAGCTCCTCCGCGTCTACGGACTCGCCGTCGGCGACGACGTAGGCAACCAGCGAGGGCTCGCCACGAGGGCCGTCGTGGATGGTCGCCGCGGCAGCCGCGACCGCCGGGTGGGCGCCGAGGACAGCCTCGATCTCCCCCAGCTCGATCCGGAATCCGCGGAGCTTGACCTGGTGGTCGAGACGGCCGAGAAACTGCACGGTGCCGTCCGGGCGGTAGCGGGCGAGATCGCCCGTCCTGTAGAGACGCTCGCCAAGCTCGCCGACGACGAATCGCTCGGCGGTCAGCTCTGGGCGGTTGCGATATCCGCGGGCAAGCCCGGCGCCGCCGATCACGAGCTCCCCGGAAACCCCGATCGGGGCAGGACGGGCACGTCCGTCGAAGACATGGAGCGTCGTGTTGGCGATCGGGCGACCGATCGTCGACGGCTCGCCCACCCCGCGAATGCGCGTGCACGTCGACCAGATCGTCGTCTCGGTCGGGCCGTACATGTTCCAAAGCTCAGCGACCCGTCCGACGAGCTCGTCGGCGAGCGCCGGCGGGAGCGCCTCCCCTCCGCACAGTGCCTTCAGATCCGCTGAGCCCCGCCAGCCCGAGTCGATCAGCATGCGCCAGGTCGTCGGCGTGGCCTGCATGACGGTTGCGCCCGAGGACTCAAGCAGCCGCGCCAAGGCTCGCGGGTCGGCGGCGCTCTGCGCCGAGGCGATCACCACCTGCGCTCCGACTATGAGCGGGAGATACAGCTCCAGGCCCGCGATGTCGAACGACAGCGTGGTCACGGCCACCAGCACATCGTCCGCGCTCAGGCCGGGCTGCTCGCGCATCGAGCACAGGAAGTTGACGAGCGCGCGATGCTGGATCTCGACGCCCTTGGGCTTGCCGGTGGAGCCCGACGTGTAGATCACGTAGGCGAGGCCGTCCACATCTGCGTCGTGGGTCGGCGGGGTGCCCGGTTCGAGCGCGATCTCGGCCCTGTCGCGATCCACGCACAGCACGGTCGCATCGGAGGGGGGCAGGCTCGCCAGCAGCGCCTCCTCGCTCACCAGCACGCGTACCTGCGCATCGGCGAGCATGAACTCCTGGCGCGCCGGCGGGAAGCCAGGGTCGATCGGGACGTACGCCGCACCCGTCTTCAACGTCGCGAGCAGCGCCACGAGCAGCTCCTCGGAGCGGCTCATGCAGACGCCGACCAGCTCGTCTGGACCCGCCCCCATCGCCTGCAGCCGGTTCGCGAGCCGGTTGGCGCGGGCGTCGAGCTCCCCGTAGCTCAGCTCACTCCCCTCGAACCGCACGGCAACTCGGTCGGGGCTCACCCTCGCCTGCTCGGCCACGAGCTGCTCGAGCCGCTGCGGCGGTATCTCCGCCTCCGTCCGGTTCCACTCATCGAGCAGCAACCCGCGCTCGTGCTCGCCGAGCAGCGCAAGGTCGTCGATCGGCCGGTCTGGATCGGCGACGATCTCCTCGAGCAGGCGAACGAAATGGCCGGCCATCCGCTCGATCGTGGTCGCCTCGAACAGATCGGTGCTGTACTCCCAGATCGCCTCCAGGCCCTGCGGTAGATCGTCGAGGATCAAGAACAGATCGACGCGCCCGCCCGACCAGGCGGGATCGAGGTCGCTGACGTTCAAACCGTCGAGCTCGAGTCCGGTCTCCGCCGGGTTGAGCGCCAGCAGCGCCTGGAACAACGGGTGGCGGCTGAGGTCCCGCTCGGGCGCGATCGCTGCGACGAGCCGCTCGAATGGAAGCTCCTGGTGTTCGAGCGCCTCGACTGTCCGCTGCTGGATGCGGCCCAGAAGCTCCCGGAAGCTGAGCGGGCCGGACAGGTCCCCGCGGATGACCACCGTGTTGATGAACGGCCCGACGATCGACTCGAGGTCGCGCACCGTCCGGGTGTCCACCGGCGTGCCCACGAGCAGATCCTCCTGCCCGGTGTAGCGATAGAGGAGCACCTCGAACGCGGCCAGCACGGCCATGAAGAAAGTCGCTCCCTCGCCGCGGGCAAGCGTCTCGAGCGCCCTTCGCAAATCGCCGCTCAGCGGTAGGCGGTGGCGCGCTCCCCGCAGGCTGGATACGGCAGGGCGCGGCCTGTCGGTCGGCAGCTCCAGCGCCGTCTGGGCACCCTCGAGCTGTCCCCGCCAATGCACGAGCTCGCGCTCCAAGCGCTCGGGATCGAGCTGGGAGCGCTCCCACTCGGCGTAGTCGGCGTACTGGAGCGACAGCTCCGGCAGCGACGGCTCGCGCCCGGCGGCAAACGCGTCATAGCTTTCGCCGAGCTCGCGGTAGAGGACGATCTTGGAGACCCCGTCGAAGACGATGTGATGCACGACGATCAGCAAGACGTGATCCTGCTCCCCCAGCTCCATGAGCACGACCCGCAGTAGCGGGCCGCGAGAGAGATCGAACGGGGTCGCGGTCTGCTCGTCGATCAGCCGTCGAGCCGCGGCCATCGGGTCCGGCTCCCCGGCGAGATCCACGACCTCGAGGCCGGCCGCTCCCGCCTTCTCGACGATCTGCATCGGCTGCCCGTCGGTGGCGGTGAAGCGCGTGCGCAGCGCCTCGTGGCGGCGGACGATCTCCCCAGTCGCCTTGGCGAGCGCGTCCGGGTCCAGGCAGCCTTCCAGGCGCATCGGCCAGGAAAAGTTGTAGGCCGTGGTCCCAGGGGTGAGCTGATCTACGAGCCAGAACTGCTCCTGGGCAAACGAGCAACGCAGGGGACCTCCCCGCGGCGCGGCCGGTACGGTCAGGGCGGCCTTCGGCTTTGGCGCAGTCGGCGTCTCCGCGGGCGCCGACCCCCGCGCATCTTCGATCCTGGCCGCGAACTGGCCGACCGTCGGTGCGTCGATCAGCGCCTTGAGGCTCAGCTTGACGCCCAGATCTTTGCGAATCCGCGCGATCAGCCGTATCGCAAGCAGCGAGTGGCCGCCTGCCTCGAAGAAGTTCTCATCCGGACCCACCTCGTGCTCCAGCAGCTCCGACCACACCGCCGCGATCTCGACCTCGAGCTCGCTCATCGGCTCTGTTCGCACGGCAACGGGAGCCTCCAGGCTCGGCAGCGATGCCCGGTCGAGCTTCCCGTTCGGCGTGAGCGGCAGCGCGTCGAGCATCGCTATCTGCGACGGCACCATGTAGGCGGGGAGCGTCCGCTCGAGGGCCTGCTGCAAGGAGCTGGGCGACACCTCCCCCTTGTTCGCAACCACGTACGCGACGAGCCGCCTGCCCTCACCCTCGCCAGTCGCGAGCACGGCCGCCTGCCCTACGCCCGCCTCGCGCATCAGGGCCGCCTGTACCTCAGCCGGCTCGACGCGGTAGCCCCGGATCTTGACCTGCTGATCGGCCCGGCCAAGGAACTCGAGACCCACGTCCGGCAGTCGGCGCGCGAGATCGCCCGTCCGATAGAGCATTGCACCGGGATCGTCTGAGAACGGGTCTGCGACGAACACCGCGTCAGTCTGCTCGGGCTGGTTCACGTACCCGCGCGCCACGCCCGCGCCGCCGATGTAGAGCTCGCCGGCCACGCCCACCGGCACCGGCTCCATCGACTGATCCAGGACGTAGGCGCTCGCGTTCGAGATCGGCCGGCCGATCGGCACGGTTGCCGCCGGGGGCCGCGACTGCTCGAGGTCGAGCTCATAGGTGCAGCAGCCGATCGTCGCCTCGGTGGGCCCATAGTGGTTGATGACGCGCGCCCCACCGGCCGTGAGCACCCGCTGCGCAAGCTCCCAGCTGAGCACCTCGCCGCCGACGAGCAGCCAGCGGGAGGGCAGGATCGACTCACCCGCGGCGGCATCGAGCAGCGAGGCGAGATGAGATGGCGTGATCTTCAGCACGTCGAGCGGGTTCTCTGCCACATAGGCGGCAAACGCCGCGCCGTCGCTCGCCACGTCGGTGGAGATCAGATGCAGGCAGCCACCCCCTGCGAGCGCAGGGAAGATGGCGGTGTTGCCGAGGTCGGTGCTGACCGCCGAGACCGATCCGAAGCGCATCCCGCTCGTCGTCCCGCCCTCGCCGAGCGCTCCGATCATGTGGGCGGTGTAGTTGGCGAGGTTGCGGTGCGTGACCTCCACGCCCTTCGGGACGCCGGTCGATCCCGACGTGTAGAGGACGTAGGCGGTGTCGTCCGGGCCGACAGCGGGCTCGGGATCGGTATCGGGGAGCGCGGCGAGACGCTCGCCCTCCCGCTCGAGCGAGAGCAGCGTGCCGGAATAGCCATCGAGCGGGGCGTGCGCGATCAGCACTCGTGCTTCAGCCGTGTCGAGCTGGACGAGCAGCCGGGCGGACGGATGGTCGGGGTGCAGCGGCACGTATGCGCCGCCGGCCTTGAGGATCCCGAGCATCGCGGCGATCAGGTCGGCCGAGCGCTCTAGACAGAGGCCGACGGCGTCGCCTGCCGCCACGCCACGCTCGGTGAGCAGGTGGGCGATCGAGTTGGCGCGGCGGTTCAGCGCGTCGTAGCTGAGGCGATCATCGCCGGCCACCAACGCGGGTGCGTGGGGCGTACGCGCGGCTTGCGCCTCGAACAGCTCCTGGATCGACGCCTGCGGGATCGGAGCGCTGCTTGCTCTGCCCTCCGACAGGACCTGCGCACGCTGATCCGCATCCATCAGCGAGAGCTCATCGAGCGGGCGATCGGGATCCGCGACGATCTCCTGCAGCAGGCCCGCGAAGTGACCGGCCATCCGCTCGATCGTGGCCTCCTCGAACAGGTCGGTGCTGTACTCCCAGACCGCGTCAAGGCCTCCTCTCTGCTCGTCCAGGTACAGGCCGAGGTCGAACTCCGAGGTCAGCTTGGGCACCTCGAACGGCTCGCTGCGGACGCCCGGGAGTGAGAGGTCCAGGGGCACCGGCACGATGAACTCGTAAAAGACCTGGAAGATCGCGTGTCTGCTGGCGTCGCGCTCGCTCGCCATGGCTGCGAGCCGGTCGAACGGCAGCTCCTGATGTGCCACCGCGTCGAGCGTCGTCGCCCGAGCCCGAGACAAAAGCTCGCGGAAGGTTGGCCGACCGGAGAGGTCCGTGCGCAGCGCGAGCACGTTCGTGTACAGCCCGACGGCCTGCTCGAGCTCGACGCGCCCGCGATTGTCGATCGCGGTGCCGATGACGAGATCCTCCTGGCGCGTGTAGCGGTGCAGGAAGGCCTCGAGCGCCGCGAGCATCGTCATGAAGAAGGTGGCGCCCGCTTCCCGGCCGAGCGCGCGCAGGGCCCCCTCGACATCAGGGGCGATCGTGGTGCGCAGTCGTGCGCCCCTCAAGCTCGGCGCCGCCGGCCGCGTGCTGTCTACGGGGAGCTCGACGGCGGGAGCATCGGCGAGGCGCGCGCGCCAGTGCTCGAGCTCCTCGCGAAGAACGTCCTCGCTCAACCGCGCCCGCTGCCAGCGCGAGTAGTCGGGGTATTGAACGGGCGCCGGAAGCGAGGACGCCGTGCCGGTGCCAACCGCCGTATACAGAGCGGCGAGCTCGGACAGGATCACCCCCTTGGACCAGTCGTCGCAGATGATGTGGTGGGCCGTGAACTGCAGGACGTGGGAGTCGGGCCCAAGCGTCAGCAGCTGCACGCGCAGGAGCGGTCCGCGGCTTAGATCGAACGGCACCTGTGCCGCGGCCGCTACAAGGCTGGTGGCGTGCGCTTCGTCACCGGCCTCGCTCACCTCCAACACCAGCTCCGACTCAGAGGAGACGAGTTGCACGGGCGCTCCGTCGCGCAGCTCGAAGCGCGTGCGCAGGGTGTCGTGGCGGAGCGTCAGCTCGGTGAGCGCCCGTTCCAGGGCAGACACGTCAAGCGGACCATCCAGCCGTAGCGCCCAGGAGACGTTTGAGACGACGTTGCTGCCGCTGGCCTGATCGATGAACCAGAAGCGCTCCTGCGCGTATGAGCAGTGTGCGGGGCCGCCGTCCTGCGCGGTGGGCCAGACCGCCGGAGCGGCTCCCCGTGCCAGGGCAGCATCGACCTCGCCGGCCAGCGCCGCGAGCGTCGGGCGCTGCACGAACGCGCTCAGCGAGAGCTCTACTTCGAGTCGCAAGCTCGCGCGGGCGACGAGCGCCGCGGCGCCGATCGAGTCGCCGCCCGCGCTGAAGAAGTCCTCCTCCCTACCGGCGGGCGCCGCTCCGAGCAGCTCCGTCCAGATCGCCGCGAGCTCGCGCTCGGAGGAAGTCAGGGGCGCTGAGAGCAGCGTTGGCTCGGGGGCCGTCACCGCTTCACCGATCCCATTCGAAGTCGATTCCCGTGAGCTCGCACAGGCGCTGATTGTGGGGCCGGAAGTACTCCACGAGCTCCGCTCGGGTCTGCGGGCTCATTGCCTCATAGCTCCCGGCGTTGAGCTTGCGCAGCTCACCGGCGGGATGCGGGGGCAGACCGAGGAAGGAATGGGCCCTCTCGAGCGCGCCTGACGGGTCGGCGACGATGTCCTCGAACCTCAAGAACAGCATCTGCTCGCGCGGGAACACCTCGAGCCAGCGGGCCACGTGCTCGGCGTAGCGACTGCGCTGAAGATATGACCAGTAGCCCAGCGGCGGAGGCAGCGGCGGGTTGTAGCGAGGATCGCTGTGCACGCGCTCCAGCTCACCCGCCAGTCGCTCTCCCTCGAGCGCAATCGCCTGCTCGAAGCTCTCACACTCCTCGAGCCGCTCCCGGCGGGACATCTGAAACGCCGAGAACGCGCGGTCGATCGGGTTGCGCAGCGTCACGATCAGCTTGACCTCGGGCACCACCCGCCGGACGCGTTCCGGCACCCAGTAGCCGGTGAGGTACGACGCCGTAGCCTCGCCCGTGATGAACGGCCGGCCGTGCTCGGCTTCGAACTCACGGCGCGTCGCCTCCAGGGGGAAGTGCTTGCGGTACCAGTCGGCGCCACGGTGGAAGTTGTAGTCGAAGAACAGGAGCTCCTTGCGCGGCATTCCGTCCGTCATCGGCCGGGCAACCATGGGATGCGTGCAGATCCAGTCGAACAGGCTCGTCGTGCCGCACTTGGCCGCACCGACGACGAGGAAGTCCGGCAGCACTCGGCCGCGGCCCGGGCCCCGTCCCGTGGCCCTGCGCAGCCCGTAGTAGCCCCCCACCGCCAGCTCGAACGCGGCCGGAGGGAGCCTCCGCCTCAACATCTTGTGCGCTCGCGACTTCATCGCAGGGTTGCGTCGAGAGCGTCCTTGCTCCGGTGGACGGGGCGTTGCCATTAACGAATCCATTCGTTTCGATGCTCGTTCACAAGGGAGAGAAGGGATGGCCATCGACTACAAGGCTGCCAGGATCTGCACCGACCATGACGTTTGCCTCCTCGCCCCTCGCCCCCTATTTGCGCCCAGCGCAAGGGATGCAGGGTACCACAGAGATGCGGGCGGATTCCGGCTACGCGGGCCGGAATCCGCGTTGCAAACAGAGGGCCGAGTAGCATTCGCCAGCCCCTCACCTTCGCCGAACAACGGCTTCTCGCCACCGGTAGCACACCCCCGACGGGCCTTGGAGCTTTCAAGTGCAGCGGATCAACAGGCACACGATCGACGAGCGAATCCGGCGGGTGGTTCCGCGCTCGGCCTACGACTCGGTCAAGCGCGTCTACCACGGGGGGCGCACGCTCGCTCATCTCAACCCCGGCCGCGGCCGGGTGTTGCCTGACTTCCTGATCCTCGGGTCCATGAAGTGCGGGACCACAAGCATGCACGGCTGGCTGGTCGAGCACCCGTTCGTCGCGTCGACCAGGAAGGACATCCACTTCTTCAGCATCAACTACGCGGCCGGCGCCGACTGGTACCGGCGCTACTTCCCCTACGCCCGCGAACGCGACGCCTTCGCGGCCGAGCACGGCCGCCCGTTCATCTCCGGTGAGGCCACGGCCTCCTATCTGGCCGACTACCGCTCGCCACAGCGCGCCGCCACGGTGGTCCCGAACGCGCGACTGATCGTCTGCATGCGCGACCCGGCGGACCGCGCGTACTCGCAGTACCACTACTTCCGCAGGAGGGGGACGGAGCCGCTGGAGACCTTCGAGGAGGCGATCGCGAGCGAGGAGGAGCGCCTGCGCGGCGAGGAGGCGCTGGAGATCGCAGATCCCAGGTACCACAGCTGGCAGATTTACCGGTGGGGCTATCTGCGCACGAGTCGCTACGCCGAGCATGTCGAGCGGTGGCTGGAGGCCTTCCCACGCGAGCAGCTGCTGTTCCTGAGGTTCGAGGACGTCGTCGCAGCGCCGCAGCGCGCACTCGAGCAGATCCACGAGCACCTCGCACTCCCGCCTCACTCAGGCGGCGAGCTTCCAAAGCTGAATGCGGGCTCCTACGAGCCGATGGCCGAGGCGACTCGCGAGCAGCTGCGCGAGTACTTCAGGCCTCACAACGAGCGGTTGAGCGAGCTCACGGGCATCGACTTCGGCTGGTCGTGATGGCCGACGTCGGAGGCCTCTCGCCGGCCAAGCGCGCCCTGC